>DASPLH010000088.1:0-14432 GCA_035627675.1 Clostridia bacterium
CGGGCAGGAGTAATGCGGAACACCTGCGGCGCAGGTTCCTGGAGCGCGACGGTGGCAACGGAGAGGGCAAGCAGCAGCGCCAGCTTCTTCCACATGCCGAGGAAGCATAGCGCAGAAGCGAAAAACCAGCCGGGTGGCTGGTTTTCGCCCGTCTTGCAGGGTGCGGCTATCTCTGGCGCGCGCGCTTCGCAACCTTGACGTCCAACGCAACCGGAGCCGTCTTTGGAGGGAAGCACTGGCGATCGTTGCACGCCTGGTACTTCAGCTGTCCGTTGATGCGGTAGGTGCCGGGAGCGGCGTTTTGGGTGGAGCGCACCAGCGCCTTCACCGTGAAGTCTCCCGAGTACACGCTCATCTTCTCGTCGGGCGAGAACTCGAACGTGAGGTCTTCGCCCTTGGGATACTCGATTTTTCCCACCATCAGGTCGTTCTGCGGGCTGAGCTTCAGGACCGTCGGGATCAGCAGGTCGGAGTTCGGCTTGTTGGAGTTGATGTGGAACCCCTTGCTGACGCGGAACGTGAGCGTTGCGATGGCCGAGCCGCCTTTCGGGACCGCAACCACATCGAGCGGCAGTGCCGTCACGCTGGGTCCCTGGGCCACGGCCGTGAGCGAGAGTGCGAGGCAGACCAAAAGCGTGCGCAGACCGTTCACCGCGTACCTCCAGCGGCCAGCGCGACTGCCGCGTCGGAACTGCCGTTGGGGCCGGAGGCCGCCTTTGTAGCCAGCGCCTTCTGGACGCTGTCTTCGATGTGGCGCCGCTCGGTGAATCCGAAGACGCGGTCCATCAGGTTGCCCGAGCGGTCGATGTAGAACGTCGTCGGCAGGAATTGCACGTCTCCGTACTTCGCCGCGACCTCCTCCTGCCCCAGCAGGATGGGATAGTTCACGCCCATGTCCTTGGCGAACTTCGCGATGTCTTCCTTGCTGGCGTCGTCCATGGCCACTCCGATGATTTGCAGGCCCTGCGCGGCATAGCGCTGCTGGAGATCGACAAACCACGGCATCTCGGCCTTGCATGGAGCACACCACGTGGCCCAGAAGTTCAGGACCACGGCCTTGCCCTTGTAATCCGACAGCTTGATCTTCTGGCCTTCGAGGGTTTCCAGTTCGAAGTCGGGCGCGGGCTTGCCCTTGAAGTTCGCCTGGTCGAAGCGGTCGGCGCTCGAAGGCGGCCTGAACTTGCCGGCCAAAATCATGCCGGCGATAACGACGATCAGCAGGCCAAAGATGACGATATTGCGTTTCAAACGAAAACTCCCTTACAGCGCGAAACGGTTCAGGAACCCGAGATACCCCGAGAGCCTGGTGAAGTTGCCGGTCGCGATCAGCGCTCCGAAGATCATCAGCAGCACTCCGCTGGTGACTTCCACGGCGTGCAAGTGACGCCGGAACCGCGTGTAGAACGCGAGGAACTTGTTAACCCCGAGGGATGTCACAAGGAACGGCACGGCCAGTCCCAGCGAGTACACCGCCAGCAGCACGATGCCCTTCAGCACGGTGTCCTGGGACCCGGCGAGAACAAGGATTCCGGCCAGGATCGGTCCGATGCAGGGCGTCCAGCCAAAGGCGAAGGCGAAGCCCACGACGAACGAGCCGAGCGGGCTCGAGCCGCCCTTGACGCCGTGCATACGCTTGTCGGCATAGAGCGCGTTGATCTTGAAGATGCCTGCCAGGTGGAGTCCGAAAACGAAGATGATGATGCCTGCCAGGATCGCCAGCGGCCGGTGGTACTGGCGGGTAAGCTGGCCGACCGTGGTGGCCACCGCTCCCAGCGAGATGAACACCACGCTGAACCCGAGAATGAACGTCAGGGAGTTCATCATCACGCGGCGGAGCGAGCCCCGCCCTGCGCTCTGAAGATCGTCCACGCTCGTACCCGAGATCAGCGAGACGTATCCCGGAACCAGCGGCAGCACACAGGGAGACAGAAAAGACAGTATCCCAGCGACGAACGCCGCGATGGGCAATGGCAAACTGGACATATTCCTCTATGGTAGCAGCGGATCACGACGCGGCCAGAAAGGGCCGATCAGGTCTTTACCTGAATAAATGCCGCGGACGGGCAAAAAGTTACAAACAAACGGGGAGCCGGCTGGCTCCCCGTCTGTCTTACGGTAAGGTGCTACTGGATAACGACCGACCCCTTCACTGGCTTGAGCAGGATCTCTTTCACGACGGCAACGCCGTCCTTCTGGGTCGTGATAACGGAGTTGAACGACGGCGCGACGGTGCCTTCGATCTTGCCATTCGCAGTGGCAACGACCTTCTTGCCCCGCATGAACGTGACTTTCACGTCACCCGCGGTGCCGTCCACTGTCACCCGGTACTCACCGGCGGCCAGCTTCGTGCCGTTCAAAGTCATGTCCTTACGGAGCTCAATTTTCTCGCCATTGCCGGCGGCGAAAGCCGCTGCCGACAACAGCAGGATGAGTGCCACAACCGTGATCTTTTTCATATAAGAGGTAATCTCCTGTCTTACTTTTGGGAACCGACGATGTCGGCACCTTGCGGCGCACAAGCGAGCGCAACGTTCAAACCTATCACCGCGGGGCAAAGAAGTCCGAATGTTGCACGGGGTGCACCTTCCGCGTCACGGGCCTGACTTTCCAGAGCCGCACATCTCTCAGACGTATAGAAACGCCCGAATGTTCCCGCCGACCATATAGACGGATGCCTGGACGATTCGTGAGCATGTCAAATTGGGAAATCCGAAACGGCCGTTCCCGGCAGGGCGAACGGCGCACGCGTGTCGATCAACGCTTCTTTGCAGGCGCAGACGTAGAAATTGATGGACAGGTTCGTTGGGATACGCCTGAAGGCGTGCCATTGATACACAACGATTGCATGACCGGCCCAGCATAGCGCTCAGCAGCTCAGTAACTCAGCGGCTCAGCGACTATTTTCCTGCCAGCTCCCGCTTGACCGCCTCGCTCACCAGTTTGCCGTCCACGCGCGCTCCGGCGAAGCGTGCCATCACGCCTTTCATCACGTTGCCCATGTCCTTCATGGTAGGAGCGCCCATCTCGGCGACGACCGACTTCACCGCGGCCGTGATCTCTTCTTCACCGACCGCCTTGGGCAGGTAACCCTCAATGATCTCGATCTCCTGCTGCTCCTTGGCGGCGAGTTCGAGACGACCACCCTTGGTGAATTGTTCGACCGAGTCTTTACGCTGCTTGATGAGCGTGGAGAGCACCTGCATCTCTTCCTTCTCGTCCAGCGGCTGGCGCTTCTCGATTTCCTTGTTCTTGAGCGCGGCTTTGACCATGCGGACGGTCTCCAGCCGCAACTCCTGCTTGGCGCGCATAGCCTCGATCATGTCTTTCTGGATACGTTCGGTGATGGTCATAAGTTGTTTTTCCGAGGGGAATCCGAATTATAGAACCAGCTTGTGCATAGCCCTAAATACCGCGAAATGTTGATCTTCGGCCGATATTAGTTCCATGACCTTCGATTGGTTGCTCCCGGGTGAGTAGCGGGTTATGATGCGCCAAAGGTAAACCATCTCGGAGATCCGGTCTGTTCGCACCTATCGCAACTGCTGTTCTCATCATTGTCGCGCTCGCCCTCGTGGGGTTTATCGCGGCCTATGCGCGCGAACGCCGCATGTATGCCGGGTACTCCGACCTCCAGCCGGACGTGCAAGCGTTGCGAAAGAAGATCGGCGGAGAGGTGTTCCGCGATGGCGAAGACCTGGTAATCAGCGGGACGGACTCGAAATGGCCGGTCGTCATCCGCTTCTCCTACTCTGAGACGACCCCGGGACTGCACGTCCGGGTCGCGGCGCCCAGCACGCTCGACCTCTCCGTGTTGCCAAAGAACGGACCGTTCGTGATCCCGGACAAGCGGATTGCGGTCACGACGCAGGACGACAACTTCAACGCGCGATTCGCGCTGCGCACCACCGACGGCGCGGCTGCCCGCATGTTCCTGACCGGACGCGATATCGGCAGCGAGCTGCAGAGGGCCTGCTGTTCGTCGCGCACCATGGTGCAGATCTCGAAGGGCTCGCTGGAGCTGATCGAGACGACGGTTCCGTCCAACGCTGCGCGTCACGTCGCCGCACACATCGACTCGCTGGTGAAGATGGCCAACCTGCTGGCCCAGATGCCGGGAGCCGCGCAGATCCGCGTGCAGCGTCCAAAGCGCGAGCGCCACATCTTCCGGCGGTTCGTGATTGCCACCGGTGTGGTGGCGGCGATTGCGGCCGTGCTCATGGCCGTGCGCCCCGAACCGCAGCAGAGTGCCCGCGCGGCGGCCCCGGTCCGCCACCGCAACGTCGTTCCCCTGCGCGATGCCGAGAACATCCCTGGCGTCTCCGGGTTCCACGTGCTCGACGCCGAAGAGGTGGACGCGAAGACCGTCGGAGTCCTGAAAGCGATGGGAAGCGAAGTTCAGGGCGGCCTGAACCTGGACTACACCGGCGGGCAGGCCTCGAAAGACGTGGCGTACATGCTGGTGAACGACAAGGGGCAGCACCGTTTCGTCGTCCTGAGCGGGGGGCGCGCGCTGATCGACGACTACTTCAACGGCCAGCCGGTGATTGCCGTCGTCCGCAGGGGAATATTCCCGACCATCGAGTGGGCGGAGCGTTCGCCGGCTCCGGCGCCGGATGGCGATGCCATCCTGATGATCCGCGACCGCGACGACAACAGGTCTGGAGCGATCTTCTACCAGAGCGGCGGACGAACGATTTCGCGCCCGGTCAAGGATTGGCGTTCCATCAACCTGCGGTAGCGCATCGGAGAAAACAACAAGGGCCGGGCTTGAGCCCGGCCCTTTCCTTTGTAACGAACTCGCCTAATTCGCCTGCCGAAGTTTTCGCGACTCGGCCAGCAGAGCGATGCTGTGGCTGAGGTTCTGAAGGGTCACGATTCCCACCATGTGACCGCCGTCCACGACAGTGATCAGCGACATCCCGTTCTGCGAGGCTTTGCGCAGCACTGAAGCCACGGTGTCCTTCCGGCCTGCTACCTGGAAGATGCGGTTCATCGCGCCCTGCACGTAGCCGACCTCGCCCGAGCGGACGCTCTCCATGATCTTCTGCCGCGTGATGGTGCCCACCATGTCGTTGTCGCGCACGACAGGGAAGTCGTCCTGCAGCGAGTGAACGGCCTTCTGCAACGCGTCTTCGAGCGTGTCGGCCGGAGACAGCGTGAGGAAGTCGGTCAGCATCACGTCTTCTATCCGTACCTGCTCGAGCACGGCCTGGAACAAAGCGCTGCGGTCTTCCACCTGTCCACCGAGGAAGAGGATGAATCCGATCAGCATCAGCCAGGTGTTCCACACGCCGGCGGCGATCATCAGGATGGCAAAGAACTGCCCGATGCTCACGGCCCGGCGCGTTGCGTGAACGCTGTCCATGCGGCGGGTAAACCACGCCCGCAGCACCCTTCCGCCATCCAGCGGATAGGCCGGCAGCAGATTGAACAGCCCAAGGAACAGGTTGGACCAGAAGAGACTCCGCACAAGGTTTGCCGAGTGCACAAAGGGACGCCCAAACAGGTTGGCTTCAGGCCACAGCAGCAGGGTTGCCGAGCCGAAGAAGACGGCGAGGACGATGTTGACCAGCGGTCCCGCGGCCGCAATGCGCATGTCGCGCGAGGGATTGGGATTGCGGTACGTCTCCTCGTCCATGAGGGTGACGCCGCCAATGGGCAGGAGCATGATCGCCCTCACGTTGATCCCGTTGCGGAGGGCTACCAGTGCGTGGGCGAGCTCGTGGACCACCACCGAGCCGAAGACGATCGCCACCAGGGCGAAGCCGCGTGCCACCCCGATCCAGCCGGTCTGCAACGCCTCGGTGAGCCACACGAACAGCAGCAGTATGAAAAAGGTCAGATGAACGCGCACCTGCACGCCGAAGATGCGGCCTGCCGGGATGGACCACTTCCTCATGTTGAGCCTGGAACTCTGTGATACGTTCTCGATGAGTGTCACCTCACCTACTACTCTACCGTGAGGTTCCTCTTAGGTTCGATGAGAGTGATCGCGGGAAAGTTTCGCAGCCGGAACGTCCAGAGTCTCCCGGGAGCGGAGACGAGGCCCACCTACGACCGGCTGAAGGAAACACTGTTTAACGTCCTGCAATCCGCGGGCATTCTGGAGGGTGCGCGATTCCTCGACCTCTTCGCCGGCACGGGTTCGATCGGACTCGAGGCGCTCAGCCGCGGAGCAGCCGAGGTTCACTTTGTCGAAGCGAACCGCAAGGCCGCGAATGTGATCCGGGCTAATCTCGCTTCGTTTGGAATCACCGGCGGGGTTGTCGTGCACGAGCGCGCGGCGGCGGAGTCCCTGGCTTTGCTCGATCGCTCCGGGCAGGAGTTCGACGTCTGCTTTTTCGATCCGCCGTACCGCATGCAGGGAGCGTACGAGCAGGTGCTGCGCCTGCTGGCTAACTCTCGCCTGATGTCGTCCTCGGGCATCGTCGTTGCCGAACACGAGAAGCGATTCGACCCCGGCGACGGGATTGGGCAGCTGCGGCGGTATCGGCTGCTCACCCAGGGGGAGTCTTCGCTGAGCTTCTACCGCTTCGAAGCTGCGGTGCCTGCCGCCGAGGCCGAAGCCCAGCCGTAAACCGCGATTCCCGCGGGCGACGAATTACATGATCAGGTCGTTGGTGCGGCGCACCACCGGGTGCTGCATCTCCTGGAGATCGTTTTTGACCATGTTGAGGCCGAAGACGCAGGCCTCGAACTCGCGCGCCAGCTTGGCGAACATCGGCGCTACCTTCCTGTACTCGAACTGGTCGAACTTCGAGACCACGTAGTAGCTCTCCTTGCCGGCCTTCATCAGATCGACGAAGCTCTCCAGCCGGTGACGCCTGAGCCGGAACCGGTTGATGCTCTCGGGGAACATGCCGCTAAAGAACAGCGTGTAGTCGCCGATATGCTTGCGTACCTCGCGCTCGCGTTCGAACGAGGGAGCTTCTCCGAACACCGGGTCAGCCTGCAACAGCATCTCGCCCACGTCATGCAGCGGACGCCCAGCCCCGTCGCGGATCCTGTAGAGCTGCCGGCAATCGCAGAAGTCCGTGAGCACATCAGCCACATATTGCTTTACGTTTGCGTCCCGCAGCCCAACCTCCCGGTCGAAGTGAGCGTTCACGAGTTCCACGAACAGCAGCCGCAACGGATGCGGCTCCGGAATCGATCCCATGACCTGTCTTCCTCCCCCGATCACAACGATGTGTGACGGGTATGTAGCGCAGTTCCCTTCGCTCCCGCAAGACTCAAATGTGAGTCGTACTTGAGGTTCAAGTTTCAAAGTCTCCAGCTCGAGTTTGAACGATGAGTTGAGGGCCATCCGGCTCGAAGCTGGAAACCTGAAACTCGAAACTGGTTCTTGCTCGAAACTGGTTCTTTCTTGGAACCCGGCCATGCTGCATGGGTTGTGCATCCATGGCGCGAGTGCCGCACCTATGTCAGCCGGCAACCTGGTCGAGTGCTAAAGTGTGCGGGTCCGGAAGTGCACACTCCCGATGGGGGTCTTATGCAGCGACAGAACATATCCGGCAATGCGCCTTGGGAAGCAGTGGTTGGGTACTCGCGTGCGGTAAAGGTCGGGCCACACCTCCATGTGAGCGGCACAACGGCCACCGGCGCGGACGGCACTCTGCTCGGAGTTGGCGACGCCTACGAGCAAGCCATGCAGACGTTCCGCAACATCGAGGCGGCGCTCGCGAAGGCCGGTGCGTCGATGAAAGACGTCGTGCGCACCCGGATGTTTGTTGTCCGGCATGAGGACTGGGAGGCGGTCGGACGCGCGCATGGCGAGTTCTTCCGCGACGTACGCCCTTGCGCCACCATGGTCGGCGTTCCCTGGCTGGTGGACGAGCGAATGCTGGTCGAAATCGAGGTCGAGGCGTTCATTCCAGAGTGAAACAAGCATCTGCCGAAGACCTTGGATTGAGGCATTTGCCTGCGAAGGCGAAATATAGCGGAACTTTTGGTTGCAGGAGGAGTCTAGTCCTTCGTACCATACCCGCTTCATACCCACGGAGTCTCATATGAGCATTCTGGATTTCTGTGCCGCCGATCCGGCGGCAGTATCTCTCACCGCCAGCGCTGCCGATGCCATCGAGGCAATGATCAACCGTCGCATGGGTGCCGCGGCAATCGTGGATGACAACGGCATTGTTGCCGGGATCTTCACCGAACGCGACGTGATGCGCAAAGTCGCCCTGAGCGGGCGCGACCCTCATTCGATACCGGTGCGCGAGGTGATGACTTCGCCGGTCGTGCTGGCGACGAAGGGGACGAGCATCGCCGAGGCGCTCCAAGTCATGATCGACCATCAGAAGCGTCACCTGCCCGTCGTGGAAGACGACGGCAAGTTGATCGGAATCCTTTCGATCCGCCACGTTCTCGAGCGCAAGGTGGACGAACTCACCCGTCAGATCGCGGAAGGCGCGAGAGCCTGAGGAAGCCGGGGCCGTCAGTTGCAGGTGGCCGGGCGCTTTGCCCGGCCTTGACGTTTTGCGGCTTGCAGTGGCCGACCCGGACCCGCTGCTATAATCGTTGATTAGTCTCATGGCACGGAAAGAACCTGTCGCCCTCCTGCGCGGCTCCGCCCCGCGTATCCGCTCTACAACCGTTCTGTGTGTCCGCCGCGACGGCAAGGTGGTCATGGCCGGAGACGGCCAGGTCACTCTGGGCGACCACATCATCAAACAGGGTGCGCGCAAGATCCGGCGGCTGTACCAGGACAAGATCCTTGCCGGGTTTGCCGGCTCGACGGCCGACGCCTTCTCGCTGTTCGCGCGCTTCGAGACCAAGCTGGAGCAGTATGCCGGGAACCTCGGCCGCTCCGCCGTCGAACTCGCGAAAGATTGGCGAACCGACAAGACCTTGCGCCAGCTGGAAGCGCTGCTGGTGGTCGCCGATAAGAACCAGACGTACCTGCTCAGCGGCCAGGGCGACGTGATCGAGCCCGACAACAACATCGCTGCCATCGGCAGCGGAGGCCCGTTCGCGGTTTCGGCCGCGACGGCCCTCATGCAGTACACGCAGCTGAGCGCCCGCGAGATCGCCGAGGCGGCGATGAAGGTCGCGGGGCAGACCTGCATTTATACGAACGAGAATTTCACGATTGAAGAGCTGTAACGGCTTGCGGCCCGCCGCCCGGCCGGATGGAGTCTAAGCAGTGGCTATCTACCTGCCCCAAACTTTGGAAGAAGAGCAGATCACACTCGACGAACTGACGCCGCGCGAGATCGTATCCGAGCTCGACAAGCATGTGGTCGGCCAGCATGAAGCCAAGCGCGCAGTGGCCATTGCCCTGCGCAACCGCATGCGCCGCCAGAAGCTGCCGCCCGACATGGCCGAAGAGGTCATGCCGAAGAACATCATCATGATCGGGCCCACGGGCGTCGGCAAAACCGAAATCGCGCGCCGCCTGGCCAAGCTCGCGAACTCACCCTTCCTCAAAGTCGAAGCCAGTAAATTCACCGAGGTCGGTTACGTGGGCCGCGACGTGGAGTCGATGATCCGCGACCTGATCGAGATCTCGATCGACATGGTGCGCGAAGAGAAGATGGAGGACGTCGCGGACAAGGCTGAGCTGAACGCCGAAGAGCGGCTGCTCGACCTGCTGCTGCCCTCCATTCCCGCCCCGGCTCCGGCCTACGAAGCCAGCAGCAGCACCACCACCGCCATCGGGTTTGGCTCGCAGCCGGTGCTCACGGGCACGGGCGATGCGACCAGCTCGCGCACCCGCGAGAAACTGCGCCAGCAGTTGCGCGAAGGCAAGCTCGACGACCGCATCGTCGAGATCGAAGTCCGCGAGAAGAACATGCCCGCCTTCGAGATCATCTCGAACCAGGGCGTGGAAGAGATGGACGTCAACATCAAGGACATGCTGCCCAACATCTTCGGCCAGCGCACGAAAAAGCGGAAGATGAAGGTCAGCGAGGCCTTCGACTACCTGATCGCCGAAGAAGAGCAGCGCTTGATCGACATGGACCAGGTGACGCGGACGGCGCTCGAGCGCGTTGAGCAATCGGGCATCATCTTCCTCGATGAGATCGACAAGATCGCCGGGCGCGAAGGCGGACACGGCCCCGACGTCTCGCGGGAAGGCGTGCAGCGCGACATCCTGCCGATCGTGGAAGGCACGACGATCAACACCCGCTACGGCATGGTTCGCACCGATCACATCCTGTTCATCGCCGCCGGAGCGTTCCACGTCTCGAAGCCGAGCGACCTGATCCCGGAACTCCAGGGACGCTTCCCCATCCGTGTCGAACTGAAGTCGCTGACCGTCGAGGACTTCATCAAGATCCTGACCGAACCCAAGTCGTCGCTGGTGAAGCAGTACACGGCGCTGCTGGAGACCGAGGGCCTGAAGCTGGAATTCACCGAAGATTCGCTGAAAGAGATCGCGAACTTTGCGGCCCGGGTGAACGAGTCCACCGAGAACATCGGCGCTCGCCGCCTGCACACGATCATGGAGCGCGTGCTGGACGAGGTCAGCTTCAATGCTCCCGATATGAAGGACAAGGACGTGAAGATCGACGCGGCATACGTCACCAAGACCCTGGCCGATATTGCGAAGGACCAGGATCTGTCCCGCTACATCCTGTAAACCGTCGAGCTTTCAAGCGGCAGACCTTCGGGTCTGCCGTTTTGTTTTTCGCGCAAACAAAAACGCGCCAGGCGAACCTGGCGCGCTCGACGTTGGTCCTGTTCGGACTAGACGTTGCCCTTCTGGTGGCACTCGGTGCACTTCGTCGGTCCCTTTGCGACCTTCTTGTGGCAGTCGATGCAGTTGGCGTGGAGAGCGGTCTTCGCGTCCGACTTAACAGGAGCGACAACCTTGCTGGTGTGGCAATCCTGACACTTCTGGTGCGGGGTGGCCAGCGGCTTCTCAGCCTTGTTAGCGTGGTGGCAGTCAGCGCACTTCGCAACCTTGACGTGGGCCGGGTGGTCGAACTTCACGCCGCCCATCGGAGCGCCCTTCAGGATTACGGTGCCGGGAGCCGTTTCACCCGCGAACAACATGGTCGCGAACAGGATGACGGTAAGTCCAAGAATTACGACAAATGCCTTTTTCACGAAAATCCTCCAATGCACATTTCAAGAACAACAAAACCTTTTACGACTACACCAGGTTGTGATTATAGGAAACGGCCTCAACTCGGGATGTGATATGTAACCAGTGATTCCGTGACGTGCCGCCGAAAGCCGCAACCGGAGCGCTCTCGCCGGGGGTGCACAATCAGCTACTCCCGAGTTCACTAACAAAAAACCCCGGCGCCTGGCCGGGGTTGCTGCCGCGAAAGTTACTTTAGTGCTGTGGGCCGGTCGCGGGAGTCGTGCTCGTTGCAGCACCCGATGCCTGCTGCTGAGTTCCGCCGTTGGGCTCGTTGCCACCCGGCAGCATGGTCGGCTGCGGATTGCTCTTGCGAGTATCCACCGGGCGAGGCTCAGGACGCGCCATGCCCGTCATGCCCCGCTCGTCGAACTTGCCGAAGATCATCTTGCCTGCCGTGGTCTGCAACACCGACGTGACCGAGATATCGACCGTCTTGCCGATCATCTTGCGCGCGTTGTCCACGACCACCATGGTTCCATCGTCCAGGTAGGCCACACCCTGGTTGTATTCCTTGCCCTCTTTCAGGATGAAGACCTTCATGATCTCGCCCGGAAGCACGATGGGCTTGAGGGAGTTCGCGAGTTCGTTGATGTTCAGGACCTCGACTCCGTGGAGCTGGGCCACCTTGTTGAGGTTGAAATCGTTGGTGACGATCTTGGCCTCGTACACCTTGGCGAGCTCGATCAGCTTCATGTCCACTTCGCGGACGGCCGGGAAGTCGTCTTCGACGATCTGAACGGCCAGCGTAGTGATCTTCTGGACGCGCTGGAGAATGTCCAGTCCGCGCCGGCCGCGGTTCCGCTTGAGCGAGTCGGCCGAGTCGGCCACGAGCTGGAGCTCACGCAGCACGAAGGACGGGATCACGAGTACGCCGTCGAGGAACCCCGTCTCGGCGATATCGGCGATGCGGCCGTCGATGATCACGCTCGTGTCGAGAAGTTTGTAGCTCTTCCTGGTTTGCTTCTCGCCGCCAAAGATGCCGCCCAGGGCGGAGAGGTTCAGCAGGTCTCCCTTGGTTGCCCCCACGATCAGGCCGACATAGGCCATCAAGAGCATGACAAAGAGCTGGAGGAAGCTCTGGAGCGCGCTCTCGTGAATGCTGTTTCGGATGACGACCGTGAACAGGTACGCGCCGATGATGCCGAGCACACTTCCGATGGCGGCGCCGATGAGACGCTTGAGGCTGACCGATCGTAACCGGATCTCGAAGGCCACGACAGCGGCCCCGAGTACGAGGCCCGCCCCGGCGTTCGCGATCTGAGGAATCGGGAACGGAACGAGAAAGAAGCAGGAAATCGCGACCGTTACGACGAATGCAGCCCTGATAAGAATTAGATCCAAGCAAACCTCCTACTGGGGAGGCACATGCTTGTCGCGATCCGCCACAGACCGGGTCCTTCCGCCACCCGCCGAATCCCCATCGACCGGCTGCGGTGACCTGGTACAAGCCGACGGGCTCCATGGACCGAGCAACTGCTGACTGCAACTCGGATCGTCACAAGTACGGCCCGAACTAGACGTCCCCAGACGCCAAGTAAAGCGGAGCGAGTATGAATGGTGCCCCGCCGTGCCGTCTCGCGACGGCACCACTGCCAAAGTAGGCGAAGTATATACCACCGTGGTTGAAGTCTCCGTGCTTCCACTACTTTACGAGCACGGCGCACCAGTCTTACCAACCTGGCGCAAGTACCCCAGAGGGTTCGGCGTAACCCGAACCGTAAACCCCTTTGGATGCGATTCGCGTTGACCGAACAGAGAAGAGGCGGCAACTTGGAATTGCAGCGCAGTGCAGACATTGCTGCCCCGGACATGCGGAAGCCAGCGCCACGGCGCTTTGGAAGAACAGGGTCCCAGGTTCCGCTCCGGTTGAGGGTACAAGTTTTTGGCCGCCCCGAAAGGGGAAATGATGAGCGGCCATGCTCTCCCAGTACGTAGGGAGACTGGAGACCGGCGCAGATATTCTCGGGGGAGAACATGCGCCGGTTTTTCTTTTTTCGCTACCTACTACAATGGCTGCCATGAAAGCCATCGTCGCCACAGCCCTCAACGGTCCCGAGGGACTCCAGTTGCAGGAAGTTCCCGATCCAACTCCTGGCCCTAAGGAAGTCCTGGTCCGGGTAGAGGCCGTGGGCGTCAACTTTGCCGACGCGCTGGCGTCGGCCGGCAAGTACCCCGGTGGCCCGAAAGCTCCCTTCATCACAGGACGCGAGTTCGCCGGAATTCTCGAGTCCACGGGCGAACGGGTGATGGGCTACGCGCAGCAGGGCGCGTGCGCCGAGAAGATCGCGGCCCACCCCAGAATGATCTGGCCTGCGCCCGCAAATTGGAACGCCATCCAGGCCGCCGCATTCCCGGTGAACTTCCTCACCGCCTGGCTGCTCTACTGGAAGGCCGGCCTGATCCCGAACACCACGCCCTCCGACCCTTCGCCGATTGACGCACGGCGCCCAAGGCGCGTATTGATCCATGCGGCCGCGGGTGGAGTCGGCACGGCGGCAGTCCAGATCGGCAGGCTCCTGGGAATCGAGACCTTCGGCACCGCTTCGACGGTCGAAAAGCTGGAGCGGGTGAAACAACTCGGACTCAACCATCCGATCAACTACGCGAACGAAGATTACGAACAGCGCGTTCAGGAGATCACGCTCGGTCAGGGCGTGGACGCCGTTTTCGACGCGCTCGGAGGCGAGCACACGGCGAAGTCGCTGCGCTGCTGCGGCTTCCTGGGACGAGTGATCCTGTTCGGCACAGCCAGCGGCGAGCGTCCGAAATTCGACACCTTCGCCATGTACAACAACAGCGCCAGCGCCCACGGACTCTGGCTCAGCCGCCTGGCTACCCACTTCCCGCTGATCGCGCAAGCGCTGGACTCGATGAAGCCATGGATCGAAAGCGGCGAATTGAGGCCGGTGATCGGAGCCAAGTTCCCGCTGGAAGCCGCCGCCGAGGCACACAGATTGCTGCTGGGAAGAAAGAACTTCGGCAAGATTGTGCTAACGGTCAACAGCTAGCGTTTACCACGGATTATCATCGATAGACACGGATCATATCTGGATGGGGTATTCGGACCCGTGTGCATCCGTGAACATCCGTGGTTAGTCTCCCTTACCTGCTGCGCGCCGGTCTGACCACGACGAAGATTCCGTCCGGAAGTTTCTCGTCTGTGAACTCCACCACGCCCCCGCGCACGAAACCCCTTACCTCCTTCATCTCGGGAGGTTTGGCGTAGGCGTCTGCGCGATCGAGTTTCACCTTGCCCATGCCGCGGTCCATGGCTTCGTTCGCCAGGCGGTCGGCATCGCGGTTGAGGTGCCGCAGCACGTGCTGGATCTCGAACCGG
>DASPLH010000089.1:0-24741 GCA_035627675.1 Clostridia bacterium
GCTGCCAAAGTACCAACCAAAACAGGGATGACTGTGATCTATGCAACTGCAGAAGGGAAAAAACTCGCAGAATCTATCATTGGCGCAAACACGATTATGCCAAGTAGAGGTGCAAGAGCGGACGATAGGAGCTTGGCCGTCCCAAAGTACAAGAATGGCACTGGAGTCATTGTCGAAGTAGGGTTCATAAATAGCGCAGCCGATAGACAGAAGATTAATCAGAGCTCAGGAGAGATTGGCAAGGAAATAGCGTCGGGAATTGCCGCCTATATTCGTTCGAGGGGAAAATGAGTTCACGAAGATTGCTTACCATTGTGTTGCTAATCTGTTTCGTTACTATCACTCAGCATGCTCACGCCACAAGTGATGAAACATCCACTGGGTGGTATTCGTATCGCTCCAGCGGCTTCTCCATGCGATTCTTGCTGGATCTGGATGGTGTTAAGAATGTGACGATCAAGGACAAATCGTATCCGGGAAGGTTCTCAATCGATCAGTCGGGCCGTTTTGATGGCTTGACCATCTATTCCATCTCTATAGCTGATGCCGGCCACAAAGTGCTTCATGAGATTCAGATAATTGTGCGATTTGATGACTCAGATAAGGTACGCGCCGTTGCTGGCTTTTATGTTACTCGAGGAATGAAGGCAGACGGCAAGGAGGCGTCTGACATCATTCGTGCCCGGACCTTTGTTCCTGTTTTTGAGCGTGTGATGATAGAGGACCTTCCATCCTCGAAGTAAATACGCCGCTGGCCCGGGTTCCGCGCCGGCTCTTTCGGCGCTAACCTGGGTGGTACTTCCACTCCGCACCTCGCGAATTAACTTTTACGCTGTGGTCTGCCCCACAATCGCACGAGAGGCGATTTTAGGTCCTCCGGCGAGGTCACGTTCCTGCCGGTTCTCAGTCGGCTAAACCCGGTGAACGAACTCGCCCAGCTCCCTGCGTTCCGTGCGTGGAGGGTTTTCGGCTGGGTAGCCCACTGGCAGGATCGCCAGCGGAGAGTGCTCGGACGGCATTTCGAGGATGCGAGCCACCCTGGACGGGTCGAACGCTCCAATCCAGCAGGTGGCCAGCCCGAGATCCGTAATGGCCAAATGCGCCATGGTTGCCGCTATGCTCGTGTCCTGCAACGCCCAGCAGGACGGGTTGTCGTACCTGCACCTCGCAGCATGCGAACAGAAGACCAGCAGCGTGGGCGCGTCCTTTATGAACTGCTGGTTGAAGGTCGCGGCGGTGAGTTCGGCGATGCGCTCGCGATCGGTAACGACGTACACCTCGTACGCCTGGAAGTTACCGGCGGAGGGGGCCGTGCGGACCGCGCTCAGTATTCGCTCGATTAAACAGGCGTCCACCGGCTGCTGAGTATAGGCGCGCACTGACTGTCTCTGTTCCAACAGTTGAAAGAATTCCATGGGTCGTCCTTGCTCATCAACATAGAGGAATGAACTCGGACGATCTGTGCGCGGAATCACAGAGCGTTGGAGCTAATCGCGGGCGAGACGCCCGCGCCACACGGGATGATGGACATGGCGTGCGAGACGCCTGCGCCACACGGGGATCATGGCGGGCGAGACGCCCGCGCCACGCGGGCAGCGTAATGACCTTGCCCCATGCAAGCTGGCTGACTTGCATGGGGGCTTCCTTGCTTCAGGCCAGCGCTATTCCCAATGGAATCTGTAGTTGTCCACGAACACGTGGTAGTCCGTAGCCGACGAGTTCATATCCAACTGGAACGCCGCGAACGTCGTGTAGTTCATGCCCGGCGAGTTGAGGGCCGGCAGCGTTGAGTTCTGTGTGGGAACTTTGCGTGTGCCATCCAGGCCAACGGCAACCAGCCGCCGCTTGCCGGTCGCGTAGTCGATTTCGAAATCTGCGACGATGTGGTGCCACGTGTCCGGGGTGAGGGGCTTGAACGGAATGCCCGTCGAGACCCACGCGCTGCGGCCGTAGTCGAACGTGCGCCAGTAGCCGTTCTTGTAGCCCATTTGGAGAGCCATGTTGTAGAGCTTGTTGTTCCAGCGGTGTTGCGCTTCGAACTCGATGGCCTGGGGCGTGGTAGCGAACTGGCGGGGGACGAACAGGTCGAACTCGATACGCAACCGCTTGATGGTGCGGTTGTCATAGCTCTTGAGGTACCAGTAATAATTCGTGTAGTGGTTGTTGCCGGCGACAGCGAAGCGCGAGGAGCGATTCCGAAGCGCCGGGGAACTCACCAGGGTCTGAGAGCCTGTGACGTAGCGCGTGTCGCCGATGTGGTTTCCGCAGGAGCCGCAATTCTGCCACATCAACTCTTCGAGGTTCGAGGCCACGTTGTTGAACCCCGTGTCGGTGGCCGTCACCGACAGAGAGTACTTATCGACCTCGCCTGCGCTCGTCCAGGACTGAACCACGATCTGATGCAATCCCGGACTGAGTGAGATTGCGGTGTCGATTTTCTGCGTGTTCTGCCCGTAAACCTCATCGTGATCCACGTAGATCTTCATGTGAACTGCATTCGGATCGGAGGCAATCACGCGTACGGGATTGGGTACCGTCGAACTCGCGGTGGGCGACTGAACAGTGATCGAGGCAGATGCCGCCGCGGTGAGCAAAAGAAAAAAGACAAAGTGACGCAAGGACTTCATTCAGACCCTCTGGATTAAGGTAGCTTCTTGATACCATCAACCCCGAGGGTTTACGCCCAAGCTGTCCACCTAGAAACGCCCAGATAAATCTTCTAGAAGCCCTCCGTGTTTCCTAGAAGGGTCCTCGTTGTCATGGGCCGGTAAACGTTGGCCCTACCGCACTTTCCACTTCGAAGACAGCGTCGCGAGCTTGTCGTCCATCGTCGCCTGCGGTTTGGCCGCGGGCTTCGGACGGGGTGGCTGCGTGGCCGGTCCCTGTAGCGCCTTGATCGATAGTCCGATCCGCTTCGTCTTGGTGTCGGCGCTCAGGACTTTGACCTTCACGATCTGCCCCACCTTGACCGCCTCGGATGGGTCTTTCACAAAACGGTTCGACAGTTCGCTGACGTGCACCAGTCCATCCTGGTGAACGCCGATATCGACGAAGGCGCCGAACTTCGTCACGTTCGTCACCACTCCTTCGAGAACCATTCCTGGCTGCACGTCCGAGATTTCGCGCACCTGCTCGTTGAAGCTCGGGGCGACGAACTTGTCGCGCGGATCGCGTCCGGGCTTTCGCAACTCCTCCAGGATGTCATCGAGCGTGTACTTGCCGGCCGACACGCGGCTGCGGTCCACCTTCTCGACCAGCTGCGGAGACCGGATCAGCTCCTCAACCGGCACATTCAACGACTGCGCAATCTGTTCGACGACGGCGTACGACTCCGGATGCACCGCCGTCATGTCCAGCGGGTTGTCGCCGTTGCGAATGCGCAGGAAGCCCGCGGCCTGCTCGAAGGTCTTCGGACCGATGCCGGGCACCTCGCGCAGTTGCGCGCGCGAGCGGAAGCGGCCGTTCTCGTCGCGGTGCTTCACGATGTTGATGGCCGTGCGTTCCGTGACGCCGGCAACGTAGCGCAGCAGCGTCCACGAAGAGGTGTTCAGGTCCACGCCGACGCGGTTCACGCAGCTCTCGATCACCGTTTCGAGCGACTGCTGCAACTGCCGCTGATCGACGTCGTGCTGGTACTGGCCGACGCCGATGGACTTGGGATCTACCTTTACCAGTTCTGAGAGCGGGTCCTGCAACCGGCGCGCGATCGAGATCGCGCCGCGCACCGTGAGGTCAAGATCGGGGAACTCCTGCCGGGCGACATCCGATGCGGAGTACACGCTGGCGCCGGACTCGCTCACGGTCACGGAGAAGATGCCCTCGATCTTTTCGGACTTCAGGAAGTCGCGTACGAACGCGTCGGTCTCGCGCGAGGCGGTCCCGTTGCCGATTGCGATGGCGCGGACGTTTTGGCGCTGGAGCAGCGACTTCAGCGTACGCATCGCTCCCGCGGTGTCGTTCTTCGGCTGGTGCGGGTAGATGACGTCATGCGCGAGGAACTTGCCGGTTTCGTCCACCACGGCGATTTTGCAGCCCGTGCGCACGCCGGGATCGATGCCGAGCACCGACAGGGGCCCGGCCGGCGGCGCAAGCAACAGGTTCTGAAGGTTGTCGCGGAAGACGTGGATGGCCTCGGCGTCGGATCGCTGCTTCAGTTCAAAGCGGATCTCGCCCTGCACCGACGAATTGAGCAGGCGCTGCCATGCGTCATCGATCGCAAGTTCAAGCTGCGGAGTCCAGTCGCCCTGCTGCCGCAGGACGCGCGAGCGCAACACGGCAATCGCCCGCTGCGGCTCGAGTTCGATGATGAAGAACAGCACGTTCTCGCTCTCGCCGCGCCGGATGGCCAGCATGCGGTGCGAGGGGATGGTCTTCACCGGCTCGCGGTATTCGTAGTACATCTTGAATTTCTGCTGCTCGTCCACCGCGCCGGTCGTCTTGCGGCTCACGACCATGCCTTCGTCCATCATGAGCTGCCGCAGGGCCTTCCGGATGTCGGCATCCTCGCTGATCATCTCGGCGACGATGTGACGCGCGCCCTCCAGGGCTTCTTCCGAAGTGGCCACGCCCTTTTCCGCATCCACGAACGTCGCCGCGAAGTCCTTCAGCGGCTGCGCTCCCGGCTGTTGCTGCCAGAGGTAGAGCGCGAGCGGCTCGAGTCCTTTCTCGCGCGCGATGGTGGCCTTGGTGCGGCGCTTGGGACGGAAGGGAAGATACAGGTCTTCCAGTTCGCTCTTGTCGAGCGTGCTCTCGATGCGCGACTTCAAGTCGTCGGTGAGCTTCCCCTGTTCGGCGATGGACGAGAGGATCGTTTCGCGCCGGGCGACCAGTTCGCGGAAGTACGCCAGTTTTTCCTCGATGTTGCGGATCTGCACTTCGTCGAGGTTCCCGGTTGCTTCTTTGCGATAACGCGCGATGAAGGGAACCGTGCCGCCCTCGTCGAGCAACTCGATGGTGGAGACGACCCCGCGCAGCGGAACCGCCAAAACCTGGCTGATATGCAGCAGGATTTCAGGAGAGAGAGTTTTCTGGTCTGTCTTCGGATCAGTCATGGACGCCTACGCCCATCGTAATCGCAGAGCTTGAGGAAAACTGCGAACTGCCGCCGTGTGTCGAAAACGAAAGAGCCCTGGCCGCAGCCAAGGCTCTGTATTCAGCGATTCAGCGCGAAGTTACTTCGTCGCGCTAAGGTCCGTGTTTTCCCGCTTGGGCGGTGCGCCGGCGGCTACCGTCTGGAACTGGACGATGTCAGCGACAGGCTGGCCGTCCTTCTGGACCTGGATGTAGTACGTCGTGCTCGGCTGCAGGTTGCTCAGCTTCGCGCGATGGTTCGTCCCGCCCATGTCGGTGGTGTTCGCCGTGTTCTGGAGGTTGTTGCGGTCGGTTCCGTACTTCACGGACATGTTGCCGCCCGTCTTCGAAGTCCAGGCGATCACGGCATCCCTGTCGCTCGTGTACTCGAGCATCGGGCCGTTGGCGATCATGTCAGAGCTGGAACCCATTGGCTCGCCCTTGACGCCGACGTTGCGGTTTTCGCGGTTGTGCGGTGCGCCCTTGGCGACAGTGGTGAACGAAGCGACGTTGCTCTGGACGTCAGCTCCGCTACCCTGTGCGTTCTCCGAACGCACCTGGAAGTAGTAGGTGGTGTTCGGCTGCAGGTTCTTGATCTCCAGGCGATGGTTCGTGCCGCCCCAGCCCTTCTGCGTACGCTGGTTCAGGTTGTTACGGTCGGTTCCGTAGGCAAGGTAGGTACCGGCAGGGGTCTTCGTGGACCACGCAATCATCGCCGAGTTGTCGCTGGTGTACTCGATCACCGGGCCGTTGGTGATTTTCTGCGTGCCCTGCTGGTTCGTGCCGTATCCAGAGGTGCCCGACTGCGTCGAACCCGTTCCCGAGGTGCCCTGCTGCGGCACTGGAACCATCTGTGCGCTTGCCGCGACAGTTCCGAATGCAAATGCAAATGTCAGAATCGATGTCCTGATCTTCATACCCATCCTCTCCAAGATTGGAACGACAAAGTGCGCCAAGTCCTTGGATGCATGCTTTGGAGCCGGGGCGGGCTGCATACCGAAGCACCCGAACGGCGGGGAGTCTCCGGACCCTCTGAATCCTGGTGACGTCCGGGTGCATCCAAGTTGCTACGCGGGTGAGTATTTGGATCAGGGCCAAACGGCCCTGCCGTGCTACACTCGTTCTACGCTCATTACCACGGCAGTGTGTGGTGCGGTTTTTTCAGTGCGTTTGTTTGATCTGACCCCGCCTTTTGTCTCCTCCGTTTCTTCAGCGTAAAGAAAATCCAATTGATGAACTGGCGATTTCACGTACTCGTGCTCGGGCTTTGCCCCTGTCTGGATGCGGCGTAACCGGCCAGACAGAAAGCTAAGTTTGAGTACCTTTAGAGACTTACCGATTTCGGAGCCGCTGCAGGCGCAGCTCGCCTCCGCAGGTTTCACCACTCCTACACCGGTGCAGGTAGCGGCCATCCCGCAGGCGCTGGAAGGAAAAGACGTGCTTGCCACGGCCGCAACCGGCACCGGCAAGACGCTCGCATTTGTGATTCCCATGGTTCAACGGCTTGTGGCCGAGAACCCCAAGGGAGTGGCGGCGCTAGTGCTCGTCCCCACCCGCGAACTTGCCATGCAGGTGGCCGAGCAGTTCGACAAATTCCGCGGCAAGAAGCTGAAAGCAGCGGCGCTCGTCGTGGGCGGCCTCTCCGAGAAGCCGCAGCTCATGGCGATCCGTCGCGGAGCGCAGGTGATCGTCGCCACGCCCGGACGCCTTGAGGACTACATCGGGCGGCGGCTGGTCGATCTCCGGCAGGTCCGCATGCTCGTGCTCGACGAAGCCGATCGCATGCTGGACATGGGTTTCATCCCGGCAATCCGGCGGATCGTCGGCGAACTTCCGAGAGACCGGCAGACGATGTGCTTCTCGGCGACACTGGAGCCGTCGGTGGCGCGCCTCGTTCAGGATTGCATGCGCAACCCTGTTCGCGTTGCGCTCGGCTCCACGCTGAAGCCCGCCGCGAACGTCCTGATGCAGGCCTTCGAAGTGCCTCTGACGGACAAGCGCGGAGCGCTGCACAAGATCCTCTCCGCCGAGAGTGGACGCTGCATCATCTTCGCCCGCACGAAGCGCGGAACCGAGCGGCTTGCAAAGTCGCTGGTTTCCGATGGATTCCGCGCGGCGATGATTCACGGCGACCGCTCGCAGAGTCAGCGCACGGCGGCCCTCACGGGCTTCCAGCAGGGCAAGTTCCAGATCCTGGTCGCGACCGATGTGGCTTCGCGTGGCATCCACGTGCAGGATATCGCTCACGTCATCAACTATGACCTGCCGCAGATCGCGGAAGACTTCGTGCACCGCGTGGGCCGTACCGCGCGCGCGGGGAGCAGCGGCCTGGCCTCCACCCTTTACGCCAGCCACGAAGGACGCGAACTGAAGATGCTCGAAAGCGCTCTCGGAATCCGCATGGAACGCAAGCGCCTCGACGGCAGCCTCCAGACTCCGGGCGTGGCCAGGCGCCGCGCTGCGGCCGAAGCACAGGCTTCCGCGCCGTCGCGCATCGGGCGACTCCCGGGAGAGTTTTTCCAGGGGCAGGGCCAATCAGCATAAACGCAGCCGAACCTGCGTTGCAGACAACGAACGGGCGCCTCCGGGCGCCCGTTTTTCGTTCAAAAAAAAATACCGCCGAGGTCCAGTCGGCGGCATGAGCGAACTACGTTGAATCTGGAGCCACGTTACAAGCTTCCAATACGGAAGCATGTGACTTCAGTCACACCTTTCAAAAATTTCTCGGTTCGCTCAAGGATCACCCGTGGTTGTGCATGATCTTGGTATCGTGTTCAGCCGGCGGCATTTATAATTGGTTCCGCGCAACGATGTCGGAGACCCAACCACACCAGTACGCCCTTGTTGCTTACGTCCGCAACTCACTCGGGCAATTCGTCGAAAACCTGCGCGCCGAACTACACCCGGCCCATGCCCATCTGCCGGCTCACTTGTCGGTGCTGCCTCCGCGCCCCCTCGTGGGCGGTGAGGAAGCGGCGTTCGATGCGCTGCGCCAGGCGTGCGCCAACGTCGAGCCGTTCGATGTCGAGATGGGCGAAGTCGAGGCGTTCATCCCCACAACTCCTACGGTCTTCATCCGCGTGGCGCGAGCCGCGTACCGGCTGCGCGAGCTCCACGATGTCCTGAACACCGACGGGCTCACCTACACCGAGCCGCTCGTCTACATGCCGCACCTCACCATCGCCAAGCTGGACGACAACCAGCGCGCCCGCGAAGTGTTCGAGATCGCGCGGAACCGATGGGCGCAGTTCGACGGCTCCCGCTGCGTTACTATCGACCAGCTGACCTTCGTTCGGGGCCGCGACCATCGCTGGACCGACATCGCCGATATCGATCTCGCCCGCAAAAACCGCTAGTTTCACGCACTTCTTTTTTCCCGCACCGAGGTACATGTCCGCTTTCTGCATTGCGGATGAACTCTCCCACGACGTACATACAAGGTATTCGACCGGAGCCGCGCAAATAGCCCTCCCCCGAGTATTCGCCGCGGCGTCTCGTCTTTGAGGATTACCCATATGCAGATTGGCGTGTACGGTTCGGGATATCTGGCAACGGTCGTATCGGCGTGCCTCGCAGACCTCGGCACCCCTGTCACCTGTTTCGACACCGATTCGGAGCGCGTCAAGGAACTCGCGCAGGGAACGGTTGCGTTCTACGAAAAGAACCTCAGCGAGATCATTCGCCGCAATGTGCGGTCCAGCCGGTTGCGCTACAGCACCGAAGTGGATTCGCAGGCCGCACGGTCGCAGATCGTATTCGTCGCGCAGGACAGCGCGCGGGGACTGGAGCAGGCAGCGGTCCGGATCGCAGCCGTTGCGCCGGCCGAAGCGCCCATCGTGATCTGCACACCCTCGCCGGTCGGCACCGTGGCGCAGGTGGAGCGCCTGATCCGCGCCCGCAACCTCGATCACCCCGTCGTTTCGCATCCGCTGTTTCTGACGAACGGCTGCGCCGTGGAGGATTTCAACTGGCCCGACCGCGTGCTGCTCGGCACTCGCAGCTCGCAGGCCGTAGCCACGATCAAGGCTCTCTATCGCCCGCTGGTCATGCGCGGAGTTCCCGTCATCGTCACCAACTTCGAGACGGCCGAGCTGGTGCGCGAGGCCGGTACGGCATTTGTCGCCACGAAGATTTCGTTCATCAACGAGCTCGCAGCGCTGTGCGAGCGCGTCAACGCCGACGCGAAAGATCTTGCGCTGGCTCTCGGACTCGACAAGCGCATCGCTCCGCGCTGCCTCACGCCGGGTGTGGAACTCGGCGGAGCTTTTGTCGAGGCCGACATGGATTCACTGGCCATGCTGGCGTCGGAGAACGGCGTCTCGTTGCGCATCCTGGCTGCCGCGCGCGACGTGCAACGCGGCCACGCCGAACGGGTGGTCGAGAAGATTGCCACCGCCGTTCATAACCTCAGCGACAAGCGTGTCGGACTGCTTGGACTCTCGTTCAAGCCGCACACCAGTTCGGTGGCCGGCTCGGCCTCCATGGCGCTGGCGCGCGAGCTGGCCTCGAACGGCGCGACGGTCCACGCCTACGATCCAGTCGCGATGCCGGAAGCCGAGCGCGAACTGCGCGACGGAGTCCGCTACTGCGAGAGCGCCTATGCCGCTGCCGAAGGAACCGATGCCCTGGTGGTGGGCACGGGCTGGCCGGAGTTTCGCGCGCTCGACTTCGCGCGACTGCGTCGCCTGGTGAAGCGCCCCATCATCGTCGACACCAAGAATCTGCTGGACTGCGACCGCCTGCGCGGTCTTGGGTTCCAGTACATGGGAGTCGGACGAGCCTGACTGTTTTCTCCGTCGCCTCCGAGTAAATCACCTGGAGTGCTTGCCCGGCGCGGTTCTTGGCCTCGCCGGGATTTTCTTTTTACGAATCGCGGGGAGCAGGGCCCCGCTCGCGTAGCTCGCAGCTCTGCTATAATCGACATCGGCACGGTGGGTATAGTTCAGTGGTAGAACACCGGACTGTGGCTCCGGCTGTCGAGGGTTCGAATCCCTCTACCCACCCCAAAAAGTTTGCGCCGACCTTCGGGTCGGCGCTCTGTTTTTGACCGTTAACGGCTAGTTCGATCCCCAGCCGCATCCGCCCGAGCCGCAGCTGCCGCCGGGCGCGCCGCATGGCGCCTTGGGCAGGGAAGAGCTGCCCGGCTTCGCGTTCACCGCGAAACTCGACAGCTGCTTCTCGAGTTTCCGGCTCTTGCAGCCAGGACACTCGGGAGCATCGGATCCAATCTGGATGGCCTCGAACTTGCGACCGCAATCGTTGCAGATGTATTCAAAGATAGGCATACGGAATCTCAATCCAGGTCAGCTGGTACATTCATTATAAATGGGTACGAGTCACAATCCATCCGGTCCTGACGGCTTTCGCCCGCGCCGCTGGCTGCGCGGCGGGCACCTCCAGACACTCGCCGGCAACTTCCTGCCGCGCAGGCACGCGCTGCCCGCGCCCGAAGAGCGCCTTTTTCAGGTCGAGGAAGAGGTGCAGGTGCTTTGCCACTGCCACTGGCAGCCCAACCGCAGCGAGCGTCCGACGCTGATGATCGTCCACGGACTCGAGGGCTCGAGCAACTCGCACTACGTTCTCGGCACCGGCAGCAAGGCGTTCGCGTTGGGGTGGAACGTCGTCCGCATGAACATTCGCAACTGTGGCGGCACGGAACTGCTCACGCCGACCCTGTATCACTCCGGCCTCTCCGATGACATCAAGGCCGTGATCCAGACGCTGATCGAGCAGGATTCGCTTCCGCAGGTCGCCATCGCCGGGTTCTCGATGGGCGGCAACCAGGTGCTGAAATGCGTCGGCGAGTGGGGGACGGACGCACCGCCGCAGCTCATCGCCGCCTGCGGAATCTCGCCCGCTTGCGACCTCTCGATCTCCGCCGACGAAATTCATCGCCCGGTAAACCGCGTGTACGAGTGGTGGTTCCTCGTCGGACTGCGCCGCCGCATGCGCCTTAAAGCCAGCCTGTTCCCGGGCCGGTACGATACGGAACTGCTGCGGAAAGCGAACTCCATCCGCTCCTTCGACGAATACATCACGGCGCATTACATGGGCTTCGAAAGCGCCGAGGACTACTACACGAAGGCAAGTTCATCGAGAGTTGTCGATCGCATCGCCGTGCCCACGCTCGTGCTCCACTCCAAGGACGATCCGTTCATCAAGGTCTCAGCCGAGACCGCGGCGAAGCTGCGCGCCAACCCGAACGTGACCTACGTCGAGACCGAACACGGCGGCCACTGTGCGTTCCTCGCCGATCCGCGCGACGGTTACGACGGGCGCTGGGCCGAGGCGCAAATCATCGGATTCCTGCAACAGGTCGTCAGCCGTCAAAGCGAGCAGCGGGCGGGACTCGCGCGCCAGTAGCTTCCGCGCACAAACGCATGGATGCCGATTACAGCGTCGAACTCGGCCCCGGCGATCCCTCGCTGGAACTGCCGTGGCGCTCGGATGACGGCGCGCTCCAATACCACGATCTCAAGCGCCACCCCGAACTCCTGCTGTATGTGGACGAGGCGAACCGCTACCCGGAGCTTGCGCGCTTTCTCTCGTCTTTGAATTCGTTTACATCGATCTTCGCCACGGCCAAATGCGACGTCTGGGCGGAAGGAGAACTCAGCGAAGCCGAAGAGATCTATGGAGCCCCCCTGAAATTCGGCGGCTACGTGGACCTCTTGCTTGAGGATGGCTGTGCGATGCGCAACGACTTCGAGGGCCACGAACGGCTGTCGCGGCGCGCGGTGGAACTGCTGGCGAAGGCTCCCGAGATTTCGGCGGCCGCCGAGTTCATCATTCGCCGATGCTACTTCCAGGAGTCCGGTGACGCCGCCGCGGGCTACTACTGGACGGCCTACATCTTCGGCTACGGGGATGACGAGAGAGACGCCCGGAAGCGCTGGGCCATAGCGCTGGAGGTCGTCCAGAATGCGCTGCTGCAGGTCTCGGCCGAGACGCGCCGCGCCGCGTCGAAGTGAAGATGGCAGTCGCGCGCGATGTCCGCCGTAGCCTCAGGGTCAGGGATCAGGAAAGTAGTAGGGTCTCCGCAGCCCACTCACGCTAGAATAGAGGAGGCCGCGCCGCCAGGCGCAAGGCCAGCGTGTGGGAGCGTAGCTCAGTTGGATAGAGCATCTGCCTTCTAAGCAGAGGGTCGCAGGTTCGAATCCTGCCGCTCCTACCACTCCTCTTGCCCAGTCCCTTGCTAAACTCTCCCGATGGCAAGCCCGAGTCGTGTTGCTGTTGTGGGCCTGGGGAATGTGGGTGCGAGCTTTGCTTATGCGCTGCTGCTGAGCGGGTTGGCGGCAGAGATCGTCCTGATCGACGTTAACCGCGCCAAGTCCGAGGGCGAAGCGATGGACCTCAACCATGCGGTCCCGTTCGCCAAGCCCACTCGTGTCTGGGCCGGAGACTACCCTGACTGTGCTGGAGCGGCCGTCACGGTTGTCACCGCGGGAGCCAACCAGAAGCCGGGCGAGACTCGTCGCGATCTGCTGGATCGAAATACGGCGATATTCAAGGCGATCATTCCCGAAGTTGTCGAACACAACCCGAACGGCGTGATCGTGGTCGCCACCAATCCTGTCGATGTCCTGACCTACATCTCCTGCAAGCTCTCCGGGCTGCCTGCTTCGAAGATCATCGGTTCCGGGACGATCCTCGACACGGCGCGCTTCCGCTACCTGCTCTCGCAGCAGTTCGCGGTGGACGCGCGCAGCGTGCACGCCTTCATCATCGGCGAGCACGGAGACAGTGAAGTTCCGGTGTGGTCGTTGGCCAACATCGCCGGAATGCGGCTGCATGACTACTGCCGCATGCAGCACGTGCAGTGCGACGACCAGTCGTTGGAGAGCATCTTCGACCAGACGCGGGACGCCGCGTACCAGATCATCGAGCGCAAAGGCGCGACGTACTACGCCGTTGCCGCGGGGCTCATGCGAATCGTCGAGGCGATCCTGCGCGACCAGCGCACCGTGCTCTCCGTCTCCAGCTTCATGACCGGACAGTACGGGCTCACCGACGTGTGTCTCAGCCTGCCGGCGGTGATCCACCACGAGGGGATCGAGCGCGTGCTGGAGATGCCCCTTACGCCGGAAGAAGCGCAAAAGCTCAGGGCTTCGGCCGATGTGCTGAAGCAGATGATCGCGGGGATCAGGGCGTGAGCTGCCTGGATCCTGCGCCGCCCTTGAAGTCTCCGTTCAGGATGGTCCGAAGTCGAATGAGCAGGTTCTCTGGAGTGACGGGCTTCTCGATGACGTAGGACGAGGGCACCGTCTGGAGCTGTGCTGGCTCTGCATATCCGGACATGAAGGCGATCTTCGTCGAGGGACGTTCGCGCCGCACCAAGTCGGCCAGCTCCGCGCCACTCAGCCCCGGCATGACCATGTCGGTCAGCAGCAGGTCGATGCATCCCGACGTTCGGGATATGTTCAGCGCCTCGTCTGCGTTGCCCGCTTCCAGCACGGTGTAGCCGTGCGATTCGAGGATCATTTTGGTCAGGGTTCTCAGGCCGGATTCATCTTCCACCAGCAGCACGGTCTCAGATCCGCTGACATCGCCCGGCGCCGCCTCTTGCCGCGGTTCCGCTGCGGGAACGTCGCTGTCGAGGACCGGGAAGTAGATGTCGAACGCCGTTCCAACTCCCAGTTCGCTGTCCACTTCGATGAAGCCGCCATTCTGGCGCACGATGCCGTACACCGTCGAAAGGCCAAGGCCTGTTCCGTGCCCGGCGGGCTTCGTCGTGAAGAACGGCTCAAAGATTCGGTTCTTGATGTTTGCGTCGATTCCAGTGCCGGAGTCTGCAACACGCAACCTCGCGTACCAGCCAGGCTTTGCAGAGTGCGCGGCGGCGGTTTTCTCTTCCACTGCGGACTGAGAAGTCTCCACGCGCAGGATGCCGCCGTTGGGCATGGCGTCCCTTGCATTCGCCGCGAGATTCATCATGATCTGTTCGATGTGTCCGGTACCCACTCTCACCGGAAGCGGTTGCGCGGCGCAGGAAACGACCAGCTTGATGTCTTCTCCGATGACGCGCGGCAGAACCGACGAGAAGTCTTTGACGGTTGCGCACAGGTCCAGCAGTTCCGGCACTGCCACTTCCTTGCGGCTGAAGGCGAGCAACTGGCGAATCAATACTGTGGCGCGATTCGAAGCGTTCAGGATCTCGGCAGCGGAGTTGCGTCCCTGGCTGTTGCGTGGCAGCGATTTCTCCAGCAGCGATGCGTATCCGATGATGACGCCGAGCAGGTTATTGAAGTCGTGCGCGATGCCACCGGCGAATCTTCCCACGGCGTCGAGCTTCTGCGAGTGCCGCAGTTCCTCTTCCAGCCGCTTGCGTTCGCTGATATCGATCACTACGGCGAAGGACGCGACGTACTTTCCGTTTTCGTCGAACAGCGGAGAGGCCGAGACCATCGCCGGCATCTCCCTTCCGTCGCTCGTGAGCAAGTTGATGTCGTAGCGATCCGGTTTGCCTTGGCGCCGTTCCGCCAGTTTCTGCCTGATAAGCGGGCGCGCGGCCGGCGGCACCACGTGTTCCATGGGCATGCCGACCGCGGAGTCATACCCGAGCATCGTCGCAAATTGCCGGTTGTGGAACGTGATCCGGTCGTCCGAACCGATGCGGCACACGCCTTCAGTGGTGCTCTCGATCAGCGCGCGGTAGAGACGGTCGCTTTCTTCCCGCAGCTTCTCAACTCGCTGGGCTCGCCGCAACAGCCTGTTCACCATCAGGTAGAGAAGAGCCGCCGTCACTGCAACGAACAACGCACCCTTCAGTGTTTGTACGAGAGCGATGTGGACTACGCCGAGGCGTTCGAGAATGGCGTCGGAAGCGGCGATCCATAGCATCGAGACAATTGCGTACGCGAGGGCGATCCTCGCGGGTCCCGCGGCGATACTGCTTCTGAACTGCTGTTTGTCCATTCCCTTAGCGAGTGGTTGCTGCCTTGGGTTGATTATGACACCTGGACCGAAGCAGCTCCACACGGATTCCGGGAATAATTCGGGCGATTCCCCACAAGCGGCAACCAGCAAGGATTTCGTAGCGCTTCTCGGTCGGATATACGACGGAAGGAGTTGGCGATGAGCATGATGGCGACCCGATACGAAGGCGCAAAGCCGCATGCGGCGCACATGGCTTGCGCAAAGCATGCGCGCAGGGCCGGTAAACGGACACTACTTGTTGAAACTGATGGTGACCTCGGCGACACGCTCCACCGGCGTCACATCCGGCGGCAGCGGCGAGTATTTCCATCTCCTTACGGCCGCGAGCACCGAGTCGTGAAAGATCGGGTTCCCGTCAACAATCGTGGCCTTGGATACGCTTCCGTCCGGACGCACGGTGAGTGCTACGACAACCTTCCCCGACACCTTCATCGTCCTCGCCATGGGAGGGAATACGGGCGTCACCCGCGAGATCAGTTGCGGAGGATCGATGGGCTTCGATTCTGATGGTGGTGGAGTCGCCAGCTTGGGAACCGCCGGGTTTCCGGAGGGAATCACCGGCGGACGAAAAGTACTTGCCGCGATCGCGACTGGGGCTACGGGCTCGGGTTCCGACTCTCCTGCGCGCCGCAGATCCGGGTTGAAACCCGGCATCACGGGGATCGGTTCCTCAGCGGTCTTCGTCGTCACGGACGAAGGCTGGGTGGAAGAGGACTCCCGCTGCGGCTCGCGAGTCGGTTGATTATTGTCTGCCGCAGGTGTCATCGCGTCGGCGGCCGGTGCCGGCACCGTACCGGAGTCCGCGCCGGCCGATTGCTGCTGTTGCGTTGTAGTAGCCGGCGTGGCGGTGTTCGGCTGCGTGAGCGAGCGCGTCACGACGATGCCACCCGCGAGCGTCACAAGACCTATCAGTGCGATTGCAGCGAGCACTTTGCGATTTTTGTTGGCCGGACGCGGCGCCGGATCGACGCGGTCCCAGCCGGTTGCGGTGGAGCGCCGGCTGACCTCGCGGTCCATCTCCCTTACGATCTTCATGATCTCGTCGCCGTCGGGCACATCCGCGGCCAGTGGCAACACTTCAGGGGCGGGTTGGAGAGGCGGCGGCTCGGGAGCCTGCTTTGCGCTGTTCTTCAAAGCGGCCTTGGACGGCTTTGGCTCAGCCGGACGGGGACTGCCGAAACCGGCGGCCGCGAGCAGTTCGTCCAGCTCCATTGCGGCCGACCTCGCAACGTCGTTGCGCGGCTCCGTCCTGTGGGGGGCCGGCTGGGAGGTCTCGTAGGGAGCGGGATCGAATCCCGGCGAGAGCGGGTCCGGCACGCCGCCGGGAGCGGCGCCACGAACCGGCGCGTCGAACTTGGGCGTTGCGGCCCCGGTGGGGAAATCGAGAATCAAAGGTTCGTCCCGCACATCGGGTGCAGGTTCTTGGTCGTGCAAGCCGAGCACGGGGGCCTGAGGCTTCAAGGCTTGCGTGAGTGCATCGAGGATGGGATGTTCGTCACGCTCGACGCGGGCGGCGATCTCAGCCGCAGACTCCTGGACGGTAGTGATGTGATCGAGCAGGAAAGCCGACTTGCGGGTCGCAAACACCGCGAAGAAGCCGATCGCTTCGGTTCCGCGCAGCACGGGACTGACGGCCACGGAACCCACCGCGGAATCCAATTGCTGCTCGACGACGAGCATTGCAGTTCGCAGGCAGCGCGCGCAGATCCCCTGATCGAGATCGACAGGCACTCCCACTTCAGGAGCATCGCCAGCCGACGCGCGGCACACGATGACATCGCCGGTCCGCAGCGCGACGGCCGCCCCGCTGGCGGACATGTCGCGAATTGCATCCTGGCACAGGCGGTCCAGCCATCGGTCGAGCGGCTCCTCCCGCCCCGGCGGGTACGGTTCTCGTTCAGATCGAAACAAGCCTGGAGACGACATACAGGCGCTTCACCTCATGGAAATGCTTTTCGAATGACCGGGTTCGGCATCGGTGCGTTCGACGGGACCATGCCCGGCCTTGCGGTGGATTCATCGTTCTCGATGATTTTGAGAGCCGTGGTGAGGGCCTCGAGATCCGCTTCGATTCGGCGGATTGCAGAGCGGTGCTCTTCGAGCGCGGAACGCTTTTCGGCGATGGCGCTTTTTAGATCCTTCATCGACTTTTCCTGTCCAGCGGTGCTTGGAATAAGGAACTCCCTTTTTGTGTGGGGGACGCAAATTCTATAGCTATTTCGGCGGGTCGCAAGATGAAAGTCGGCCGTATAGGTGGAATTTTCGGCCAATACGGGTAATTGGACGGAAGTTATGGGTCAAAAACCTCAGGTAAGTAGAGGCAGGTAAGTAGAGGAAGGAGCAGTTAGCCCCGCGCGGGAAGCGACGCCACCAGGGCGGCGGCATCCTGCAACTTCTGTTGCATGCGGAGCAGGCAGGAATTCAGGGCGTTTGCTTTGTCAACCAAGCCGCGCTGTTGCGCCACGGTCATCACCCGCCCGGCCGCCCCCGCGCTTTCCTCCACAAACTTCCGCAGGATGCCGATGGATTCCGCGTGCGGTTTCCAGAGGTGCGTGGAGTTCTGCCGCGTCTTCAGCTCTTCGTTCTCGGTGCAGATCCTTGCGGTGATCGCGACCATGCGCACGAGGGAGCGGACATTGTCTCCGCGGAAACTCGTCTCCTCAAGGTAATCCGCGCAATAGGCGTCCGCCTCGGCTGGCGTCAATGTGAAGTTGCCGAACTTCATCGGCACGATCTGCCGAAAGTGGGGATTCGCCGCTCGCACGAATGCTCGTATCGAAGCCTCCACGCTCTTCAGCTTCGTCAGCTCCATGCTCTCGCTCGCCTTCAGCGAGGCGGGTCCGGAACCGGACTCAACATCTTCGCTCCGCGCTGGCGCCGCTGCTGGCTTTGGCGCGGGCGCGGGCTGCGCAGGCGCAAACGGACTTGTCGCGACAGGCCTGCGAGGCGCCAGCCGCTCATCGACGGCGCGCTTCATGGCCGCCACGTGACGGAAGTGCTCCTGCGCCCTGGCATATTCGTAATTGATGATTTTTTGCTCTTCCAGCTCGGCGAGGTGTTTCACGGTGACTTCGCCATGAACACGTGCCGCCAGGCTGCCGCCTTGCGCCTGCTGTTGGTTCGCGAAGGTCTTGATGTGGGTGGCGGCGGCGCGGAAGAGATCGTCGAACCGCTGTCCGAAATGCGCGTTGTACGCCGCGATGACGGCAAGCGAGTGCGGATGGTACAGCGCCTCGCCGAGATCGTGCTTGAGTTGCCGCGCGCGAGAGACGATGTTGGAATCCGTGATCTCTTCGAAATGCCCGAACTTGTCCACGTCCTCGCGCAGGTTGTCGAATTCGGCGAGCAGACGCTCATGCTGCGCGTCGATCCCGGGAAGTTCGGAGTCGCCTACGATCTCCAGCAGGGCAATTTCGAATGGCGAGACCGGGACCTCGCCGTCCAGCGAATAGCCGTGTGTCTGCCACTGGCCGGCTATGCGAGGGTTGCGGTAGAGAAACGTCGCAACGAAGTCGATCTTGTCGCGGTCCAGGTCGGTGTGGGGACGCTTCCGCGCATAGTAGCGGCAGAGCGCCTCCGCGAGGTCCTGGTCCACGTTGGCGTTCAGGGTCTGGCGGATCATCGCCGCCGGCACGGCCATGTCCAGCAGTTTCAGCCATCGACGCAGCAGTTCGACCGCCGGCTGCGGAGCCAGTTCGTGGAGCGATTCGGCGTCAACGCCGGCGGGCACGGGAAGTTGATCCTCGATGGCGCTTTGCACCAGCGACAGATGAAATCCGTGCACTACCTCGAGGATAGTTAGTTCCCATTGAAGATCCTCGGCCAAGCCTTCGCTCCGTTTTCCAAATGATATTCCTGTGCGGATATTGTAGGCGGGCCTGACGCGTGCCGTATGTGATCTCGGTACTTCCGTAATCAGTCTGGACGACTGGACGGGGCGGCGATGACCGGGGAGGCTGCGTTCTGCATCGACGGACGGCCCACGGCGACGATGATGTAGCCGCGAGCCCTTGCGTCGCGCGGCACGTCCATGCGCCGGGCATCGCGGTCTAGGGACTTCAACAGCGTTCTGCCGCCGTCGGGAGCTACGGCGAAGACTTCGAGGTGGGCCACGGTCTCCAGCGGGCCTTCGATGCTCCACCGCAACTGCCGTCCATCGACGCGTCCCGAGATTCGGATGCAGGTAGCGATGCCCGGCTCGATCGCGGTGCCTTCTTCGTAGTCGTTCCAGGTGGGAATGATCAGGGCATCGAGTTGCCGCGAGCGCGAGTAGTGAGAGTTCGCGACGGCGAAGGTCTCCAACCACGTCCGGCCGCATCGCTGGTCGATGCGCCGCCGCTTGCCCCACGAGGCGAGCGAGTCGTCGAAGCCCTTGTAAGCCGAACCGATCGTAAGCTTGCCGGGGTTCTTGCGGGCGACGCCGTAGAAATTCCGCAGGTACTTGAGCGCCATGGGATCGTCGTCGCTCACCGTCTCCGGCGCAATCCAGGCGAACGCTCCATCGCTCTCGGGAACGTTGAAGCCCCCCGAGTTGCGGAAGAGGAGCATTGGGTTTCCGCGTAATGATCGCCGCACGCGCCTCCAGTCGATGTCGTGCGTCTCCATGCCGAAGAAGGTGACGACCGGACGTGACCGTACGCGCCAGTAGGCGGGCGAAGAAGCATAGCGCTCCACGACCGTGTCGATCAGCTTCGCGACGGCTTCCGTCTCGTCGCAACCGCGCTTCAGGCACTCCGCAAGTCCGCCTACATCCACCGAGGTCGCAACTACGAATTGTCCTTTGCGGCGCTCCGCCTCGCGCAGCAGCAGTTCGAGCGCGCGGTTCTTCTGCTTTTCATTCGGGCCGTACCAGGCGACGATCACGCCGTCGATGCCCCGGCTCATCATGTCATCCACCTGGCGGGAGACCTGCTTCGGGTCGTCGGACCGATACCCCGAGTCCCAGTGGCGCGGGTCTCCGAACCAGAGCATCCCCCGCACAAGGATCTTGGTGGTTGCTCCGGGATATAGAAGGCTTCGGATGGGAAGCTTGCTGACGACGCGCGGCTCGGCATTTCCATTGGCGCTGCCTCGCACCGCGCTGGTGTTGTTTGCCGCCGTTCCCGACTGGGCGGCGAGCGGAGCAGCCAGGCAGCAGAGCAACGCAAGTTGGCAAAGAGGACGGGCCTGCACCATCCGTTGGATGCAGGCCCATGAAGGCGGGTTCCCGCCGGTTTATTACAGCGACGTGCGGTGAACCGACAGAATTCCGGGCACGGTCCTGAGTTTCTCGACGACTTCGGCGGAAACCGCCGAGTCCGTCTGCACGATGGACAGGGCCTGCCCTCGCGTGGCGCTCGCCCGTGGCGCGGCCTCGGCCATCGCGTTCGATCTTCCCAGCGACAGCCGTGCGATGTTGATCGCGTTCGAACCCAGCACCGTGCCGATCCCGCCGATGACTCCGGGCAGGTCGTGATTGGAGATCACGATGAGGTTTCCCTCGAGCGGAGATTCGACGTCGATGCCGTTCAGGTGCGTGACGCGCGGCGAATCGCCGTGCACGACCGTGCCGGAAGCCGTCAAGGTCAGCGAAACCCCCTGGAGCGAAACCTCTACCAGGCTCTGCTTTGCCGCGGATTCGTCCTTGCGCTCGACCACGCGAATTCCGCGCTCTTGGGCGGCTCCGGCCGCATTCACCACATTGATGACTTCGTGGGACGACGGTTGCAGCACGCCGGCAATGATCGAGTTTCGGATCAGGCCGGTCTTGCTCATCGCAATCGCACCCTCGTACCCGATGCGGATTTCTTCCAGGTGCGAATCGAACATCTGCGCCAGCAGGGAACCGAGCTTGCGGGCCAGCGTGAGATACGGACCGACCTGCTCGTATTCCAGGTCGCTCAGCGATGGAACGTTCACGGCGTTCTGCACGACCCCGCGCACGAGGTATTCGCGCACCTGCGAAGCAATCTGCACTCCCACGGCATCCTGCGCCTCCGACGTTGAGGCTCCAATGTGCGGCGTTGCAACGACGTTCGGCGAGGCGAGCAGCGGAGAGCCGGCCGGCGGCTCCTTCAGGAAAACATCCAGTGCCGCTGCGCCGACTTGTCCGGACCCGAGCGCTGCCGCGAGGGCCGCTTCGTCCACCAGTTCGCCGCGGGCGCAGTTGACGATCTTCACCCCGCGCTTCATCTTCGCCAGGGCGGTCTCGTCGATCATGCCGGCCGTTTGCTGGGTCAGTCCGAGGTGTAGCGAGATGTAATCGGCCTGCGCATACAGTTCCTCGAGCGAGCACAGCGTGATGCCCAACTCCTGCGCGAGAGCGGGCGCGACGTACGGATCGGAAGCGATGATCTGCATGCCGAACGACTTCGCCCTGCGGCTCACTTCCGCGCCGATGCGTCCGAGTCCGACGATGCCAAGAGTCTTTCCGCGCAACTCGGTGCCCTGGAGCGATTTCTTCTCCCACTTGCCGGCCCTTGTCGTCTGGTCGGCCCGCGGTATGTGTCGCGCGAGGCTGAGCATGAGGCCGATCGCCAGCTCCGCCACGGCAACGGCATTCGCTCCGGGAGTGTTCATCACCACGATGCCGCGCCGCGTTGCGGCCTCGACATCCACATTGTCCACCCCGACACCGGCGCGTCCGATGACTCGCAGCTTCGGAGCGGATTGCAACAGCTCGGACGTGACCTCCACGGCGGAGCGCACCACCAGGCCATCAGCGCCGGACAGCGCTGCCGCCATATCGCTCGCGTATTCTTCGGGCGTCACCACGGTCCAACCGGCTTCGGAACGCAGCAGCGCCATGGCGCTCGCGGAAATCTTCTCGGCCACGACGATCTTCATTGCCGTCCTCCCGCACCGAGAGCCGCCGAGGTCGAGATGCACGCCGACTGCTCGCGGCCGCATGCGCATTGGCCCGACGCTTGGCCCTCCAGCGCGCTGCGCCACACCTGCTGAGCAGCCGCCAGCCCCACGCCCAGTGTCACTTTCCCCGGTGTCAGTTCGAAGAGCGTCTGCTCGAGCGCGCCGACGATCGCCAGCGTGTCCATCGGGTCGAAGAAGCCGATGTGCGCGATGCGAAAGATCTGACCCTTCATCTCGCCCTGCCCGTCTGTCATCACGGCACCGAACTTCGACTTGCACTTCTTCACGATGTCGCTCGAACTGATTCCCGCCGGAGCCTTCACGGCCGTCAACGCGGCGCTCGGAGCGACGGGCGCGAACAGTCCGAGTCCCAACGCGGCCGCCGCCGCACGTGTCATCGCCGCGCAAAGCTCTGCATTCGCGACGAGCCGCCGCCGCCCTTCCGCGACGCTTCCTTCGCCTTGCGCAGCAAGATAGTCGAGCGCCGCGCCCATGGCGGCGATCAGCGAAACGGCCGGCGTGTACGAACTCTCTCCGTTGGCTGCGTTCTTGCGTTCCTTGCGCAGGTCGAAGTAATAGCGCGGCTGCCTGGAGGTCTCCATGCGCTGCCACGCGCGCTTGCTCACCGCCAGGTACGCCAGTCCCGGAGGAATCATCAGCGCCTTCTGCGAGCCGCCGATGATCACGTCCACTCCGTCGCCGTCGATGTCGAACTCTGTCGTGCCAAGGCCGGTGATGGCGTCGACCACCAGCAGCGTGTCTGTCCCGCGCAACATTGCGGCAACGGCCTGCACGCAGTGGCGCACTCCCGTCGAACTCTCGGTGGCCTGCATGAAGACCGCGCGGGTCTGCGGCGTGAGATGTCGGCCGATCTGCTCCGCCGAGAACGTCTCGCCGTACGGAGCGTTGAGGATTGCCACCTCGCATCCGAAAGCCCTGGCCAGCGCCGTCCATCGCTCACCGAACTTTCCAGCTTGTAACACCAGCACTCGGTCGCCGGGACTGGTGAGGTTGCTGACCGCGGCCTCCATCGCGCCCGTGCCGGAGGAGGCAAGCACGAGCACGTCGTTCTGCGTTCCGACGAACTCGCGCAACTGTGCCAGCACCCGCGAGTAGAGCGCGCGGAACTCGGGCGTGCGGTGGTGGAAATCCGCCGCCGCCATGGCAAATTGCGCCGCCGGCAGCAGGGGAGTGGGCCCCGGAGTGAATAGACGCGTCTTGCGAAACATGGAAGAGTCCTCCGTGTCGTGTGCTAGCGAGTGGTCGCCGGCAGCGCGCTGTCGAACGATTCGTCGAGGCTATAGAGAGTGAGCCCACTGAGCAGCTTCGGATAGAAATCCGTCGATTTCTGCGGCATGACGCGTCCGGCGTAACAGACATCGCGCAGCACCGGCAGGGGCACGGGGTTCAGCAGGAAGACGGCGTTCGCTCCGGCCTCGAGTTCCCGCAGCGCCTTGTCCGCCTCCCGGTAGTAGCGCACGTGGCGCTGTTCGCGCAGATCGTCTTCCGAGATGCCAAGCACGCGGTGGAACACCAGCTCATGCAGCACCGTCACATCGACCTTGCGCTCCACGGCCGAGAGCGAGGCCAAGGCGGGAGCGATCCGTTCTTCACGCGCGCGCAGCAGGAAGTTGCCCTGCCGGGTTGCGACGACAAAAACGCACATCTCGCGCTCGGCACGCAGCCACTGGCACATCTGTTCATGCGTTCCCGAGATCGGGACCACCTGGAAGTAGTCCTCCAGGCGCGCCCTCACGCGCGGCCAGCGGAACTCCGTCAGTCCGGAGACGACGCGATGCGTCGGAAGGACGATCAGCCCCGGAGCCTCCATGTTGATCAGCGTCATCATCGCGTAGTCGTGTGCCGCCGGTCCCGAGACGCCCGCCTCCCGCTGTGCATCGCGATAGCTGCGCGCTGTCTCGTACCGGTGGTGTCCATCGGCGATGATCAGCTTTTTATCACCGAATGCGGAGGTCAGCGCGGCGATCGTGGGCGCGTCCGAGATGCGCCAAAGCAGGTTCTCCACGCCGTACTCGTCGGTCACGGCAGCGTCTGGAGCACGTCCTTCGGTCGCCTCTCGACTCTGCGCGTCGATGGCGCACGTCGGGTCTTCGTACAGCATGAAGATCTGCCCCGAATGCGTGCGCGTGTGGCGGAGCAGATGCATGCGGTCCGCCTTCGGTCCCGAAAGCGTCTGTTCGTGGCGGAAGACCACGCCGTCGTCGTAGTCGTAGAGGCGGCCGATGGCGACGATGCCCGTGCGTTCCAACTCCTCGGTTGGGAGTAGTGGATGACGGTATCGCTGACGGTACGCGTAGAGGCCGGGAGTCTCGTCGTAGCGCAGCACACCCTGGCGCTGCACGGCGTTCAGAAATGCCGACGATTGCGGATAGATGCTCTCGGGCGGAGCTCCGGGCTCGGGCCGCGCCAGTTCGAACCGGATCAGGTTGTGGGGGCTGCGGCGATAGTACTCGTCCTGCATGGCGGACGAGATCTTGTCGTACGGCTGGGTGAGTACATCTTCCAGGCGAACCCGCGTGGAATCGTAGCGAAGCGCTCGGAATGGGCGAATATCGGCCATTGCCTTCTCCGTACCCCCGGCCTGATGGCCGTGGAGTCGACGTGCAATGAAGTTTGCCGGATTCTAACAGGATCGGAATCAACAGCGCAGTGACGCGGAAGGCCAGGCGAGCGGCGCTAGACGAATTGCATTCCGACGCATGAGCCGTTGATGAACTTCACCTCGACCTCGACCACCGTGCGCGTCTTCGTCGCCGGCTCGAAGATTGCGAGCTTCATGCGGTTGCCGACCGCCATCAGAACCAGCGCTTCGGGAGACGAAGCCGACACCTGGATGCCTCCGCCGCCCGCGCGCGAGACTCGTCCCAA
>DASPLH010000090.1:0-21040 GCA_035627675.1 Clostridia bacterium
CGGCGGCGGTGGTGGCGCAGGAGCGCGGTGCACCGCCGGGGCCTCGACAGGGCGCGCCGGTGCTTGCGGCGGCGGCGCTCCCGCACCACCTTGTCCACTGGCACTCACCAACCGGAGATCCTGTTGCACCTCACGCAGCACATCGTCGTCCACCTGCTGCTTGCCCATGGCGCACGCGAGCGAAAGGGCATTGAAGCAAATGCGGTTGACCTGGCGTGGAATTCCGCCGCTCTGCGCCGCGATCGCGTTCATCACGCGCGGCGTGAACAGCGGGCGACCCTCGCATCCGGCGATGAGCAGCCGATGGGAGATGTAGCTGGCGACCTCGGCCGGCGTCAGGCGAGTCAGGCGCGCGACGACCGCAATGCGCTGCTTCAGCTGCTCCAGGTCGGGATGGAGAAGCTTGCGGGCGAACTGCAACTGCCCGGCAAGGATGATGTTGAGGAGCTTTGAGTCTGCGCTTTCTATATTCGAGAGCAGCCGGAGGGTCTCCAGCGTGGTGTGGTCCAGATTCTGCGCCTCATCGATGACGATCAGAGGACGCTTGCCCGGCTCGGAGCGAACGAGCACTTGCTTCAGCTCTTCGACGAGAGCTATCGGGTCTCGATCTGCCGTCTCGATCTCGAGATCCTTCAGCAGCATGCGCAACATGCCGGTCGACGAACACTGTGTGTGCGAGATGAAGGCCGTTGGCCGGTCCTGGCCATACTTGCCAAGCAGGGCGATGAGCATCGTGGTCTTGCCCATGCCCGGCTCCGCAAACAGCGCGGCGAAGCCGAGATTGCTTTCGACCGCGTAGGACAAGTTCGCGTACGCTTCACGGAACCCGGGACACTCGTACACATATCGCGGATTCGGCGTAACACCGAATGGCTGCTCTCGGAGGCCGTAATACTCGAGGAACATAGCTTCTGTAGAACGCGGGTTCATGCCGCGGCCCGCAAGTCGCACGCATCGACTTCGATGGCCACCGAACGCTGGATCATGTCGACAGACACAACAAACCTCTCGCCAGTCTTGGATCTCTGGACGGTGCCTTTGAGCCCTTGCAGGGGGCCCGAAGCTATCTGTATGCGCTTACCCGGTCCGAGGTAGGGATGAGGCTGGACGCGCTCGCTGCCGATGGCCGCTACGCGATTCAACAACTCGACTTCTTCATCAGCCAGAGGAGTGGGGCGGTTCCCAGCTCCGAGCAGTTGAACCACGCCGGAAACTTCCAGTACGCGGCCTCTCAGGGTTCGCGGTACTCGTACGAAGATGTAACCGGGGAATAAAGGTAGGCAAACTTTCGACCGTCCATTTCGCCAGCGGTGGACGGTCTCGTACACCGGCAGAAGGTTATCGATGTTGCGTTCCGAGAGGTGTCTCGCAACGCTCTTCTCATGGCGCGCCCAGGTATAGACGGCATACCAGCGCGGAAGATCCATGGCGGTCATTGTCTCCGCCGATCTCAAAAAATCGCTATCGAAAGACACGTTCGATGACATCCCCAAAACCTCGTCAAGGCAAAGCTTCGCCATCCTCAACTAGGAGGTGATTTCTTTTAAGTTCTTGTCTGGAAACGACTTAGTGGTTGGGGGACTCCCTTAAGCCGTATTCGTTTCGTCTGCGAAGACACCTGCATTACCGATCAACACGAATTTGCGGTTACATACGCCGAACAAGTTTGGAACCCCGGTGCCGTTGCTCGAAACACGTCGCACACGGCCTACGGCGTCCAGAACCCAGTCGTCCTTGGGGTCGCTTGTTCTTCGCAGCAGCAACTTGTAGCGAACGGTGCAGTCAAGCGGCGGCACAACCTCACTCTCGATCAAGACGCCCGCCGCGCTAACGTCTCGACTCACGCCTCGTGCTACCCGCCGTTGGCTGGTTTCTCTTTCGTTCCAGCTGAAAGTCACAGGCGAAACAACGCACAACCTGATCGACCGGCGACGGTGGGCCGTCCAATGCATGAGTGGTGACTCTAGGCTTATTAATTTTCCGCAACAAGCGGCCAGATTTCTCATTTCCTGCACATGGCGCGCACTTGCGTGCGGCGAATCCGCAAACGGCTCTGGGCATTGGGTTTGGAACTCAGGTTCCCGGCGTGATTCCCACGACGCTCGATCGCGGGAATAGAGAAGGACTTCCGTAATAGGGGAGGGAGCTTAGTCAGTTCAGCCCTTCCGTACTAGGAGACAAAGTACCCTGCCGCCTCCAGCCGAATACGCATCTGATTCACGGAACAGCAAACAGTCTGTTGGCAACTCGGGAGGCAGACATGAATGTTCATGACGAGAATGTCAGCGACGGCCACATCCGACTGCTTGTGTCCGACGTCTCGCCTCTAGGCTGCCACCTGCTCGCCGCGGGTTTTCAGCCAAGCAAGAAAATTCGAATCGTTGGTTCCGCCACGAAAAGCGACGCGCTGATTGACGCCGCGCGCAATCTGGCTCCGCACGTGGTGCTGGTGAGCGGCACGCTGGAAGACGGGCCTCTCGCGGGGTACAAGGCTCTTCACGGCCTCGCAGCCGCCGCTCCGGAAAGCGCGGCCGTCGCCCTGCTCGACAATTACGATCACGATCTCATCATCGACGCCTTTCGAGCCCGCGCGCGAGGCGTATTCTTCCGGGCGGACCCTTTCGAGAGCCTGATCAAATGTGTCGAGAAAGTTCACCAGGGGCAGATTTGGGCGGGTGCGCGCGAACTGCGCGTGTTGCTGGAGGCGCTCGCCGAGTCCGCTCCGTTCTACGCGCCCAGCTCCAACGATTTCAGTCTCACCAAACGGGAACAGGACATCGTTTCTCTTGTCGCCGGCGGCAATACCAACAAGCAGATATCGCGGAAGCTCAACCTCAGCGAGCACACGGTCAAGAATTACCTGTTCCGCATCTTCGAGAAGGTCGGCGTCGGCAGCAGAGTAGAGCTGGCGATCTATGCCATGAACCACATGAATGCCGGACATGACCAGAAGTCGAAAGCCAGCTGAGCATCGTGGCGGCGCACGCCGGGTTTGACGCTGCCCTGACCCGCTGCTAAACTCAAGTTTTTGCGGCTCCAGGCCGCATCCCGCACTCCACAAAGGACTTCCGTGCGTTACACCCGCCAAGAACTGAAACACGACAAATTCGCAGAAACGGCTGCCGAAGCCGTTCACTGGACCGTGGAACATCGCCAGAAGCTGATCTATGCGGCAATCGCCGCTGCCGTTGTGCTGGCTCTGCTGGTAGGCGGTCTCTGGTACCAGAGCTACCGAGCCAGGCAGGCTTCTATCGCGTTGGGAGACGCACTCACCATTTACAACGCTCCCATCGTGCCCGCCGGGCAGGCCGAACCGCAGATCACCACGTTCCCGACCCTGCAGGAGCGCGCGAACGCGGCGAAGAAGGCTCTCTACGAGGTCGAATCCAAGTACGGCAGCACCGCCCCCGGCAAGTATGCCGGCTATCTCGCGGCCGTTTGCGAGCAGCAGTTGGGGAATTTCAAGGTCGCCGAGGAGCGCTTCAAGAACGCCGTCAATTCCGGCAACGAAGATACGGCTGCGCTCGCGAAGTTCGCGCTCGCCGCTGTCTATCGCGACACAAACCGCGTCGCCGAGGCCGTCAACATCTACAAGCAGCTGATCGAAAAACCGGCGTCCACGGTTCCCAAGACGGTTGCCCAGATGGGCTTGGCGGACACGTATCTGGCGCAGCAGCCCGAAGAGGCGAAGAAGATTTACCAGCAGATCGTGAAGGACAATCCGCAGACGGCGACAGCCGAGATCGCGCAAGCGAAGCTGGCCTCGTTGCCGTAGCCTTGCGGTCCCGATGTTCCGGGAAGGCGCCTTCGGGCGCCTTTTCTATTTGCAGCCGGAGAACAGCGCGGTCCAGTCATCCACCGGCATCGGTTTCTCCGAGGCCAGCCGCAGGTTGTTCTGCACATGCTCGGGATGCCGCATGCCGACCAGCGCCGAGAGAGTGCCCGGAGCAGACCGCGCGAATTGCAACGCACGCTCGGCATCGCTTCGAAGCGCGATCCCGGCGGCGATCCGTTGCGGCAATCCCTGCGTGAGCCGCGCCTGTAACAGCGAAGCGCTCGTCACCACGGCGATGCCCAGGCGCTCGGCGGCCTCGAACAGAGAAACGTGCTCGCGGCCCATGGGCTGCGTCCGCTGGGTGTAGGCCTCGGTCATCGCCAGGTTGAACGGCAACTGGACGAACCGGAAGTGATGATGAACGCCGCCGGCCTCCCGCGCAACGTGCTCGCAGTCCTCAAGCGACAGGAACGGCTGCTGCGAAGCCGCCACACGGAAGGCGTTCCACGACGCTATGCCGTAGAAGCGGATCTTGCCGGCCGTGACCGCCCGTTCCAGTTCGGCGAACGCGCTCTTCAAACGCGCGCGGAACTCGGCGGCGGAAACCTCGCCCAGCTGCGCTTCGGGATTGTGGACGTAGTAGACGTCGATGGTTTCCAGCCGGAGGTTCGCCCGTGATCTTTCGAGCTGGTTCTGAAGGAACGTCGGGCTCATGCAATGCATGTGCCCGGCGACGTCTTCGCTGCGGAACACTCCGGTCTCGATGTACTCGCGGAAGAAATACTCGGCTGCATCGGCCGGGACCTCATCTTCGAACGCAAGGTAGCCGGCCTTGCTGCACACCACGATCTCGTCCCGCCGGATGCTGCCTTCTGCTATCAGGGCCTTGAGCGCTGCGCCGATACTTCGTTCGGAACGCTGGTGGCGATAGTTGATCGCGGTGTCGATCAGGTTCACCCCGCCGAGCAGCGCGGAACGGACCGCCTCGGCGTAGAGCGCGTCGGAAGCTTCATTCGCCTCGCCGAGATACGTACCGATTCCGAGCGACGAGCACCAGAGGCTCTCCAGCCCCGGCACGTGCTCTGCGTGGCGGAAGTGGCCTGCATCCCGGAGCAGCGGATGCCGGTCCCGATAACGTGCCGAACCGCCGGAGCTTGCGTGGCCCGCGATCATGGCCCGTAAGCATACCAGCCGCCTGACGGCAGTGCTGAACCGGAGGTACATCTCGCACCCATGTTCCGTCGCACGGGGGTGTCCAGGGGTACAAACAGCAAACCCGTTCCCGCGATTCCTCATCTGTCAATGCGAACCCGTCCTTGGGAACACTCGGGACAAGCAGTAGCCGTTTCGGCAAAGTTTCCGGCAGTACTCAACCATTACCGTTGGCGTGCGTGCGCGCGCTCCTAAGGAGCCGTTCGGCGCTGGCCGGGTATCGATTCGTAAGAGGAGGAAGTCATGAGAGGTTTTCTGTTCGGTCTTGGACTGGGCGTGGGGTTGGGAATTCTGTTCGCCCCGACCAGTGGTGAAGAGACCCGCAACAATCTGAGCGAGCGCGCCAGCGACCTCGCGAATTCGGCTCGCGACGCTTTCGAGCAAAATCGTGACCGGATGCAGCGCGGCATGGAGACCGTCCGTGGCACCGCCGAGCGTGCCATGAACACCGTTCGCAGCACCGGCACCGAAGGCGGCATGGGCGGCGGCTCCACAACCGGCACCGGCGGCATGGGCGGCACCGGCATGGGCAGCACCGGAACCACCGGTCCGCAGAATTTGTAGAAAACAACCCTTCAGCTAACGGCTCAAACCCGGCAGCCGGACGCCCTGGACGTTACTAACGTCCAGCCATGAGCGTCCGGCTGTTCCATTACTATCGTGCATCCGCATCACCCATAAGTGACTGGCGAAATCCTGACACTTACCTATATAGTGCCTCGGTCACCTTCCCCCAGCGTACTGCCCTGACGTTTTCGTCGCTCGGTAACCAAAAACGCCTGTGGCGCTCGGCGACTCGGCTGCGCCATGAAAGACATTGTAGGTACGGGGGCGTTTATCGGTGCGACCAGGAGAGCCAGTACGTTGACGCGCCAACGCGGATTTTCATTAATCGAACTGCTGATCGTCGTGGCCATCATCTTGGTGCTGGCCGCCATCGCCATGCCAAACCTCATCCGGTCGAAGATTTCCGCCAATGAGGCGTCGGCGATTTCGTCGATTCGGACGATCAACACTGCCCAGGTCACCTACGCCGTGACCTATCCGCTCGTGGGGTACGCGGACGACCTCGCGAAGCTGGCTGCGCCATCCGGCGGCGGCCCGGCAACCTCGATGAATGCAGGCCTCATCGACTGGGTGCTGGGATGCGCGTCCCAACCGTGCCCGAAGAGCGGTTATTCGTTCCGCATCCTTAACGCCAACGGCACCCCGGTTTCGTCCTACACGGTCGTCGGCACGCCCCAGCGCCTCGACATCACGGGAAGCCGCGGCTTTTGTTCCGACAGCCTGAACCCGGTGAAGTACGACCCTGCGGGCGGTATCGCCTGCACGGAGGACGTGCGTTGATCTCCCGCGCCTCAGGCGCTCGCGAGGTTTGACAGTCAAACACTTACGCAGCTATCCTTGTATTTTGCCCCGAGGCGAAAATCCCCGTCAGGACGCCCGCGTGCAGCCGGATCGGCGATGCGACTGCTGATGGCCTCTGCTGCGGTTCTATAGCCGGCCATGTATATCCGCGTTAAAGATCTGGAAATCCGTAAGCTGAACTTCGACGAGCAGATTCAGCCCGGAACAATCGATTTCGGCGCTGACATTCGTCAGGTCGGAGTTTTGCGCGCAGACGGCCGCGTCGAGCTGGTGCGAGAGCACCACGGCGGGCGCGAGGTTGTCGAAGACATCCGGATCGTAGGGAAGGTATCGGGACGAGTCGAGACCAACTGTGCACGCTGTCTCGACCCGGTCAGTCACGACGTCACCCGGTCCTTCGACCTCCTGTATCGTCCGCTGAATCGCGAGAAGCCCTCGGATGAGGCTTCGATCAGCGAGGCGGAGACGGAGATCGGGTACTACTCGGGCGACGGCATGGAGCTCGAGGATTCCCTCCGCGAGCAGGTCCTGCTTTCGGTCCCCATCAAGACCGTCTGCGGGGACGATTGCAAAGGCTTGTGTCCGCGCTGCGGCAAGAACCTGAACCAGGAAGCCTGCCAGTGCAATGACAAGCCTGCCGACCCGCGCTGGAAAGCGCTGCAAGATCTGCGGCAAAAGTTGCAGTAAAGAGATTCGAAATTCTGAAGTGGCCCCGATGGGCCGCCCGGTAACACAGGAAGGTTGCAGTCATGGCAAATCCGAAACGGCGACACTCGAAGCGGCGCACCGCCACCCGGCGCGCGCACGATCACCTCACCGCCCGCTCCCTGAGCGAGTGCCCCAACTGTCACGAACCCAAGCTGCCCCACCGCGCGTGCAGCAAGTGCGGTCACTACAAGGGCCGCGAAGTCGTGGACGTCTCGGAGAAGGCCAGCTAAGCTCGGCCGCACAGACTCAGGCCGCCGAACGCCGTTCGGCGGCTCATAGTTTGATCGAGCATATCTCCAAAGATGCCAACCACGATTGCGGTTGACGCGATGGGCGCCGACCGCGCGCCCAAACCGGAAGTCGAAGGCGCCATCCTCGCCGCCCGCCAGTATGGCGTGCGCGTTCTGCTTGTCGGCAGAAAAGACGTAATCCATGCCGAGATGGCGCACCATCCCTCCGCCCGGCACCTGCCCATAGAGATCGTCCATGCCGAGGAGTTCATCAGCATGCACGACAAGGCTGCGTTGGCCGTCAAGCAGAAGCGGAACTCTTCCATGCGAGTTGGCCTCCGCCTGGTGCAGGAAGGCAAGGCCGACGGATTCGTCTCGGCCGGAAACACCGGCGCCGCCATGGTCACGGCCAAGGTCGTGCTCGGAGTCCTGCCGGGCGTGGATCGTCCTGCGCTGGCGGCGGTCTTCCCCAACTCCACGGGCGCGGCCTCGATCATGCTCGACGTGGGCGCCAACGTGGATTGCAAGCCGCAAAACCTGCAACAGTTCGCCATCATGGGCGACATCTACTTCCGCGCCATCTTCGGCGGCAAGCACCACAAGGGACATCAACCCCGTGTCGGGTTGTTGTCCATCGGCGAGGAAGAGAGCAAGGGCAACGACCTCACGCGCGACTCCTTCAAGCTGCTGAAGCAGCTTCCGTTGAATTTCATCGGGAACGTCGAGGGCCGCGACCTCTACAACGGCAGCGTTGACGTGATCGTCTGCGACGGCTTCGTCGGCAACGTGGCCCTCAAGGTCAGCGAAGGACTCGTGGAGACCGTGCGCTCGATGCTCAAGGAATCGTTGCAGGCCACGATCACTCGCCAGTTCGGGTTCCTGCTCTCGCGCAAGGCCTTCGTAGATTTCAAGAAGCGACTCGACTACTCCGAGTACGGCGGAGCGCCGCTGCTCGGCGTGAAGGGCGTTGCGATCGTCAGCCACGGCTCGTCCAACGGCAACGCTATCAAAAACGCGATTCGCGTCGCCGCCGAGTTCGCCAACTCCGGCGTGAACGGCAAGATTCAGGACGAGATCCAACAGGCAGGCGCTACCTTGATGTCGAACGGCGCCGGCGCTGCCACGGCGCAGCCTGAAGCCCTGCTGTAGCGTTCATCTTTTTTTCGGAAAGCACTGCTATGTCCCAGATCCCCACGATCGCATTCCTCTTCCCGGGCCAGGGTTCGCAAGCCGCAGGTATGGGCAAGGAACTGGCCGCCATGTATCCGGTTGCGCAGGAGACGTTCGATGAAGCCGACGAGGCGCTCGGATTCAAGCTCTCGCAGTTGTGCTTCGAAGGACCCGACGAGAAGCTTCGACTCACCGAGATCACGCAGCCGGCCATCTTGACCGTGTCCGTCGCCGCCTGCCGCGTGCTCGCGTCGGTGGGCATCACGCCGTCGTACGCTGCCGGACACAGCCTGGGCGAGTACTCGGCGCACGTCGCCGCCGGAACACTCACGTTTGCCGACGCCGTGCGCACCGTGCGCAACCGCGGCAAGTACATGCAGGAGGCGGTACCGGTCGGCGAAGGCGCGATGGCTGCCATCCTCGCCCTGCCCCTCGACCGGATCGAGGCGGCATGCGCGGAAGCCGCGCAGGGCGAGATCTGCGAGCCTGCGAACATCAACTCGCCGGACCAGGTCGTGATCAGCGGTTCCAGGAGCGCCGTGGAGCGCGCCGCCGAACTCTGCAAACAGCAAGGCGCGAAGCGCGCCGTCATGCTTCCCGTCAGCGCGCCGTTCCATTGCAGCCTGATGCAGCCGGCACAGGACCGGCTCGCGGCCGACCTGAAGGCCCTCACGTTCCACGCGCCGCAAACACCCGTCATGTGCAACGTTGACGCGAAAATCGTTCGCGATGCCGACGCTTGCCGCGACGCGCTCATCCGCCAGGTCACCGGAGCCGTGCAGTGGGAGACGTCCATGCGTGAACTGATCGCGCTCGGCGTTGAACAGTTCGTCGAAGTCGGCCCCGGCAAGGTGCTCACCGGACTGCTTCGCCAAATCGACAAGACCAGGACGTGCGTCAACATCGAAGACGAAGCGTCGCTTCAGAAGGTCAAGAACCACTTCGGACAGGCAACGACAGCCGCCGAATAACATTCCACTGAAACGTCAAAAGCCCGGCTTGCGCCGGGCTTTTCGATTTGCATGCCGCGGATTTCTCTCACCTGCAAGTGACCGCCTTGACCGGCGGGAAGCTGAGCGTTTTGTCGCGCTTCTCCACCCACACGCAGGCTTGCTCGGCTCGCTCGTTCACGGTCGTCACCACGATGACTCCCGTGCTGCTGCCCCGGGGCGCGACCGCCGTATCCACCTTATGGCTCTTGATGACCCCCCACTCGCCGCTCGGCCCCCAATCGAGGTAGAACTCTCTGAACGGATAACGCGCGTACTTCTCCGGGTGCTGTTTCCAGTTCGGATCGTTCATCCAGATGCCGTACGCCTTCTCGTAATCGCTGGTCTGAAGCGCGGTGAAGAACTGATCGACCTTGCGCTCGTAGGGCCAATAGCGGAACCACCACAGCAGCCCGGCGATCAAGACCACGGCAATGACGACTCCAATGACGAGGTTGCGTCTGCGACGGTCCTTGCTGGGATCGTACGGCTTCGCGTCGAATAGTGTGGTGGCCATCGTTCCGTCTTCCTTCTGCTTCCTCTCGCGGGGTGAGCACGCGCCGGGTCGCGCACTACAAGTAATCTACTCTACGCGCTCCCACACCATCTTCCATTCCGACTCGCCGCCGTCGTGTTTTTCCTTCCCCGTGTAGATCAGCTTGTTGCCCTCGAAACGATAGTTGCGTGGGCTGGGCTTGCCAACGATGTTGGGATCGAAAGGGACCTCGGGATGATGCGCCATGGTGCCGTTCCCGGGGTCGACCGTATATGTCCCGCAGTAGCCCCCGAATCCGTCGAATGCCGTGCGTATCTCCTCCGGAGTGGGCTGGTCGGGGTTGCGCCATTTCGGCCGGTCGGGGTTCACGACCTGCGCGCAGACATGGCCAGTCGCGTCGTACATGAGGTAGCCCTGTGCCCGCGGACCGAACCCGTACGGCCGCACAGTGCCGTCGGACAGGCGCTCCTGGCTCAGCACCAGGCGCCACGTCCCAACGAACGGCTTGAACCCAGCCCTGGAGGAATTCTTCCCTTTCGCAACACCCGAGGCAATACCGGACGAGATGAGCAGCACAACGCAGCAAACCCGAAGCAAAGCTTTCATCGAGTAGGTCCATTCTCCTGCAAGGTGAGGTGACGTGAACACGTCAAGATACAGCAGGCGGGCGGGTGATTGCGATGTTTGGTTCTACAGGCGGCCACACAATACTAGCCCGGCCCGACAGTGCTGGGCGGCTCAATTGCGCAGGATCCGTATGGACCCATCCGCTGTTCGGACCTGAAGCATCCGCCCGCCGCCGTTCAGCCTGCCTCGCAGGCCCGACCTCGACTTCGTCGTCGCGCTCACCGGCAGATCGAAGTGCAGACTTCCGTCCCCGGTGGAGACGTCCACATCCGCGGCAAGTTCCGGCGGGAGCCGCAACTCGACCGAACCGTCCGTGGTGCGCACGCGCCAATCCGCCGCCAGTTTCGAGCCGCGCGCCACCGAGCACTCGATGCGGCCGTCACCCGTAGCAAGGTCCAGGTCGTCGAAGCGCCCCTCTACCCTTATCGCACCATCGAACGTTTTCGCATGCAGCACGCCGTCGTGTTCGCGAACTTCGACCGATCCGTCGCTCGTCCGCAGGTTCGCCCTCGCTTTGAATCCGGTTGCATGCAGGCTGCCGTCGTCCGCCTGAAGCTCCAGCCTCGTGCTTGGAGGCGCGGTCACGTCGATGCGCACCCACTGGTTCCCGAGATTCATGATGTACGTCCGGTGTGGGATCTTCACCGTGATCTCGACGACGTCGCCGGCCTGGCGCTCGGTGATCTTCACGTCGGCCGCGCCGATGTTGTATCCGCGAGTGGTGACCTTTGCCGAGACGGTGTTGCCGGGTACGGCCCGCACCTCGATCCGCGCGTCGTCGGTCATGACTCGAAGCTGCGGATTGGCGCCGACCGTGAACGCCTTGTTCCACTCAGCCGCCTCGGCCAGCACCGACGCCAGGCAGAAACCTACGAGTAGCAGACGCGCTTTCATCCCATGCCCTCCCGGACGATCCACTCCGGACAGTGATACGCAAATTCGAGGGCCCCGGTTCCATGCAGCACCAGGGCCCCGTTCCGGGCAGCGGCTTAATCGCGGCTGTACTGGTTCCGCTTCTTCTCCGCGTGGCGCTCGAGCGCCAACTGGATGAGCCGGTCGATCAGCTCCGGATACTCCACTCCGGTCGCCGCCCAAAGCTTGGGATACATGCTGATCGAGGTGAAACCCGGCATTGTGTTCACCTCGTTGAGGTAGAACTTCTCTGTCTTCGGATCGAGCAGGAAGTCCACGCGCGAAAGCCCGGCGCAGTCGCAGGCCTGGAAGGCCCGAACCGCCATCTCCTGGATTTCCTTCTGCTGCTTGCGGCTGATCTTCGCCGGGATGAGAAGCTCCGAGCCCTCGTCGATGTACTTGGCTTCGTAATCGTAGAACTCTTTGATCGGAACGATCTCGCCGCAGACCGAAGCCTTCGGATCGTCGTTGCCGAGCACGGCGCACTCGATCTCGCGAGCCTTGTGCTTCTTCCCCCCGACTCCCTGCTCGACCACGATTTTGCGGTCGTACCTGGCCGCCTCGTTCATCGCCGCCGGGAGTTCGCTCGCGTCGTGCGCCTTGCTGATACCGACCGAGGACCCCAGATTCGCAGGTTTCACAAAGACCGGGTACTTCAGCTTGCTCTCCACCAGCTTCCGCACCTTCTTCGGCTCGCGCTCCCACTGCGAGCGCAGAACGGTCACGTGCTTGACGATCGCAAGCCCGGCGTCGCGGAAGAGTTTCTTCATGACGTCCTTGTCCATGCCGGCGGCCGATCCAAGCACCCCCGAGCCGACATAGGCTACGTCGGCGAGTTCGAGCAGGCCCTGGATGGTGCCGTCTTCGCCGAAGGTGCCGTGCAGCACGGGGAAGATCACGTCCACCTCGATGGAGTCCGACTTCACGGCATTCGACTGCTCGAACGGCACCAGCGCCGACTGCCCGGCGGGCATTGGAGGCACGAGCACGGACTCGCCTCGCGCCAGCACCGCTGCCGAGGCCGTCGCTTGCGGATCGCCCGCGCGGAAGTGATGCGTCTCGGCGTATTCGCCCTTCAGCAACTGCTCGGCGTGCGAATCGGTGACCCAGCGGCCCTGCTTGGTGATGCCGATCGGCACAACCTCATATTTCTTCTTATCGATGGCCTTCAATACGGAAGCGGCCGAGAGCAGCGAGACTTCATGCTCGCCGCTGCGGCCGCCAAACAGTACGCCTACACGAATCTTCTTCGCCATATGTCCTTACTGTAACGCAGGGGATGACTGCATCGAACGGTTGGGCCGAGCGTCACTTGGAGCCGTCCGGGCGGTACCCGTAGAACTCCGCGATCTCGTGCAGGTACTGCACGATGCGCGTGTCGTACCTGCTCTTAAGCTCGGCCGATAGCACGTCCCGGGTCCCGGCCGGGTCCAGCTTCAAGTCGTAGAGATAGCTCTTCGCCGGTGAATCGTACGTCGCATAGAACGTCCTCATGTCGCCGCTCATCAACCCATACGCCGCGCGCGAATCGGACGCGAGCAGAAAGTCGTCGCGACGGTACTGTTCCAGTTCCTCGGGCGACTCGGTAAACATCGGAATCCCATACAGAGGATTCGGCTCGATGGGCCGGTGTCCCAGCAGGTAGTAGAGCGTTGGGGCAATGTCGATCAGGCTGACCAGCCTGTTGTCGTCCACGTTCAGCTTCTGGCGCATGGAACGCGGGAGGTGCACAATCATCGGCACCCGCATGATCTCCGGGTAGAGCAGCCCCGAGTGCGCCAGCCGCCCGAGTTCGCCGGTGGCCTCGCCGTGGTCCGAGGTCACGACGATGATGCTGTTGTCGTACAGCCCTCGCCGCTTCAGGTCGCCGAGGAACTGGCCGAAGAACGTGTCCAGCTCGTTCAGGCGGAACGCAATCCTGTTGTTGAACCCCGGTCTCTGGCGCCACACGTTAGCCGTCGGCAGCGGCAGGTTGGCGCGCGAGAACTGATGCAGGTTGATCGGCTGCGCGTAGAAGAGGAACGGTCGCGACCGGTCGCGACGATCGTCGAGGTACTGCTGGAACTGCTTCGCCGTCGAGGAAAACTCGAACTCCTGCCACGTGCGCCCGAGGTCGAGCTTAACGATCTCCGCCTCCGGCGGGAACAACTTCTCCAGCACCGTGTCGTAACTGACCGCGACTTCGTACCCATCGGTCCTGGCCAGCCTGGCGAGGCTGTTCACCTTCTCGAACGGCTGGATGTAATGCGAGTGCAGCAGCAACGCCCCCGACCAGATGGAGGGCTCTGCCAGAGTAGTTCCCGCATAGTTCGTGAACGCATTCCGCATCACGATCGAGTCGCGCGCGAAGCCGTCAAGATTGGGCGTGAAGTCCACCTTCGGGTTGTAGGCGCCGAGGTAGTCCGGACGCAGGGAGTCCACGACAAGGATGATGATGTTCGGGCGCTCACCGGTCGCGGGCTTCAGGTCCCTGACCAGCCGCACTTCCCTCTCGGTGCGCGCGTCCAGGATGTCCGTGTACTGCTCGAGAGTGCGGCAGAGTTCCCCGCAGTCACGCGACTGCTCGCGTTGCAGCACACCGTACACCATGTCGAAGGATGCATTCCGCATCGCGTGCTGCTCGAGCTGGCGGTGGATCTCATCGTCCGTCCGGCCCAGTTCCGTGGCCCACAAGATCGCGCCGTGAACCATGGCGAAGTACGCGCACCCGCCGATCAGCAGCACCGCTGCCGCCGCCGGCCCGGACAGCCGGGCTGGCGTCGTTCTGGCCGCGACGATCCACGTCGCCAGCAGGGCTCCGAATATCCAGATGGCGGCGTGGTTGATCGCTCCGTTCCAGTCGCCATCGCCGACCAGCGTGGGAACCGCCGCGAGCGCCACCACCGTGCACAGGATCGCCGCTCCAGAGCTGAGGACCAGGGCGCGTCGCGTTCGCCACAGCGAGCGAAGCGCGACGACAATCCCCTGTGCGTAGCCAACGCCAAACAAGGTGAGCGAAACGGCGCCGGCTGCCGCGTACAGCCGCGCCTGCCAGCCGCGATACGTCAGGTTGTTCTGAAGGAACATCGCAACGGCGAACCCGAGGCACGAGGCGAGCACGCCGGTCAGCGCGACCGACCGCAACAGCGCTTCGCGCCGCGGGAACTTCGCCGAAATCCCGGCCAATAGGTTCAGCGCTGTCACCGTGACGATCGCGATCCAGAGATGGCTGATGAGGACCCACAGCGACCGTTCGGCGTCGAGCGCGCCGTAGTGCGCGCGCCCGTTCTCGGCGTAGTCGCGGATCAGCACGGCGGCTTCGGTCGCGACCGCCAGCAGACCTGCGACGGCCACCACGCTGACGTAGTCGAAGGTCGCGCCATCGCCGATGTTGTGCTGTGCCCGCAGGCGGCGGTGCAGTTCGCACAGGCCGGTCAGCGCTACCGGCGCGAGGCTCGCGACCGCCAGAGCGAACACATATGCCGACGGCCTGAGCGCCAGCAAGGGCCGGAAGGCAGCCAGGTACGCGCACGCGGCAATCAGCACGGTGAACAGCCCGCGGTCGGGGCCTTCCAACCGCCCGCGCCACAGCACAAGCGCCAGCAGAATTCCCAGCGCCAGCGCCAGCCAGGAGTTCCAAACCGTGAACCACGGGATGAACCGGAAGGGCGGGGCTTTCAGCAGGAAGTTGTACGTGTACGGAATGCTCGCGATCAGGCAGAAGATCGATGTCGCGGTGAAGAACAGTGCCGCCGAAATTTTCGCGAGATGACGGAAAACGTGCATGGCCAGCGGTGAACGGGACGTAGGGCCATCATAGCTCCGAATGACCGGCGGGCAAGGTCACGCCCGTGGTACACAGGTAACGTTCGGCCCTGCACCGCAGTTTGGCACAACAAAAGGCCCGCCCGCAGGCGGGCCGGTGTCACCCAAACGCTAAATAATCTTCTTCCCGAAGGCCGACGCCGCCAGCTCGACCGCGAGTTGTGCGGTCTGGTTGTGTTCGTCGATGACCGGGTTTACCTCGACGATATCCATCGAAGTCATGCGGCCGTGGTCCGCAATGATCTCCATGGCGAGGTGCGCCTCGCGATAGGTCGAACCTCCCGGCACCGGGGTACCCACTCCCGGCGCGTCTTCCGGGTCGATCCAGTCCATGTCGAGCGAGACGTGATAGCCAACGGTACCGCGGCCGGCCATGCGCAGCGCCTCTTCCATCACCGTTCGCATGCCGCGCTCGTCGATGTCGCGCATGGTGAAGACCTCAATGCCGGCGCGCCGGATGTTCTCCTTCTCGGCGAGATCGACGTCGCGGATGCCGACCAGCACGCAGTTCTCCGGCCGTATCTTCGGACACCAGCCGAAGATGTTCATCAGCGGGTCCGGCCCCAGCCCCATCAGCGCCCCGAGCGGCATCCCGTGAACGTTTCCGCTCGGAGACGTCTCCGGGGTATTGATGTCGGCGTGCGCGTCGATCCAGAGCAGTCCGACGCCGTGTCCCTGCCGCTTGTAATACTCCGCCACTCCGCTGACGCTGCCGACGGCCATCGAGTGGTCGCCACCGATCGAAAGCGGAACCTTCTTCTCTTCGAGCGTCTGCACAACGAGTTCGGCGAGCCTCGTGCAGGTCGCGGTGATCTCGCTGAGGTATCGTGCGTGTGGATGGCCGGGGTTCTTCTGCTCGGCCAGCACGACGCCGACGTTGCCGGCGTCCTCGACCACATGCCCGAGGGACTCCAGGCGGCTCTCGAGTCCGGCGACGCGAACTGCCGACGGCCCCATGTCCACGCCACGGCGCTGCTGTCCGAGATCGAGCGGAACGCCGATCACGCGTATGTTCTTTTTGATCACGTCTACAAACGATGCTGGAACGCTAGACATAGAATTCAGTCGTTGGTCATTCGTCGTTGGTCGTCAGGGACAGCTTTTGCAATCGGCTGCCGGCTGCCGACCGACGACTGCTTACGGATACATCCTGTGCAGCATGCGGGGGAACGGAATCGTCTCGCGCACGTGCTCCAGCCCGCAGATCCAGGCCACGGCACGCTCGAGTCCCATGCCGAAACCGGCATGCGGCACCCCGCCAAACTTCCGCAGGTCGAGGTACCACTTGAACGCCTCTTCCGGCAGCCCGTGCTCGTGGATGCGCGCCAGCAGCTTCTCATACGAACCCATGCGCTGAGAACCGCCGATCACCTCGCCGTACCCTTCGGGCGCAAGCACGTCCACGCACAGCGCCACATCCGGACGCTGCGGGTCGGGCTCCATGTAGAACGCCTTCACCACCGCGGGATACCGGTGAATCATCAGCGGCCGGTCGAACTTCGACGACAGGTACGTCTCGTCCGGAGACCCCAGGTCTCCGCCCCACTCGAACCGGTTCTCCAGCTCGCCCTTGGCATGGCCTTCCTGGAGCATCTGCACGGCTTCGTCATAGGAGATGCGCGGAAACGGCGTGTCGATCCTTTCCAGTTTCGTCAGGTCGCGGCCGATGACCTCCAGGTCCTTGCGGCGGCGCTCCAGGACCCGCTTCACGATGAACGTCATGAACTCCTCGGCGAGGTTCATGATGTCGTCAAGCTCGGCAAACGCAACCTCGGGCTCCACCATCCAGAACTCGGTCAGGTGACGCCGCGTCTTCGACTTTTCGGCCCTGAACGTCGGACCGAAGCTGTACACCTTGCCCAGCGCCATCGCCGTCGCCTCGACGTAGAGCTGTCCGGACTGCGTAAGGAACGCCTGCTCGTCGAAGTAGTCCACCGGAAACAGCGTCGTAGTGCCTTCGCAGGCCGCCGGCGTGAGGATGGGCGGATCGGTGCGAACAAAGCCGCGATCGTCGAAGAAGTCGTGCATCGCCTTCTCAATGTCGGAGCGCACGCGCAGGATCGCCGCCTGGCGCTGCGACCGCAACCAAAGGTGGCGATGTTCCATCAGGAAGTCCACCCCGTGCTCCTTCGGAGTGATCGGGTACGGCTCGCCCTCGGGCACCTTTTGAACTATGTCCACCTTCTGCACGTCCAGTTCGTAGCCGCCCGGCGCGCGCTTGTCGGCCCGCACCTTGCCGGTCACGATGACGCTCGACTCCTGCGTCAGACCCTTCACGCCCTCGAAAACCTCAAGGGAAACAGCATTCTTGGCCACCACGCCCTGCACGATGCCGCTGCCATCACGGAAGATCGGGAACAGGAGCTTGCCACTTTCACGCAGGTTGTACAGCCAGCCGCGGACTGTTACGTCCTGGCCATCGTATTTGCCGAGTTCGGCGATGGATGAAACCGGGGGTTGCATATGCGTCCAGAATCGGCGCTGAAATGAGGCGGCCGCTGCGCGCCGTCATTACGGCAATCGAAGCGCCCACGGCGCATCGCAGCGCGCAGGGATTAACTTCCGATTGTAGCCAACACTGCCGGTTTCAGCCAACCGGCACACAAAATCGAACCACGGATGCACACGGATGAGAGTCCGCGATAACAGGGCGTGTATCGAGCGTCATCCTGGGCGAGGAAGCACAACAGAACGTGGCGCAGCCGCGGATGTGCTTCCGAGTCGAAGGACCTATCGGACCCACATTTCACACTTCACCCTTCACACTTCCTAACTTTTCACTTTCCGGCTGCGGTACGATAGAACGTCTCCCCTTTACAGGCCACTCATGAAAGAGTTCTACATCCGCGACGCGGCACAGCAGGAAAACAAGGTCATCGCCACCAGCTTCCTGGTGACCTCCAAGCAGGTGAAGCCCAAGAAGACCGGCGAGCCTTATCTCGACCTCTTGCTGGCCGACTGCTCCGGCAACATCTCGGCGAAGATGTGGGACAACGTGTCCGTCGCCGGCGAGACATTTGACGTCAACGACGTCATCCGCGTGCGCGGAGTCTTCAACAAGTACAACCATCGCTGGCAGTTCACGATCCGCTCGGTAGAAGGCAAGCTGCGCGAAGACCAGATCGACTTCTCCGACTACCTGCCGAAGACCAGCAAGGACGTCGAACAGCTCTGGAAGACCGTGGGCGAGTTCGTCGCGAGCATCACCGATCCGCACCTGAGGGCGCTGCTGGAGGCCTTCATGTCCGACCCGAAGATCGCGCAGGCCTACAAGAACGCTCCGGCGGCCAAGACGCTCCACCACGCGTTCATCGGCGGACTGCTCGACCACGTCGTGTCGCTCTTCACCACCTGCGACCTCGTCGTCCGCAACTACCCGCTGGTCAACCGCGACCTCGTGCTGACGGGCGCGTTCCTGCACGACATCGGCAAGATCCACGAGCTGGCCTACTCGCGTTCGTTCTCCTACACGACCGAGGGACAACTGCTCGGGCACATGATCATCGAGCTCGAGATGCTGCACGAGAAGATCAGGCTCGTTCCGGGCTTCCCCGGCGAACTGAAGATTCTCGTCGAGCACCTCATCATCAGCCACCACGGACAGTACGAGTTCGGATCGCCGAAGCTGCCGATGTTCCCCGAGGCGCTGATGCTCCACTACCTCGACGACCTCGACTCGAAGATGGAGGCCATGCGCGCCCAGATCGAGCGCGACGCCGACCTCGAGTCTCCGTGGACGAACTACAACCCGTCGCTGGCGCGCCCGCTGCTGAACACCAGGAAATTCCTCGGCAAAAAGCCCGAACCGCAGGCCGCCGCCGCAGCAGCAAGCAACGGGAACACGGAGTAGTCGCCAACACACCAAGTCGCCCTAAATTGTTAAGTAGATTGCTCCGGCGGACGCGAAGCACGAGTCGAAGGTGGCCCCGCCTACGGGTTTGCCATCTTCAGGGCGACCAGGATCGAAGTCACGCCGAGCGCAACCGTGCCCGTGGTGGTGAGTCCCAGGTACCCGATCGCAAACAGAGCTTTGGACAGCTGCTGCACGGACTTGTCCCAAAGCAGATCCTTGTCGTACGCGGCACCTTCGAACAACTCCTGAACCGTTTCTGGGCCGCCCTTTCTGTTCAGCCGTTTCTTTGCCGACTCGCGCAGCCACAACCCTCCGACCACTCGAACTTCTTCCGTGCGAGGATTGGCGCGAGAGGTATTCGGCAGTACGCGAACAGCCTTGTACACCACCGAGTACAGCATGATGTACACAATCGCGCTCGCAATCAGACCGCCGAGGCACCACGCCGCCAGGCTGGTCAAAGTCCTCATATGCCCGACGCCGTACCACTGCACCCAGATGAGCGCGACGATGCAGGCAGACACCGTTCCGCCGATCCGCCTCAGCAGCTTCGGAAAATCTTCCTCCACCGGTTCCCAGTCGCTCTTGCCCTTCCATGCGACTGCCAAGGCGAATCCCATGGCGATGATCGTGCCTCCAGCGGCGACAATCGGAGCAAAGATACCGAAGTCAGGTGAGCCATTCATAAGTTCGCGTTTGCCGTGAACGTCGGAGGGACCTTGAACTTTACTGGGTCGTTATAGTGCCGCCCTGCCGCATCGCGTCCGCGAAACCGGTACAACCCCGGCAGGATCCATCCGTTCGTCGGCGTCGTGGGCCCTCCGAAATAAGTCCAGTTCAGGAAGTACGCCGGCGCCTGCTCCAAGTCGAGATTTGGCGTCCTGGTGCAGACCGTGAATGGCAGGTAAGGCGCGGGCGTGAGCGTTACGGAACTTGCCACCGCTCCGCCAAGACTGTGCACTTTTATCCTTTGCGGTGTGACCCGTTGGCTGCTCGGCTGAGGACTTTGCGGCAGGATCGGCTGAGATATGCCGCCTTCCGGATTCTCCGTGCTTGCGGAATCCAACCGCACTTGGAGAAACTCAATCAGGCCGGCACGAAACGCTCGAATTGCGTTGCCGGTCTCTACATTGGCGATTCTGCCAGGCTCCCCCTCGCCAAACATGACTTCACGTGGCTCTCTTCCACCGAACGGGAACAACGGATAACGGATGCCGCCTCCCTCGATCGTCAACTCTCTGTAGAGGCTGAACAGATCGATCGGAACCCCTTCCGACTCCGGCGACGATCCGGCGAACTGCAATACCGGGTATGCGGATACTCCATACCGATACAGAATGGCTATGCCTTCGGCGAAACGCGTGACATCACTCTCCACGTCAGCCACGTAAGCGTTCCCTCGCGCCTCGTTGTACTCCTCGCTCCTGAAGCGAAATTCCAAGCGGGCAGGTTCGAGAAATTCGGAGGTCGCGAGCGGTCGCACCGAGAAGAGCGCCTGCGTTATGGCATCGGCCATTCGCGTGGCGCGGTCCAGAATGTCGCCAGGTGGGGTGGGAGCCGACGCCATAGAGACTCCTTCCGGCGGTCAGCGTTGCTCTGAGCGCCCGCACTCTACTCCCGGCGGGCGCGTCCGTCAAGCAACCCGATTTCCGGCATCCGGGCGAGAGCACCAAGCAGCTTGTACGTACAGATTCAGGTAAACTGCACTTATCGGAGAGGTGGCAGAGTGGTTGATTGCTCCGGTCTTGAAAACCGGCGTAGGGGAAACCCTACCGGGGGTTCGAATCCCTCCCTCTCCGCCATAAACACAAGTAGCAACGTCCGCAGTGACGTACACCCCAGCACCTCAGTACCTCCAGCACCTCAGTACCTCCAGCACCTTTAGTACCTCAGCAC
>DASPLH010000091.1:0-8955 GCA_035627675.1 Clostridia bacterium
CTCGCGAGCAACAGCATAGCTTCTGAATGGCCGCTAAGCCATATCCGCGCCACTTCATAACGACTCTGCAACTGCTTGGGAATTTCCGGCCATACGGCTGTTGGCTCGTCACTGGATCCCTTTTTGCGGCTTCCTCTTCGCAAAGGAACGTTTGCATCACTCGATTCCGCAGGATGTTACGCTAGGTGTGTACAAATTCTGGCCCGCACCAACAGATAGCATCAGATGAAAACTGGAATTATCGGACTGCCGCAGGTCGGCAAGACATCGCTGTTCAAGATCCTCACCAAGGCCGACATCTCCAACCGCGGTTACGCCAATCCGCGCGAAGCGCACATCGGCGTCGCCACGGTTCCCGACGACCGGCTGGACCGGCTCGCGAAGCTCTTCAACCCGCGCAAGCTCGTGCATGTGCAGGTCGAGTTCGCCGACGTGGCGGCCATCGGGCAAGAGGCGCTGAAGGAAACCGCCTTCCTCGCGAACCTGCGCACGGTGGACGCACTCGCGCACGTCGTCCGTGCGTTTGACGACGACTCCATCCCGCACGTCGGCGCCATCGACCCCGTTCGCGACATCAAGAACGTCGAGTTCGATCTCATGGTCAGCGATCTCGGCCAGGTCGAGACCCGCCTGGAGCGGATGAAGAAAGACCTGCTCAAGCGGAAGTCTCCCGAGCTGGAGAAGGAGCACGAACTGCTCCTTCGCGCCAAGGCTCACCTGGAACAGGAGCGCCCGCTGCGCGAGATGGAGATGACCAGGGACGAGAAGAAAATCGTCCGCGGGTTCATGTTCCTCAGCGAGAAGCCGATCCTTTACGTGCTCAACATCAGCGAGAGCACCACGCTGGGCAAAGACCTCGAAGAGGCTGTCGCGAAGTTCGGCATCGCCGAGCTGGCGTCGAAGCCGAACACGGGCGCGACCGCCATCTGCGGCAAGGTCGAGGCCGAACTGGCGGACATGAGCGACGAAGAGGCGGCGGAGTTCCTCGGCAGCTACGGGCTGACCGAGAGCGGCCTGTCGCGCCTCATCCGCAAGACCTACGAACTGCTGGGGCTGGTTTCGTTCTTCACCGTCGGCGAGGACGAGTGCCGCGCCTGGACCGTCGAGAAGAACATGCGCGCGCAGAACGCCGCAGGCGCCATTCACTCCGACCTCGAGAAGCACTTCATCCGCGCCGAAACCATCCACTGGGACACCCTGCTCGAACTCGGTTCGGAGGCCGCTGCGCGGCAGGCCGGCAAGCTCCGCCTCGAGGGCAAGGACTACATCGTGCAGGACGGCGACATCCTGCACATCAGGCACAGCGGGTAGCGGGTGCAGTTCTCGGTTCTCGGTTCTCGGTTGTCGGCGTATTTTGCTGTGAGTGAATGCAGTCCTGGAGATTGGATTGGGCACACAAAGACAAGGCACACGGTTCGAGTTTGCGGTGATTGACGGACTGAGCTCCGTCGCGATCGAACTGAGAACCGAGAACCGGGAACTGGGAACTCAACAACAATGAACGTCATCGTCCTCAGTCTTGCGCTCGGTCTCACGGCGGCTGCCGCCAACGTGTTCGGAGGCGCGCTGCTGGTGCAGAAGCACTGGGAGCATCGCTTCCTCAAGTACTTCATGGCGCTCGGAGCGGGCTTCATGCTTGCCACCGCCGTGCTCGAGATGGTGCCGGCCAGCATCGAGTTACGCGGCGAGAACGCCGCCATGCTCGTCCTCGTCGGATACTTCCTCATCCACTTCTTCGAACACGCGGTCACGCCGCATTTCCACTTCGGCGAAGAGACGCATCGGGACGAAGTGGGCGGACACAAGTCGGTTTCGGTCCTCCTCGGCCTGCTCATCCACTCGTTCTTCGACGGCATCGCGATTGCGTCCGGATTCCTGGTTTCGAATTACCTCGGCTGGGTCATCTTCCTTGCCGTATTCCTCCACAAGGTTCCGGAAGGATTCACCATCACTTCGGTCTTTCTCGCCAGCGGCCAGAGCCGCTTGCGCTCATGGGGCGCTTCGGCGCTGCTTGGGATCGGCACGTTTGCCGGCGTGCTGGTGATGGCGTTGACGCAGTCGTCCGTCACCATCGGCCTGCCGTTGTCGGCCGGCGTGACGATCTACGTAGCGGCATCCGACATCATCCCCGAAGTGAATCGTGAGCCTGGAGTCAAGATGCCGCTGCTGGTCTTCGTCGGCGTCGCACTGCTGTTCATGCTCGACCGCCTGTTCCACGCGCACTAGGACCGGGCCGCTGCAAGGCTACGGCTTTGCATCCAACGGGCGCATGACGATCTCCGGGCGCTCGCACGCCAATGTTTACGACCTGTTCGCGCCGGTATATGCGCGTGTCTTCGGAGCCCAGAGCAGCGCCGCGTTGTTGCCTCTGCTGGAGAAGACCATCCTGTCCGAACTTCCGGCGGGCGCCCGCGTGCTCGACGTCTGCTGCGGGCCGGCGTATATCGCTCGCGAACTGACAGCGCGAGGGCTGCGCGTGACCGGCATCGACAATTCTCCGGCGCTTCTCGCGTATGCGCGCCAGATCGCTCCGCACGCGGACCTCATCCTGGCCGATGCGCGCAGCTTCGACGTTGGGACCGGGTTCGACGCTGCGCTGTGCAACTACAACTCCCTCTGCCACTTCACGTGCGAAGATGAACTGGCCCAGGTGTTTTCGTCAGTGCGGCGCGCGCTCCGGCGGGGCGGGCGCTTCCTGTTCGACGTCTATATGGAGCCTGCTTACCGGCGGCGCTGGCGCGGCAGCTACACGGTCGATGCCGATGGATTCCACTGTGTCGTCCATCCGAGTTACGACGCCGAGCGCAGCCAGGCCCACAACCTCATCAAGCTCCGCTGGGCCGACGGAGAGGCGGAGTTTGACCTCGTTCAGCATTGCCATCCCGAAGAAGCCATCCGGTCGGCGCTGGACGCCGCGGGACTCGGCCTGTTGCAGACCTTCGACGCGGGACGTGATTGGCACATTCCGCGTGAAACGGGCCGTTGGTTCTTCCTCTGCGAACGCCCCCAAACAAAAAGCCCCGCCGCAGCGGAGCTTTGAAAAGACAGTACGTCGCTACTCGACCTGGCGACGCGCCGTGTAGCCGTCGCGAGCTACCACGTTGTACTTCAGTTCTTTTCCTCTCTGGTCTTTGACGATCAGCGGTTTGTCCGTACCGGGCTGCACCAGCTCGATCTTCAGCTTGCGGAACGTGCCATCCAGCTTCGTGTTCGTTGGGCGGTAGCTCAACGTGTACTGGTTCCGCACCGATTGCGCGACGTCGCGGAAGATGCCGCGGAACTCTCCCTCCATCCTCGGATTGAACCAGCGCCCGCCGCTTAGCTTGGCGAACGTGTTCATCTGGTTGTCGGCCTGGAGGTAATCCATCATGCGCAGCCGAGCCTCCGGGTGCATGCCGTAGCGCGCGTCGTACCACTCCAGCAGGGCGCGACCCGTGCTGATGGTGAAGATCGTCACGTTGGGAGTGTCCTTGATCTTCTTCATCACCTGGTCGTAGCTGATCTTGCTGAACGTGTCGCGTCCGCTGCCGACGAGCACGACTACCTTCCGTCCCTCGATCTGGTCGAGGCGGTCGAGCGTGTCGTACAAGGCGTCGAAGACGTTGCTCTCGCTGAATCCCGGTACGCGCAGCATGTTCAGCGCGCCATAGACCGCGTTCTTGTCGTTGGTGAAGTCCTGAAGGATGATGGGCTTCATGTCGTATTCGACGACAGCGACGTAGTCGTTCTTCTGCATCGTGTCGGCGAACGCATACGCCGCCCGGAGCGCGTCGTACATGAAGCGATAGTTCGTGTTGGCGAATTCGACCAGCAGCACGGCCGTGATCGGCGCTTCCGTGCGCTGGAAACCCTGGATCTTCTGCGGCACGTTGTCTTCCAGCACGCGGAAGTGGTCCTTCTGCAGGTTTGGGATGAACTGCCCATCCTTCGTCAGCACCATCGCGTCCAGCGTGACCAGCGGCACGTCCACCGTCAGCGAGTAGCTCGGCATTCCTTCGATCTCTTTTGGCTTGGGCGGAAGCGCCGGGGGAGCCGTCTCCTCGGGCTTCTTCTTCGGGATCGCGATCGGGCCGATGTCGCCTTCCGGACCTCCCGCCTCCGGAGCCGACGGCTTCTGCTGGCCGGACTGCTGGGTCTGCTGGTTGCCGCCGGACTGCGGGCTCGAACCCTGCTGAGCCCAACCGCCCAGCGCGACCGTCATGGTGAGTAGAAGGACTATGCTCGCCCGCAACGGATTACGCGAACTGGCACTCCGGCTAGGGCGATTTGCAGCGGACATGAGGAGCCTCATACTTCAGAGTGTTTGCTAGAGTATAGATGCTCAAAGATCCCTAAAAGACGGATTTCGTTGGACTTCAAGCTCTTCCGTCCAACGAAACCCAAAAACGAAGGTAGTGTTTCGTTCGATAGAGGTTCTCTGGCGGGTGATTCTGGCCGGTTTCTACCCCGCCCGTCAGGTCCGGTTGGAGGTTTGACCAATGCGCCACTCACGCTTCAGCGCTGCTTCGGCGACTCTGTTCGCCCTGGTTCTTTTCTGCACTGGCGCGAGCCTCGCAATCGAGAACAAGTTGAACGTCCCGATCATGCCCCTGAAGGACGTGAAGATCGGCATGAGGGGCGAGGCCTACACGGTCTTCACCGGAACCGTTCCGGAGAAGATGGAAGTCGAAGTCCTCGGCGTGATGCGCAACATGGCCGGCCCTAAAGGGGACGTGATCCTCGTTCGCCTGCATGGCGAGAAAGCCGAGTACACGGGCGTCGTGGCCGGAATGAGCGGCAGTCCCGTGTACATCGACGGCAAGCTCGTCGGCGCGCTGGCCTATCGCATCGGCGAGTTCTCGAAGGAACCGATCGGCGCTCTGACTCCGATCCAGTCCATGCTCGAGATCAATGACATGGACACCACGCCCGGGTCATCGCCGATCGCGAGCCCGGCAAAGACCTCCAGCCCCGTCCCGGCCGCCGGCGCGGGTGCTCCGGCCGCGCTCCCCGGGTCGCAGCCGCTGGTCAGCTACCTGAAACCGATCGAGACGCCGCTGGTGTTCAACGGATTCAGTGAGGAGGCGATCCGGCTATTCGCACCGCAGTTCGCAGCCGCCGGGGTCATGCCCGTGATGGGCGCCGGCTCCAGCAGCGACGTGAAACAGCCCGAACCGCTGCAGGCGGGATCGGCCGTCGGGGCCGTCCTGGTTCGCGGCGATATGGATATCGCCGCCACCTGCACCGTCACCTACGTTGACGAAGACCACCTGCTGGCCTGCGGACACCCGTTCCTGAACTACGGCCAGGTCTCGATGCCGATGACCAAGTCGCAGGTGCTCGCCACGCTGCCCTCGCCGGCGAATGCATTCAAAATCGCAAATACAACGGAAACCGTCGGCAGCTTCGTGCAGGATCGCAAGACGGGCATCCTGGGCCGGTTCGGCAAGGACGCGCAGATGATTCCGGTGACGCTGAACCTGCACGCGACCGGGCGCGACCGCACCTTGCGCTTCGAGGTACTCAACAACGCTCGCCTCACTCCGGCCGTCATGATGGCGGCGGTCTTCAACGGGATCCAGGGCAACAACGATTACGGCGAAGATGTGACCTTCCGCGTCAAGGGAGCCATCGAGATCAGCGGGCATCCACGGCTCGAGATCGGCAACATGTATGCTCCTGCCGAGGGCGGCACCCCGACCGGACAGCAGATCGCGGCGTGGGTGGGCGAGCGGTTCTCGCGCATCTTCGACAACCCGTACGAGCGTCCCGACATTCTGGGCGTAACCTTGAACGTCGATCTCATCCGCGAGCGCCGGTGGGCAAAGCTCGAGACCGCGCGGACCGACGTAACCGAAGCGCGTCCCGGCGAAGAGATCATGGTGGAGACCGTGGTGCGCCCGTATCGCGGCGAACGCATCGTGCGGCAGATTCCCATCCGCATCCCGACCTCGGCTCCCAGGGGCACGCTGCGGATTCTGGTGAGCGACGGAGATACGCTCGACCGCATGCGCCGGATGGGCACGCCGATGGCGCGCAAGTACGACCTGGCTTCGACCATCGCGATGCTCAACAAGGAGCACGCAAACTCCAGCATCTACGTCTCGCTGTTGCAGTCGAACCCGCAAGCCGTGGTGGAAGACAAGGTGATGCCGGCGCTGCCGCTCTCGGTAATGAACGTCATGGACGGAATGCGCGGCACGCAGGACATGGTCGTAACCGCCGAGTCGAGCATAGAGGAAGCATCGACATCGCTCGATTATGTTGTGTCGGGAGCGAAGGTGCTCACCGTTGCCGTCAGGTAGATGTCACGCCGGGATCTCGTTCAGGTCCTGTCACTCCCTTTGAGAACGCAATGAGAACTCTGCAATCTTTGGTCATTCTTCTTCTGTGCGGCGTGTGTGGCGCACAGACCACCCGCACCTGGGAACAAACACGGTACGAAGAGCTGGAACAGGGCACGTCCAAGGGCGTGGCGATCCGCAGCGACGGCACCCTCACGCTCGCCCCGGAACTGAAACAGCTTGCGTCCAGTCCTTCGACCTTTCTGTGGTCGATCGCTAGCGATTCGCAGGGGAACGTTTTCACCGCGGCCGGCTCTCCCGCGCGCGTCTATCGCACCAACCGCGACGGCAAGCTGACGACCGTGCTCGCGCCAACCGAGTTGCAGGTACAAGCCGTCACCGTCGCCCTCGACGGCACGGTGTACGCAGCCACATCACCGGACGGCAAGGTTTACAGGATCACTCCGGCCGCAGCAGCGCCTGTGGCGAAGGCAACGGCCGAACCGGCGCCGGTCGCCGCGCCACGCTCGGACAGCAAAGTCGAACTCGACCCCGCTTACGCTTCGTCCGTCTTCTATACGCCGAACTCCAAATACATTTGGGCGCTCGCCGCCGACCGCGAGGGGCGGCTTTACGTCGCCACCGGAGACCGCGGCGAGATTCATCGCGTGGAGAAGAACGGGACCGGCTCCGTGTTCTTCAACAGCGACGAGGCGCATATCCGCACGCTGGCCATCGACAACACCGGCAACATCATCGCCGGCTCGGATGGCAGCGGACTGATCTATCGCATCTCGCCCCGCGGCGAAGCCTTCGTTCTCTACAGCGCTCCGAAAAAGGAGATCACCGCCCTGGCGGTGGCCGCCGACGGCACGATCTACGCGGCGGGAGCCGGCGACAAACGATCGGGATCGCCGGCCACGCCTGCCGCCGCTTCGGCAATCGCACCGGCCATGCCGGCGATGACTCCGGGGCAGATCGCGCCCGCGCCGCCCGCGATGCCGCCAGGAGCCGTCCCGGCGCTCCCGCTGCCGGGCATCGGAGCTGCCGGCTCGGATGTGTACCGCATCGCGCCCGACGGCTCTCCCAAGCGCCTCTGGACCTCGCGCGAGGACCTCGTGTACGCGCTCGCGGTCCACGGACGCGAAGTGCTGGCCGGCACCGGCAACAAGGGCAAGGTGTACGCCATCGACCAGGACGGCGACTACTCCAACCTGCTGAAAGCCAGCGCAAACCAGGTGATCGGGTTCGCCCCCGCGCCGGGCGGCGCGCTGTATGCCGCCACGAGCAATCTCGGCAAGGTTTTCGTTCTCCAGGACTCGTCCACTCGCGAAGCCACCTACGACAGCGATGTCTTCGACGCGAAGAACTTCTCGCGCTGGGGCCGCGCCGAGGTTCGCAGCCGCGGACGCATCGACCTGCTCGCGCGCAGTGGAAACGTGGACAACCCCGACCGTAACTGGAGCGCATGGCGCAAGGTGGACCTCGAGGGGGACGCGCGGATCGATGCGCCTCCGGCGCGCTTCCTGCAATGGCGCGCCGTGCTCAAGCCCGGCTCGACGGCGGCGGAGATCGATAGCGTTCAAGTAAGCTACGCGGCTCGCAACGTCGCCCCCGAAGTGGACGACATCACCGTGCTGCCCGGAAACCGATTCGGCGCGCCGCGACTCGCCTCCGATCTCACGCCCGGAGCGCCCACCGCGCCGGCCCGCGCCGAGACCGCCGTGACGCCGACTCGCGATCGCGACTACACGGCGATACGCTGGACGGCACGCGACGACAACGACGATCAGCTCACGTATTCCGTGTTCTACCGCGGAGAGGGCGAGAGCCGCTGGAAGCTGTTGAAGGACGGACTGGCCGACCGCTTCTACTCGTTCGAGTCGAACCTGCTGCCGGATGGCGGCTACAACCTTCGCGTGGTGGCCTCCGACGCGCTCGCGCACTCTCCGGGCGAGGCTCTGACGGGAGAGCGGGAAAGCGCGAGGTTCGAGATCGACACCACCGCTCCCCGGATCGACAAATTCAAGGCGCGCGTCGAGGGCAAGACGTTGCGCGTGAGCTTCGAAGCCGAGGACGCAACGGCCCCCATCCGCCGCGCGGAGTTCTCCGTTAACGGCGGCGAGTGGAAGTTTGTCGCGCCGAAAGACGGCATCTCCGACGGCAAAGAGGAGGCGTACGAGTTTGCCGTCCCGCTGGACTCGGATGCGGATGGCTCCGGAGACGAGCAACTGGTCGCCGTTCGGGCCTATGACCGCCACGAAAACATGAGTTCGGCGAAAGTCGTTGCGCGCCTTCTGCGTCCTTAACTGAGACGCCTTTGGAGAGAGTGAGTGGAACATTCCAACTTTCCCGTGGGGCGCCGAGGCCGGTAGCCTATGCTTACGATCGCCTGGCTGATTTGCGGCGTTTACGCGACGATTCCGACGTACTGGCTGGCCGTCCACCCCGTGGCGCACCGCTGGCGCAAGGCGAAGCGGAAGTTCAGCCTGCTCGCGCCGTGGTGGATGCTGCTATGGGTCGTCGCGTGGCTCATCAGTTCGCCGTGGCGCTACGACGCGCTCTACCGTAGCCCTTGGCTCTGGGGCTTATCGGCCGCACTCTGGTCGGTGTCGGCCTGCATGTACACGAGCGGCGGACGCGGGCTCTCGCTGCCCCGCGTCATCGGCAAGGTGGAACTCGAACCCGACCG
>DASPLH010000092.1:0-4678 GCA_035627675.1 Clostridia bacterium
GGTGAGCGTGCGAGAGAGATGCTGCGCGAGTACATCGGGAAGGCGTCGCCCGAAGACCTCACGAGGGTCATCGAGTTCCCCACACGCTCGGCCGGGATGCTCAGGGCCAGCAAGCGCAAGTGTTTCGCGCACGCCATGCTCCACGGAGTACGACACTGGGCACAGCTCGCGGTAGTCCTGCGCGAAGCCGGCTCGCCCACCAACTGGCACCACGACCTGCTGATGACACCGGTGATCGAGTAGCCTTCAGCACTCAGCCGTCAGCATTCAGCCACAGCGCCCAAATGTAGGCCCAGCCGCCCTCGGCTGGGCGGGCGAGCAAAGCTCGCCGGGTGCCCCACCTTCGCGAAGCTAAGGTGGGGTAGTTCTCTCGCCCGACGAACTTTCCGACTCATCCGAGACGTTTTCAAAATGTCACCCTGAACGCTCTTCACTGGCGTTCAGGGTCTATGTATCTCGCACAATTGAACATGTAGGCCCAGCCGCCCTCGGCTGGGTTAACCCCCATTTGCCAAGCGCGGATTCACACCTTCACGGCAATAATGAGTGAGAAGGCCATTTCGCATTCGCTATCGCCAACCGAAGTCCGATGCGCGATCCGTGTGCTGTATCACGGGCGGCGTCGTTGAAAGAACCTCAACGACTTCCTCTCCCACGAACAGATAGTGCTTCAGGCCCCAATCGCGATAAATTCCGTGTGTTTGCTCATGGAACCACTCCACCCAACGCGATCCGTCAACCGTCCAGGTTGGCCAAGGAAGAAGGTCCCCTAATGACTCCATGAGCTCAAGTCGATAGCTCTCTTTTGCGGACCGAAGCGCGATGGGCTTCTCAAATACGACGGTGTACGCTCTGCCGTTCGGAATGGGTTCAGCGAGCGTTATTCGAATCCCACCGTCGTATGTGCTGGTCACGACGGGAGTATCGAGATTGCGCGGCAGGTCCAAGTCAGGTTGCCAGCGTATGACCTTCTCCGCGCAGTCGAATCGAGCAATGGCTAAAGTAAACGACTCCGAGCCTGATTGAAGTTGCACGACCTTCACAAGTGATCCGGGAGGAAACTCCCACTTCTCATCGTCAGGATCGTAGTCTTCGGACGGAATCAAACTGAAGATTCCTGCCGCGACCTCAAGCGCGGTGACGGGACGGCTACAGTCAGTCCCTTCATCAAGCAACCGAACATGGACAATGGCTTCGCGCATCTGAGTTGATGACCAAAGCGAACAGGCCTTATCGAACGCTATCGTGCGCCGAATACCCGCAGATACACACCCTGTGTCTCTGTGGTCCTCGACGACCGACGACCGCCGACGAGCGACGGCCGACCGACTAAACCTTCGACCTTGTCACGCCTGCGATCTGCTCCACCTTCAGTCCGCGCAGATATTCCGCGAACGCCTCGCCAAGGTCTTCCCTCTTCAGCGCATACTCCACCGTCGCTTGCAGGAATCCCAGCTTATCGCCGGCGTCGTGGCGCTTACCGTCGAACTGATAGCCGTAGACTTTTTCCTTCTTCAGCAGGTTGCGGATACCGTCCGTGAGTTGCAGTTCGCCGCCGGCCCCCTTCTCCGTCTTCTCCAGCGCGTCGAAAATGCCGGGCGTCAGTATGTAGCGGCCGATGATCGCCTGGTTCGACGGCGCATCCTCAGGCTTCGGCTTCTCCACCAGGTTTGACACTTCGAAGAGCCGCCCTCCGAAGCCACGTACCGGCTTGGCATCGAGCACCCCGTAGGCGGAGATCGCCTTGCCCTCGACGACCATCGTCGCCAGCACGCTCGCGCCTGTCTCGTTGAAGACGTCGATCATCTGCCTCAAACACGGAGTGGGTCCGTCGATCAGGTCGTCCGCCAGCAGCACCGCGAACGGCTCGTCGCCGACAAGTTCCTTAGCCGTGTACACGGCGTGTCCAAGCCCGAGCGCTTCCTTCTGCCGCACATACGCCACATGGATCATGTCCGAGATGTGCCGCACGGTGTCCAGCAGGTCGGTCTTGCCCCGCTCCTCCAGCATCTTTTCCAGCTCGTAGCTGACGTCGAAGTGGTCTTCGATGGCCGTCTTGCCGCGTCCCGTGACGATGATGATCTGGTCGCAACCGGAGGCCATCGCCTCCTCGACCCCGTACTGGATGATGGGCTTGTCCACAACCGGCAACATCTCTTTTGGCTGCGCCTTCGTGGCCGGCAGGAAACGGGTGCCAAGACCGGCGGCGGGAAACACGGCTTTCGTGACTCGCTTGTTCATGTTTGCTCTCTCGAGGCGGACTGCCGCCCGGAAACTCGGGATTGTATAGGAACGGATGGTTCAACCAACATCGGAGTCATAGCGCGGGACTGCTGTTGCCCAGCATCGCCTTCCGGATCACGCTTACCGGCGCCACGCCCTGTCGCATGAACTCGTCGTGAAACCGCTGAAGGTCGAACTTCGCGCCCTGCTGTTTCCGCAGGTCCTCCCGCAGCTTGATGATCTGCAGTTTGCCCAGCGTGTACATCAGGTAGGTCGGATCCGCCGTGCCGCGCCGCGTCTCGCGGAACGCGTTCGCCTTCGTCTGGTAGCCCTCTTTTTGGAAGAACGCCACTCCCTCGTCGAACGTCATCTTGCCCGTGTGCATCTCGACTCCGACGATGTAGCGCGCATTGCGCAACAACGCGTCCTGTAGCTGTCCCAACCGTAGCTCCAGGAACTCCTTATCCTTCTCCTCCGGAAGCGCGGGGTTCCGGCCGAAACCCTCGTCCAGCATCATCTGCTCGGTGTAGTGCGCCCAGCCTTCCACGTTCGTTCCGCTGAAGTGGCTGCCCACCGCGCTCAGGTCGAGACTGAGGAACTGCCGCACGAACGACGGCACGTGGTCGTTCCACAGGTATTGCAGGTAGTGTCCGGGGAACACTTCGTGGATCGCCGTCGAGTTGAGGCTGCCGTAATTGAAGCCGGCCAGGTGCTCCTCCACCTGCTGCGGAGTCCAGTTCGGCTCCGGCAGCGTGACGCTGAAGTACGCTTCCTTCGCTTTCTGCTCGAAAGGCCCAGGGGTGTCCATTGACGCCGAACTCAAGGCCCGCATGAAGGGCTCCGTCTCTTTCACGATCGGCAGCGAGCGCTCCGGAGTGGCCACGATCTTGCGCTGATCCGTGAACTCGCGCAGCGAGGTCAGCCGGTCGCGGAACTCCTGCAACAACCTGTCAGCCGGCGGGTGGTCCTTCTCCATGGCCGATAGGATTTGCGCCGGAGTCTTCGCCGGATCGATCAGTTTCCCGACGCGCGCAAACTCCTTCTGGTTGCGGCGCAGGTTCTCGTACCCGGCCGCCAGCAGGCGGTCCAGCGGCACATCGACCATCTCCTCCAGTTGCAGCTTCTTTTGGTAATTGGCCGCTCCAAGCCGGAAGTCGCCTTTCGATCTCGGCAGCAGGTCGCGCTTCAGCCAGTCGAGGTACTCGCGCATCGACCGCACGACGGCGGCGTTCGTCTGCCGGAACTCCGCGATCAGCGCCTCGTCCTTCACGCCGGCGAAGGCCGCAGGAACATCCTTCTCGAAGAAGCTGATGATCCCCGGCAGTTGATCGATGGCGATCTCGGTGAAGACCCTCGGGGGATTCTTCAGGTTCTGCCGCGCCTGCGCGAACAGCGCCGGCGCCTTCCGCTGCCGCGCCACCAGCGACCTGAGCCGTTGCTCCGCAGGCGCGAAGCTGCGCCCCATCAACAGAAACGTCGAATCGCTCACGACCGCCGAATAGTGATCCGGGTCGCGTTCCCAAACCCGCTGCGTCTCCAACTCGAAGATCCGCGAGCGCACGAACGCCAGCATCATGTCGCGGTCGGCGGCATAGAACTCCGGCCACCCCTTCGTGTCCATCACCTCGAACTGCCGCTCGAAGCTGCGATAACGCTCGATCTGCTTCCGCACCCGTTCCCGCGAGAAGTCCTCCAGCTGATCGTCGTACTCGTGATACCCGGCGCGCGTCCCCGCACTGGGCTGGAAGCTGAAGAACTCCGACATGAACTCACGCGCCGTAGCTTCCAGCGGCTGAGGCATCTTCGGCTGTTGGGCAAGCAGTGCCGTGGACACAAGCACGAACAGAACGACGGCGAGTCTTTGCATCGATCAACCTCGATTCACTAGCTACCAGCATCCAGCTACAAGCTGCCAGCTTAATAACAACACAAAGAATGTCCTTCTGCGACTCTGGATGCTAGCAGCTGGAAGCTGACACCCTGCAATCGTCAGCTCGCGCAACTCGCGACTTCGCATCTCCTCGATTTCCACCTCTGGCTGGCAGCTAGCCGCTGGTAGCTGGTAGCTCTTCCGCCGCAATCTGCGTCAGCAGGTCGCGCAGCCCGTTCAGAATGTCTTCGGCTCGCGTGGCCTTCATTGCAAACTTCAGCATGCCCTGCGGCGTGAACTGTGCGCCCTTGTTGGCCGCCACGAACTGCGCCAGTTTTGCCGGATCGATATCCGCCGCTTCAGTGAACCGGATGCTGACCAGGTCGCGCCGCCGCTCGATCTGCGAAACTCCAACGCGTTGGCACACCAGCTTCAGCGCGGCGTATTGCAGCAGGCTCTGCACCGCCGCCGGAGGCTCGCCGTAGCGGTCGCGCAACTCGCCCGTAACATCGCTCAGTTGCGCCTCGTTCTCCACGCCCGCCACGCGCTTGTACATCCGCAAACGATGATTTTCCTGCGGGATGT
>DASPLH010000093.1:0-5256 GCA_035627675.1 Clostridia bacterium
CCGATGGCGCGGGCCATTTGTGCGAGGCGCGTAATGCTCTCCTCGACGTTGGCTCCGTCCACCATCATCAGGTCGGCCAGTTCGTCCACGATGATGACGATATAGGGCAGCGGTTTCTGCTCGGAGCCGTCCTCGAACAGGCTTGGCGTGGATCCCTCTTCAAAGAGCCGGTTGTACTGGTCGATGTTGCGCACGCCCTTCTCGGCCAGCAGCTTGAGGCGGCGCTCCATCTCGCGCACGGCGTTGCGCAAGGCGTTGGAGGCAAGTTTCGGCTCGCTGATGATCGGCGTGTAGAGGTGCGGCACGCCGTCATAGTTGCCGAGTTCCACGCGCTTCGGGTCCACGAGAATCAGGCGGACCTGGTCGGGCGACGCCTTGTAGAGCAGCGACATGATGAAGGCATTGATCGCCACCGACTTGCCGGAGCCGGTCGAGCCGGCGATCAGCAGGTGCGGCATCGAGTTCAACTCGGTCGTCATGATGCGGCCGTTGATGTCTTTGCCCAGCGAGAACGTGAGCTTGGATTTGTTGTTCGCGAACTCTTCGCTCTCGACGACCTCTCGCAGCCAGATGGTCTCTCGCTTCTGGTTCGGGACCTGGATACCCACCGTGGACTTGCCCGACATGCGCTCGATCAGGATGCTCTCGGCTTTCATGGCGAGGCAGAGGTCTTCGTTCAGTCCGGTGATGCGGCTGAGCTTGATGCCGGCTTCGGGCTTGAACTCGTAGGTCGTGACAACCGGGCCGGGGTTGATCTGCACAACCTGTCCGCGAACGTCGAACTCGGCGCACTTTTCGCTCACGACCTGCGCCAGTTCCTTCAGTTCCTGTTCGTCGAATTCGTTGCGCGCGTCCGGGCGATGGAGCAGCGAACTCGATGGCAGCTTCCAGCCGCCTTGCGCTCGCGGCAATGTCGTTTTGGCCGTCTTCTCGGCGTCGGCACGACTTGTAACCTCGATGTCCGACGTCTCGATGAGAGTTTCTGCGATCCTCTCACCCGCAGGAGAGCCGGAGAAGGCGTCTTCCTCTTCCATCATGCGCTCAATGCCGCTGCGCACGGGTGCCTTGTAAGCCGGTGGCGCAGCGACTGGAACTGGCTCCTGGGTCGCGGGCGGCCGCTGGGTCCGCTCCACGGCGGCGACCGGGGGGGCAGGCTCGGGCACATTGCGGGACGAGATCTCCGCTACGCGAGCTTTCTCCTTCTCGCGGCGCTTCTTCTCAAGTTCCTGCTGCGCGCGCGTCTTCTCGCGCCGCTCCGCCCAGTCCTGGTAGCGGTCGCGCAGCGCGATGAGGAATGTGAACCGGGTCTGGAACCACAAGCGCAACGCGCTGAACGAGAATGCAGTCGCCAGGAAAAGGGCGACGGCAATGGCGGCCAGCGCGACGATGTACGCGCCGGTGATGTTGAGGTAGTGAATGAGCGCGTCGCCGACAATGCGTCCCAGCAGGCCTTCGACCGGGATTGCCTGGTCCCAGTGCCAGCGCCAGGGCAACAGCGCCAGCAGCGCGGAGGAAAAGACCAGGAGCGCCACCGCCCCGGTGCTCTTGGCCGCGGCGCTTTCGACTTTCTTCGAGTGGAACCAGCGGATGGCCAGAAGCACGATGAACACGGGCAGTAGGAAGGCTGCGAGTCCGAGTGCCTGGAGCAGAATGTCGGACGAGTATGCGCCAAGCACGCCGATCCAGTTCTCCGCCGGACGCGAGCCCGGCGGGTCGGCGGCGGTGTTCAGAGACGGGTCGAGCGGCGAGTACGAAGCCAGCGCGAGGAAAAGGAGCGTCGCGGAGACAAAGATCAGAAACCCGATCAGCTCATTCAGTCGCTTGTTAGCGGTCGGGTTGAAGATTCGCGATGCGAACGTCATAGAGGCGTGGCTCTCGGTTTGAGGACACCACTGCATGGGCGTCGAGAGACGCCCTCCGAGGGCCTTGGATCACGCCAGAGCGGGACGATTATGACAAAAATCCAGACAAAAAGCAGGGGGAAACGCAAGGGAGATGCTAGTCAGCTACTCTCTCCAGCTCGGCTTCGCGTGAGATTTACCGGTTTTAGCGCCCCGCCATCGCCCACCAGAGCACCACTGCACCGAATACGATGCGATATACGGCGAACGGAACGAACCCGCGACGGCGTACCCACCCCATGAACCACGCAACCACCCCGTAGGCGACGATGAAGGAGACCACGAAGCCGACCGCGAGCACCGTCCAGTTGTGCAGGGTGAAGCTGATGCTGCCGAGCGCGCTCGGTCCGCCGTCTTCGCCGCGAACGGCCTTCAGCAGGTCATACGAGGTCGCGGCCGCCATCGTTGGGATCGAGACAAAAAAGGAAAATTCCAGGGCAGCGCTGCGCGACATCCCACCGAGCTGCCCGGCGGCGATGGTGGCCATGGAGCGCGAAGTCCCGGGAAATACGGCGGCCAGCACCTGGCACAGTCCGACCCATATGGACTGGCCCAGTCCCATCTGCTCCATGTGATCGGCGCGGCGCGGCAACGTTCCGCGGTCGTAGAGGACGTCGATAACCCACATCAGAATGCCGCCGATGACGAGCGACATCCCCATGACCGTGAGGCTCTCCAGATGCTTGCCGATGATCTTCGTCAGCAGGAACGTCGGGACGGCCGTGAACACGAACGCGATGAGCACGAGTGTCAGCGGATGATTCAGGGCGGTGCGGTCGCCTCGCTCGCCATCCGGAAAAGTACGGACAAACTTGGCGATGCGATCGCGGAAATAGATGGGCAGGCAAAGGATGGCGCCGAGCTGGATGACGATGGAAAACATCTTCCAGTAGCTGTCGGTGAGGTCGACGCCGAGGAGCGCTTCGAAAATCCGGAGGTGAGCCGTAGAGCTTACGGGGAGAAATTCGGTGAGTCCTTCGATGATGCCGAGCAGCACCGCAAGCAGATAGCTGTTCATTCCACTCCTGACGCAACAAGAACGCGCTGCCACCCTGGCAGCGCGTAAGAGATGTCGTGTGTGGCGGTCAGTCCGCAGCGTTGCCGAAAACGGGTATGTTGTTCTGAACCATATATATCAGACGCTGGGCTCGGGCGTTCCAATCGGGACTGCTATTCCTGGCCATCGCTTGCTGGGCGGCTGCCACGGCACGCTGCGCGGCCTGCGGGCTCTTCTTCTGCTGTCCTTCCACCTTGTAGATCTCAATCAGCGCGCCATAACGCGAAGCGGCGTTGTACCAGGCCTCGGCGGCCGCCGGCGAGTTGGGATGCTCCCTGGCGTACTCTTCGAACACTTCGGCTTCCTTCTCCGGACACTTCGACTGCGCCTGCCACTCGAGGCAGAGCTTGTTGTCGAGCAGGTGAAACGCGGCGAGGTCGGCCCACTTCGTCCGCGGAAACTTCTTCATCACCTGCTTCATGGCCTCCTCCTCGATCTTCGGACGCGAATTTGGATCGCTCGTCGGACGCCGCTTGCGGCCCTCGATGTCGTCCTTGTCCATCTGCCACTGGATGTCGGCGGCGCGATAGAGGGCCTCGCCGGCGAGCGGCGACTGCGGGAAGTATTCCGCCACGCGCGCGTACAGCCGGCGCGCGTCACCCGCCGCTCCCTTGCGTCCGCCGCGGCGGCTCGCCTCGCTCTCGGAATCCACGGCCTCTCCGTACAGGATCTGGTCGCCGTTTGGCGTGGCGGCGGTGATTACGCCCTTGTCCTGTATCCAGCCGGAGATGTCGCGGTCGTTGCCGAACTTCTGCGACACCGTAGCGAGCACGTGGAGCCAGCCCTTGGTGCGCTCGAGGATCGCAACCTCGCGTCCGCGCTCCGCCGTGATGAGCTTGTCGGAGGCGACGTCCGGCGCAAGGTAGACCACGGCCGCCCTGACGGTAACTCCGCGCTCGGCCTGTGCGGCGAAGGCAAATGCAGGCAGGAATAGCAGCAGGGCCGGAACGATGATCTTGCGGGTCAGCATGAACTCTCCCTATGCAGTGGTCTGGGCCAGCACTTCGGCCAGCAGCTTAGGCTCGGCGTTTCCGCCGCTGATGATTGCAACCGTCTTCCCGCTGGCGGGAAGCCTCTCGCGCAGGAACAGCCAGGCGGCGAAGGTGACCGCTCCGCTGGGCTCGGCGATCAGCCGGGCGGAGGTCATCATGCACCGCATGGCCGCGCGGATCTGGTCCTCGCTGACGGTGACGATGTCATCCATAAACCGGCTGAGATGCTCGAAGTTGCGGACGCCGATGCTCTGCGTGCGGAGTCCGTCGGCCAGCGTGCTGGCGGCACGCTCGGGTGCGATCTGCACGATGCGTCCTTCGCTGAGGCTCTGTTGCGCGTCGTTGGCGAGCGCGGGTTCGACTCCGATGACCTTCGCGGCGGAGCCGCTGAGCTTGACGGCCGCCGCCACGCCGCTGGAGAGTCCACCGCCGCCGACGGGGACGAGAACGAGTCCGACATCGCGCAGATCCTCGAGAATTTCGACGCCGATCGTGCCCTGGCCGGCGATGATGTGCTCGTCATCGTAGGGCGGGATGATGACGTAACCGTGTTCGGCGGCGAGTTCCTGCGCCTTGCGCATGCGCTCGTCGCTTCCGGCGCCCACTTCGACGATTTCGGCCCCAAGCGCTTCCGTAGCCATGCGCTTCACCTTGGGAGCGTTGCGCGGCATCACGATCACCGACTTCGCCCGCAGCGCGCGGGCAGCATAGGCAACGCCCTGCGCGTGGTTCCCGCTGGAGTAGGTGATGACGCCACGGGCGCGCTCTTCCGGCGCGAGAGAGGCGATCTTGTTGTAGGCCCCGCGCAGCTTGAAGCTGCCGATCGGCTGCATGCTCTCGGGCTTGAGATAGAGCTGCTCGGTGCCGTGGTGGGCGTGGTCACCCGAAGGCGGATAGTAACGGAGCAGTGGAGTGCGCACCGCCACGCCCTGGATACGCTGCTGTGCTTCGCGAACCTGTTCAAGCGAGATCATGACTGCCCAACAGTGTACGCCGGACCTGAAGGAGGAGTTTGCCAGTGGGCTGCGGGTATGCAGCATCATCAGCCGCGAGCAATGCCGCATTTCCCACCAAGAACACGATGAACCACGGATCTACACAGATTCACACGGATAGGATAGATAAAGAACCTCAATCCGTGTGGATCCGTGGGAATCCGTGGCTGACGGTTTCGACTCGATGGCGAAGCGGGGCTGGATGCCGACCACTGACTTCGCACCTACACTTCCACGATTACCGGCATGATCAGCGGACGCCGTTGCGTGTTCTTCGAGATGTAGCGCTTCAGGTCCTGGCGGATCTTTTC
>DASPLH010000094.1:0-3922 GCA_035627675.1 Clostridia bacterium
GGATTCCTGAACTCCTTCGTCACCGGCAAGGACGCCAAGTCCCACAACAAGGCCCTGTCCGACACGGCCCAACTCTATCACCACGACATGCACCGGCTCGGCTTCGTCAAGGTGTTCGTCTATCTCACTGACGTGGACGAAGGCTCCGGTCCTCATACGCTCGTCCAGAAGACCCATCGCAACCGCCCCGATCATCTTTGGGAGGACGGCCGCCATTCGGACGAGGCCATCGCCAAGGCCGGCTTGGCAGGAGATGAAGTCCGCATCCTCGGCAAGGCGGGAACCGTGTTCCTCGTGGACACCTCCTGCCTTCACAAGGGCTCGCACCCGGAGACGAAGGCCCGCCTCATAGCCCAAGTCCAGTACTGCAATTCCCTGTTCGGCAAGCCGATTGCCAACTCGGATCACAAGGTGGAACTGGTCCAGCGGTCGAACAAGGACAGCGACCACGAGATTGCGGCGCTGGTGCGAAAGTACGTGGATCGAGGCGGCGTCCGATTCATGCAGAACTATATCTGATCAGTCGTCGCCGATGAACACCCCATTGATCGTGTAGGTGCCCGTCACGTCGATGGTGGAGTTCGCATCGATCGTGGCGGCGGTGCCTGACCAGTTGAGATAGAGGTCAACCGCCGTCGCCGTGCCGTCAAGCGGCGTCTGGACGCCGGTGGGCGTGGTTACGCCCGTTCCCGTCCCGCCCGAGAGCGTGATGGAACGGGTTGCGCCGAAGTCCACCTCCGTCCCGGTGAGCGCCCCGTCGCCGGCATCCGCAGCGGCAGAGCCGAAGGCGATGACGAAGGACGCATCGCCCACAGCGGTCGTAAGTGCAGCGCCTTCCGCGAAGGCCGTCCAGTTGTGGCGAGAGCCGAGCATCTGGATCACGCCCTCGGCAAAGTCGTACAGTTTCAGAGATCCGGAGGAACCGGAGGCCCCTGCATCGGTCACCGTGACCCGAGCAGCATTGAAGGTGAATGCCAGGCTGAAATAGGGGTAGTTGATGGTCTCGACCAGCGTGACCGAACCAGCGGCCGGTTGCGACGCCTGCGTTCCGACCGTAACCAGCGGGTTGTTCAGCTTGACGCCGCTGGTGTTGTAGACGCCATCCCATCGCAGTTGCGTCAGGTTGGAGCCGGCGACGGACACGAATCCGGTCGAGGAGTCCAGGATGCCGTCGAGACACGCAACGCTTGCGGTCCCGAGCGCCCTGACGTGCGTGGTCACATCCGGGTTTGCGGTTGCCCGGAAATTCCGCAAGGTCAGGTGAGAAGTCCCTTCGACCTGGAGCGTTCGCCGGCTCGTCCCGGACGCGGTGTCCCTGCCGATGTGGGGAAGCTCTCCGATCACCTCCACATTGCTGTTCCCGGTTGCCCTGAGCGCATGGCGGCCGCAGTTCGCCACCCCCGACAGGTTGACGCCGAAGCAGTCGCTGTCCGTGATACGCATTCCATTGTAGCTTGAACGGAAGGCCCCGCGCTGCGGCCCGATCGTGCGGGAGCGGCGATCCACCGAAACGCTGGCGCCAGAGGAAACCGTCGCCTTGGCCGGCGTCACGTCAAGGGAGACCGCGCCCGTCCGGTGCATTCGGGTGCTGAATACCCGCTGGGTTCCGACAAGGATTGGCTCGCCGGTATGGACGGGCCCCGTGGTCGCTGAGGCGAGTGAGATGGTCGTGTCGCCTGCCTCGAAGTCGGCATTGGTGTTTGGCAGAGAATCCGTGGCCCCGAGAACCTCGATGACGCGGCTGTTGACCGACCCCCACCCGTAGGCGGTGCTGTCGGTGTCAGCCGCGTTTTCATCATCGCCGCGATCAACGTCAACCGTCTTGAAGTCGAAGCCGGCGCACCATTGGACCTGCGTGCAACCGTCCCCGTGGACCGACCCGGTGAAGCGGCCGCGACAATATTCCGCCTCGATGGCTATCTGTGACCCAACGCTGTCCAGTTCGCCCCAATCGACGGAACCGTAAACCTTGTCGAGGAAGATGGTGCGCTGGTCTGCCGCGTCCGCCCCCGAGGCATAGTAGCATTGAGGGTTGATCAACTGAATATCCAGTTCCAACTGGCGCTGGCGGAACAGGCGGGTTCCCGGCTCGAAGTCGCCATTGCCTTTGGCTGTACCCATGCCCTTGACGGAGAACTGTTCCGACCCGAGAACGCCATCCACCTCGCGGGCCACTGGGTTGATGATGATGATCCCCTGCCCGATGTACTTCTTCTGGCTGTCCACGGTGTAGGCGTTCGTCACGTCGCCACAGGTGACCGCGCCGAGGGCGCCCCCGAGAAGTCCGCCGCTCTGGCCGATGGTGACGGAGTTGCGCACGATGAACGGGCCGGTGGCGGCGAGTTCGAAGGGCTGGAGCAGTCCATGCCCGTCCGCCTCGTCCATCTCAGTAATGAACTCCAGCTCGCAATGGCAGGAGTGATAGGTTTCGAGGATGGTTGCCATCGTCTTGTCGCCGGTCGCGGCATCGCCGAACAGGCATGTGGCGGCAGCCCCCGAGCCACCCCCGCCAGAAAACCCGATGGTCGGAGCCTCCGTGTATCCAGCACCCCAATCGGTGAAGTCGATGGCCGTCACGGCGCCGCCGGATACCGTCGCCGTAGCGGTTGCTGTCGAGGTGACGCCGCCTCCGCCGCCCGTGATAGTCACGGTCGGAGCAGTTGCATAGCCGGAGCCGCCATTGGTGATCGTCGCCCCGGCGATCTTGATCGTGTCGTCGTCGTACTCCGCGCCCCAATGGGCAAGGAAGCCCCGGTCCGAGTCGATGTTCGTCCGCCCGAAGAAGCCGATCTCATACTTCGAATGCTCGATGCCTCCGAAGGCGGAAATCGGCATTCCTGCGATCGACCGCTGCGTAACGGTCCCGCCCGAATTGCGCTGGTGCGCGGCGCGGCAGAACTTCACCCGGACATGCAGGCCGGATATGATCGACTGCTCGGTCGAGCTGTAATAGGTGTTGACCTGGATGCCGGCCCCGAGATGGCCCTGTCCGCTTTCCTTCAATGTCGTCGAGGAGCAGTGCGGGACAAGCAGGAACCCGTGATTGCCGGGAACGCCAAGGCCGCAGTTGGATGCCGCGATCTTGATGCCGGACTGCATCTGCGCACTGGTGAAGCCGGAGGTCGTGGCCTTCTCGTACTGGAGCCACAGTGTCACGCCGAAGTCGGATTCCGCCAGCCAGCGCGTGGTCTGGTTGATCTGCGTCATGGCGTAGTAGCCGCCATTCTTGAACCAGAGGGGCTTTCCGATAGTGGCGCAGAAGTTGTTCGCGGTCTGAATCTTGTCGTGCCAGTCAGTGCCTGCGGTCTTGACCGGGCCGTAGGTATCGGCGACGAGGCTGCCGCCGCTGTCCCTGATCTGCTGCTCCGCATAGGTCATGTCGGCGCGGACGCCGAAGTGCTGGACGAAGATGTGCTCCTCGTCCAGCAGGAAATACAGGTTGTTCGCCGTGACGAAGTAGGCTTCGGTAGGATAGCCCGACACTTCCGACGAACTGGAAATCCGGTACATCGCTCCGCCGTCGGTCGAATGCGCCGAGCTGTCATAGGCCGTCGTGCGAATGCGCTTGACGCCAGAGTTCACGGTCTTCGTGCTGGCCGTCACCTTGTCGGTGAGGACGATGGTGTTGCCGATCAGATCGGGCCATGCCGTCGCCAGACCGAGCGGCGTAATCCCCGCGTCGTCACGGGTGCCGGCGAGGATATCGGGAGCGTCTGCCGTATCCATCTCGTGGTAGTGCGGTGCGATAGCCATGCGTCAGCCCATGAAAAAAGCCGCCTCGAGGGCGGCCCGGTCAGCGTGGAATGCGGTGGGAAATCAGCCGGCGTAGAGCACGCACGGCACGAGGAACGACCCGTCCCCGTAGGTCTGGATCGGGATGGCCGCCGTCACCTTGGCGACCGTCGAGGCCTTCACGGAACTG
>DASPLH010000095.1:0-4913 GCA_035627675.1 Clostridia bacterium
CCGCTGATGCCTTCTCGCGCATCTTGCGCGACCCAATCTCGCTGGGCGTGGCCGCGGGTCTTCTACTCGGAAAGCCGCTGGGAATCGTCGCGCTGAGTTGGCTGGCCGTACGTTCCCGAATAGCAGAGCTGCCTGCCTCCATAAGATGGCGACACATGTGGGGAACGGGCCTGCTGGCCGGCATTGGATTCACGGTTGCAATCTTCATCGCGGATCTCGCGTTCGAAACGGCCGAGCAACTTCAGGTGGCAAAGCTCGCAATCCTCTGTACGTCTGCGCTGGCGGGCGTCGGAGGGTACGTGCTCCTCAGAGGAGGCTTCCGCGAGCAGGCTGCGACGGCGGAAGAGAAGGCTGAGACCACGAAACAGGAAGTGCCGGCGGGGGGGTAACTGGGCGGCTTGATCAATCGGCATCCGTGGACTTCCGCTTCCTTTGCTGAACCGCCAGTTCTCCGCGATCCAGCTTGCGCAGGATTTCGTGGGAACGCCGGATGCGTGTGTCTTCCGTTCGCGCGCTTGCGACGTAAAACACCACAGAACGTTGCGCGCCTGGCGTGAGGGCCTGGAACTTCCGGCGAACCGCAGGCTCCTGGCGGAGTGCGATCTGCATTTCGATGGGGATGTCGATGCGCTCTGCGTGCGGATCTTCGGCGAACTCGATCAGGGCTTCGTCGCCCTCGCGCAGCTTGGCCGTGGAGCGCAGGTTGCCGCCGATGGAGAGAAAGCGCGAGCCGTCCTTGCGCGAGAGCAGGGCCAGCCGGAAGGGAACGCCTTCGATCTTCCCGACGACACGCAGGCGCAGGCGCGACGCGTAGCGCGCTGCAATGTCGCCGGGCAGATACACCACGTGCTGCCGCAGGCCGAAGTCGGCGCGCTGAACAACCGCGCGAAAACGCTCCGTCCTGCCCATAACGTTAGATACGCTCCAGCACCGCCGTCAGATACGTCCAGAAGGGAGGCACGGACGAAATCTGAACGCGCTCATTCGGGCTGTGCGGACTCTCGATTTGCGGGCCGAAGGAAATCATCTGCATGCCCGGGTGCTTCTCGCCGATGATGCCGCACTCCAGCCCCGCGTGCATGGCGACCAGCTTCGTCGGCTCCCCGAAGACTTCTTCGTAAACCGCCTTCAGCTTCTTCACGATGTCACTGTTCGGTTCCGGTTTCCAGCCGGGGTAACCGCCGCCGTGCTCGACCTCGAACCCAGCGAGACGGCACATGGTCGCGACCATCCTTCCGGCGGCCTGCTTGCTGCTCTCGATGGCGCTGCGCTGGCTGCTGGAAATCTCGACTACGCCGTCCTTGATGGCGACGATGGCGAGGTTGGTTGAGTTCTGCACGAGGCCGGGGACGTCGGGACTCATCGCAAGCACGCCGTGATGGAGGCTGGCGAGCAGATCGACCACCTGCTTCGCCTCGCTGCGTTCGACAACTTGCGCGGGACGTTCCACCTTTTCTACCGTGATCTGCAAGCCGGGATCGAAGCCGCCGAGGTCTGTGCGAGCTTCCGCTTCGAGGCTCGATACCAGGCTCTTCAGCTCACCCTCGCGAGCGCTGTCGAGAACGATGATTGCGGTGGCTTCGCGCGGGATGACGTTGCGCGCGCTTCCGCCCTTCAGATCGGCCACCTCGACCGGCAGGCGTTCAAGCAGTCTCTGAACGGTCTGGCCGAGGATGCGCAGTGCGTTGCCGCGGCCCTGGTGGATATCTACGCCCGAGTGTCCGCCCTTGAGTCCGGAGACCTTGATGCGGTACGCGTTGCCCTCCGGAGCCGGACGCATGGTCACCTTGCGGCGGGCGGTCGTGTTCAGTCCTCCCGAGCAGCCGATGCACAGCGTGCCCTTCTCTTCGCCGTCGAGGTTCAGGAAAAACTTCGATTTCAGCAGGCCATTGGGGAACTCGGCCGCGCCGGTCAAGCCGGTTTCTTCGTCGATGGTGAAGACGAACTCGAGCGGGCCGTGGGCGATGTCCGTGCTTTCCATGACGGCCAGCGCCGCGGCGACTCCGATGCCGTTGTCCGCGCCCAGCGTGGTGCCGTCCGCCTTCAGCCAATCTCCATCGCGGACGAAGCGGATCGGGTCGGTGTCGAAGTTGTGAGGCGTGCCCTCATTTTTCTCGCACACCATGTCGAGATGGCCTTGCAGGGCCGTAATGGTTGCCGATTCGCGGCCCGGCCGCGCGGGCTTGCTGACGACGATGTTGCCGACCGAATCCTGGTGTACCTCGAGACCGAGCCGCGCAGCCTGCGACAACACGTATTCGCGCGCGGCGGCTTCTTTCTTCGACGCGCGCGGAATGGCCGAGAGTGCGGCGAAGTGCTTCCAGAGTGCTTTGGGTTCGAGGTCTGCAATGGCAGTTGTCACGGGACGCTCCGTTTACGGCTGAAATGGTTTGAATACGTACAGCGAGCATTACAAAACAGGGCGTCCCGCGCAAGAGCAGCGTTTAACGGGAGGGAGATGTCTGGGCGCCGTCGCGTATCCAGGAAAGGGCGCGCATGGCCGACGGATAGCCGATTGTGGTGATGGCCAGCAGCGCAACGTGCTCGAGTTCCTCGTTGCTGATGTTGGCGTCGCGCGCGTGCCGCACGGCGGAATGGGTTGCTCCTTCCAGCCCGGACGCCACCGCGATGGCTACTTTCACCAGCCTGCGGGATTTCTCGTCGAGCGGTCCCTGCTCATGACATTGTTCGGAGAGTTGGGAGAAAGCTTTCCAGACGTTCGGGTAGGCATGGCGGAAGTTCTCGTTGAAGTCAGACGGCTGAGCCATTCGTCCCTCCAGGATATCGGGACGAAGTATACCGGAGGCCGGTTTTCCGGCGGAAACGAACATGGCGACGTGATCAAGGTCACGCGGCAACGGCCAAAACTCAGGCGAAAGGTGTAGTTCGGCGGCATCAGTCACCCAATTACGTGATGTAGGACACAAATGCCGGGTGACCTTCGGCCTGACACTACATCGCAGGCCGGGGCTCCGGCCGCGTACCTGTGGAACCGCCCTTTGGGAATGGGGCGGCTCATGAGAGAGGCAATCCTGAAAATGAGTATCAACCGACGAGACTGGTTGAAGCTTACCGCCGGCGTGGGAGCCGGAGTCGCCGTAAGCACCCTGGGCGTGGAACTGACCCAGGTGCATGCTGCGACGAAGAAGATGAAGTTGAGCGGAGCGACAGAGTTCACTTCCGCCTGCAACTTCTGCTCCTGCGGTTGCGGAATGATTTGTCATGTGAAAGACGGCAAGCTGATCAACCTCGAGGGCGATCCGGACCACGTCATCAACCAGGGCGCGCTGTGTAGCAAGGGTGCAGCGATGTCCGCAACCCATGAATCCGACCAACGCGTGAAGAAGCCGTTGTACCGTGCGGCCGGAAGCGACAAGTGGCAAGAGATCAGCTGGGAAGACGCGCTTGCGAAAGTCGCCGGCAAGATGAAGGACGCGCGCGACCGCAACTGGATCGGCACCGAGAAGGACGGCGAAACCGAGTATCCGGTCAACCGGACGGACGCCATCGGTTTCATGGGGGGCGCGCAGAACACGAACGAGGAGTGCTACCTCATCACCAAGATGGCGCGGCACCTCGGCACCGTCCAGGTAGAACACCAGGCCAGACTTTGACACAGCCCGACCGTCCCCAGTTTGGGGGCATCATTCGGTCGCGGCGCCATGACGAATCATTGGCTCGATCTGCAGAACGCGAAGGTCTTCCTCATCGAAGGCAGTAACGCCGCAGAGAACCACGTCATGGCCATGAAGTGGATCCGCAAGGCGCAAGAAAGAGGCGCCAAGATCATCCACGTGGATCCCCGTTACAACCGCACCTCGTCGATCGCAGACATCTATGCCTGCATCCGTCCCGGTGCCGACATCGCCTTCCTCAACGCCGTCATTCACTACATCCTCGAAAACAAGCTCTACGACGAGCAGTACGTAAAACTGCACACGAACGCGCTGATGATCTCGAAGCAGGAGTTCGGCTTCGACGACGGCCTGTTCACGGGCTACGAGGAAGAGAAGCACGGCTACAACTCGGCTTCCTGGGCCTACGAGCTTGGCGGAGACAAGAAGCCGGCCAAGGCCAAGTCGCTCGACGATCCGCGATGCGTCTTCGCGCAGCTGAAGAAGTTCTTCAAGCGCTACACGCTCCAGGTCGGCGCCGATATCTCGGGTGTTCCGGCCGAAACGATCAAGTTGATCGCCGAGACGATGGCGAACAACAAGCCGGGCACGATCCTGTATGCGCTCGGCATGACGCAGCACACCGTGGCGGTGCAGAACATCCGCTGCTACGGCATTCTCCAGATGCTGTTGGGCAACATCGGCAAGCCGGGCGGCGGCGTCAACGCGCTGCGCGGAGAGCCGAACGTGCAGGGCGCCTGCGACATGGCCGTCCTCAACGGCTACACGCCGGGCTACCTTAACTACCCCACGCACACCGAGCCCACGCTTAAGGCCTGGACCAAGAACAATGGCACGTTCCGCGCCAAGTTCCTGGTCAACACCCTCAAAGCCTGGTACGGCGACAATGCGACGGCCGAGAACGAATTCGGTTACGCATGGTTGCCGAAGCGCAACGCAGGCAAGGACTACTCGATTCTGGGGATGATCGAGTCCGCGCTAGCGGGCAGGATGAAGATGATGTACGTCATCGGGCAGAACCCGATGGTGACGAATCCGAACCTGAACGTTACGTACGCGGCTCTCGAGAACCTGGAGATGCTTGTCGTGCAGGACCTCTGGGAAACCGAGACTGCATGTTTCTGGCAACGGCCTGGCGTCGATCCGAAGGCGATCAAGACGGAAGTCCTGTTGCTGCCCGCGGCGTACTTCATGGAGAAGGAAGGCACGATCTCCGGCTCCGGACGCATGGTGCAGTGGCGTTACGCGGCCGTCAATCCTCCGGGAGAGGCCAAGAAC
>DASPLH010000096.1:0-9121 GCA_035627675.1 Clostridia bacterium
GGCAAAGCGACACGGCTGGACCGAGGACCAGATCGACAACCTCGCCGATTTCCGCACGCGCGACGATTTCACCCCGGCCGAAAGGGCTGCGCTCGAACTCGCCGAACGCGAGACCTCGAACCCGCACTCGGTTGACGACCAACTCTGGAATGAACTGAAGAAGCACTACGACGACGGTCAGATTATCGAACTCGCGGCTGCCATAGGGTTGTTCAACTACTTCAACCGCTTCAACGACGTGCTCAAGATGGAGCCGACCAAGTGAAGACCTGCCGGGCCTTGGGCCTCACCGTGTTGTTTCTGCTCTCGACCGCAACCCTGCTCACGGCGGCAAAAGCAAAAGACAAGCCCATTCCCTCCTCCGAATGTATCTCCATCAGCGAGGTCGGAGACCGCATCGGCGAGCGCGTCTGCGTCCGCGCCACGCTGCTGTACGTCAGCACGGCTCGTACCGGGACAACGTTTCTCAACTTCTGCGAAGACCGAAACATCTGCCCATTCGTTGCCGTGGTCTTCGCGCGCGATCTCGACGATGTGGGTGATCTCACAAAGCTGAAAGGGCGAACCATCGAGTTGGAAGGGCGGTTGAAGGACTACAAGGGACAGCCCGAAATCGTCATCCGCGACCGCAAGCAGCTTCGCGGAAACGCAGACCTGCCGGCGCTGCCCGCCGAGTTCGGCGCCGAGCGCGGCAAAGCCACCAACCTGGGACAGTATCCGCGCGACCGCAGCCGCGGGAGAGCGTGGTGAGGATTTTCGGATTTTCGGATTGTCGGATTGTCGGATTTTCGAATTCCCGGAATTGAGGAATCCGGTCACCACAGAGACGCAGAGGCACCGAGAAAAGCGACTGAAGAGCTAAGTGCTCATCGCGGGACCCGCAGATTTGGTCAGACCAATCCCGGATCGCCCCCCTTGTTTTCATCTCTGTGTCTCTGTGCCTCTGTGGTGAGAAGCCTCTGTGGTGAGCTAACAAATCCGACAATCCGAACATCCGTCAATTCGAAAATCTCCTCACCTCTTCCAGGCTGTACTTCGTCCCGCGCCACACAACTCCTCCCTGCCACAGCGTGACTGCGATAGAGCGGAGGAAGGTGTACGTCAGCACCACCGCCGCCAGCGGATGCAGCGCGGCGTACGCCATTGACACTCGCGAGCGCCGTGCCGATTGCGCGTACGACCAAAGCAATGAACCCAAGGCGACGGCATACGGCACGCGGCTCCATCCGGAAGAGGCCAGCGTTCCCGCCCACGGACCCAACTGCATCGCTGCCAGCGCCGCCGTCACGAACAACGCGTACGCGGTGTTGTACTTCATCTCGGCGAAAACATTTTTCGTCAAATTGTTCACGACTCCGTTCGCGCCTTCTGCCCACCGCACGCGGATCAGATCGTGTCCGAACACCGCGCGCTGCGCAAACCCGTGGCGCTTGATCTCCTCACCCAGCCGCATGTCGTCCACGATGGCCAGCCTGAGCCGCTCGTATCCGCCCATCACCTCATACGCGGTTCTGCGCACAAGGTTGAACGCGCCTACGCCAATCGAGTCTTTCGCCTTCGGGTCAGCAACCTTCCACGGCCTGTGGGCGAAGATGAAAAGGCTCTGGAAGAAGCTGACCAGCAAGCGCTCGCCAGGGGCTTCCATGATGACCGTCGGCAGCAGCACCAGGTGGTCGGCGCGCTCGCGCTCCGCATAGGCAACCGCTCGCCGCAGCGCATCCCTGCGATGCACGACGTCGGCATCGGTGAACAGCAGCCACTCGCCCTCCGCCTCACTCGCGCCGAGGTGCATGGCGTGCGTCTTGCCGAGCCATCCCGCCGGAAGCGACGCGATGTGCCGCGCGCGCATGCGCCCCGCACTCTCGCCGGCAACGCGGTCGAGGATCGCACCGGTCGAGTCGGTTGACCGGTCATCGAGGGCAATCACTTCAAGATTGGGATATTCGATTGCCAGCAGAGAGCGCGCGGCCTGTTCAATGGACGCCGCCTCATCCTTCGCCGGGACGATGATGCTGACCCGTGGCCCTGAGAAATCCTCCGCAGGAATAAACTCCGGCTTCGCGATATCCGGGACCGTGCGCATTCCGGCGGCGCCCGCGACCGCGTGCCACACCCACACCGCTGCGAGCGCCAACCCTGCATACAGCGGAACGTTCACCCCTGGCGATCTCCCGCGGGAATTTCCGGCGCGAACCTCATTCCAAGGAACAACACGATGGCCGACAAGGCCACCGCCATGCTGGCCGCGACAAATGCCATTTGCAGATTGCTCTTGTCGGAGATGTATCCCATGAGTGTCGGCGAGAACGCATCGCCCAGTAGATGGATGGTGAACAGGTTGACGGCGACGGCCGTGGCGCGGATCTTTGCGCTGACGGAATTCACCAGCGCGGCATTCAACGGCGCCGTGTTGAGCAGCAGGAAAAACTCTCCGACGAAGATCGCCGGATACATCGGCCAGCCGGTAAAGAACACCGCAACGAGAATCGCCGGCAGAGCCAAAGCCATGCCGATGCCGGACACGAGGTAGTAGGCCCCGCGATGCCGCCGCAGGTAGCGGTCGCCCAGCCAACCTCCGAGCAGCGTTGCGAAGATGCCGCTCACCAGCGTCATCCCGCCGAAGATCTGGTTGGCGGTGTTCAGTGGCACGTCCCGCACGCGCGAAAGGAACGTCGGCATCCACACCTGCATGCCGCCCACGGCGAAGGTCATCATCGCCATACCGAGGCTCGCCGTCCAGAAAGCGCCGTTGCGCGTAAGCCCCTTCAGGCTGTCGCGCTCGAAGCTGTGGGCCAGGTGGTCGGACGCGCCCCGCTGCGGTTCCGGAATCAGGAACAAGCCAAACGCAAGAACGAATCCGGGGATCGCTCCGACGAGGAACGGCGCACGCCAGCCGTAGTGGTGTCCGATGTATCCACCCATCAGGTATCCGATGGCCGTTCCCACAGGTATGGCGAGGTAGAAGATCGACAACACCCGCGCCCGACGATGCTCAGGGAACATGTCCGACAGGAACGCCGGCGCGATCGTCACGAACGACGCCTCGCCGATCCCAACGATCGTGTGCCGGATCAGCAGGTCCTGGAAGTTGTGCGTCACCGCCGTCAGCAGGGTCGCCGCGCTCCACACGAGCGCCCCTGCGGCCATGATGCCGCGTCGCGGCCAACGGTCGGCCATCACCCCTATGAATGGGGCCGTGAACATGTACACGAAGAAGAAGGCCGAGGTCAGGAACCCAAACTCGGCGTCCGAGCGGCGGAACTCCGCCTGCACCAGCGGCTGCACGGCAAACAGGACGGAGCGGTCAATGTAGTTGAAGAGGTTGAGCGCCGTCAGCAGCAGGAGCGCCCCCCTGGCCCAACGCGCGGAGTGATGTTGCGGAGTATGGGTGACGTCGTTCGCTGGCACGCGCCGCGAGTGTAACAAAAGCAGCAATCAGCAGTCAGCAGTCAGCATGCAGTCGGCGGTCGTCGGTGGTCGGTCGGCTGCCTTCATGAGAGCACAAAGGCGGAGCCTTGCCTGGTCCGATCTCTCAAGAAGAAGCATGAGTCCGTGATTCCTCTGCATCCGGTGATCAAGACAAGGCCTTCGTCACTGAATGCTGACTGCTGAATGCTGACTGCTGCTTTTATCTCTCCGGCCTTGGCCAACGAGCTACCACCGTTGTCCCGATTCCGCCGCGCGGACGGAACACGCCGCGCACCTCGGCCCAGATCGGCTTCGTCGCCTTCACCACGTCTTCAAGGATCTGGTTGACCGCGTTCTCCTGGAAGATACCGAGATTGCGGTATTCATTAATGTATTCCTTGAGGGATTTCAGCTCAAAGCAGTGCTGGTCCGGCATATACCTGATCCACACGGTGCCGAAATCCGGCAGCCCGGTCTTCGGGCATACCGAGGTGAATTCAGGGATATCGATCTCGATCTCGTATCCCGGGAACTGGTTCGCGAAGGTCTCGATCTCCGGAAACGCATGATCGAGTCCGGCTCTGGCGTGATCGGGCGTGTAGCCCAGTCTCGTCGCTTCGTTGAGTGGCATGTATTGATACTAACCCGCCGCAGCCGCCGCTCGCCAACCGGCGGAGCGGAAGGTGCCCACTCCCCGCCCGGCGTTTGTGGGCAAGGATTGGTGGCAACCGGCTAGGCCGCCACATCCGCCTGGTCGGCTTCCGTAGCCCCGTGTCTCGGCCTGACCTTCTTCGGCGGAGCCTGCTTGAGCGGCAGAGTTCCCTCGCCGCTTACCTGTAGCAGTTCGGAGTTGATCTCGGCCCCCACCAGGATCGCGAACGCCGACCAGTAGCACCACACCATCAGCGCGATCGCCGCCCCCAGCGTTCCATACGTCTTGTTGAAGTTCGCAAACTGCTGGAAGTAGATGCCGAGCAGGTACGACAGGGCCAGCCAGCCCGCGACGCCGATCACGGCGCCGGGCAGGCTGCACCTGAACTTTTGCTTGACGTTGGGAGCAAGAAAGTACAGCCCCTCGACGGCCGCGATGATGAAGGCGGTGGAGAGCGTCCATCGGATGTATGGCCAAACCGCGGCGAAGAAGGCGGAAAGGTGCAGCTTTCCGGCGACCCACCCGCCGAAGGCAGGCCCCACCAGCATGGCCAGCAGCGCAAACAGCATCAGGCCTCCCACGAGGAAGGTAAGCGCTATCGCCAGCAGGCGAGTCTTCCAGTAGGGACGCGTTTCAGGAACGTCGTAAGCCACGTTCAGTGCCTCGATCATCGCCGCGAACCCGCTGGATGCCGCCCAGACGGTTCCCAGCAGACCAAACGAGAGGAATGCTCCGCGGTTCGGAGTGATCACGTCCGTGAGGATTTGCGACACCAACGCCCAGCTCTCCGGGGGCAGGTATTCGGAGATGAAATTCAGGCTCTGTTCCCACAGGTTCGGAACCGGCAGAAACCCGATTACCGACGCCAGCGCGATCATGGCCGGAAACAGACTCAGGACGAAGTAGTACGAAAGCCCCGCCGCGAACGCGAGCGTGTGGTTGTTGTCGATATCCTGGTAGGTCCGCACCAGAACGGCTTTCCACCGCTTGTACATCTGGGAACTCCGAAACTATAGTCCGACGCTTACGTTATCTAAGATGACAACTATCGCGATGGAGGCTGGTCACGGCGCAAGGCGGCGGTGTACATCTCCGGGAGCATGCGCGCCGGTAATTTATACTTAGTCCTCTTACATGATGACCAACGGAACGCAACATACCGAGCGGGGCGGAACTAGGCGCGGATGGCTGATCGTGGCCGCCGTTGTCGTCGTGGTCGTACTGGTGAGCGCCTTCGTTTCCCTCCGCCCCCGGCGCATTCGCGTCACGGTAACGGCTCCAACGCGCCAGGAGATTTCGAGCAGCATCACCACGAACGGCAAAGTCGAGCCGGTCAAGAACTTCGAGGTTCGCGCACTGCAAGCGAGCGCCGTCAGGCGCGTGCTCGTGCGTGAAGGTCAGAAGGTCCGCAAGGATCAGCTGCTCGTCGTGCTCGATGACTCCGATGCGCGCGCGCAGCTTGCCCGTGCTGTCGCGCAGCTTCGGGCAGCGGAAGCCCGCGCCAGCGCCATACGCGAGGGCGGGACCCGGGAAGAGATCCTGACGACCCAGGCCGACCTTGCGAACGCCCGCGCAGAGTTGGAATCCGCAAACCGGAACCTCCAGGCGATCGAGCGATTGCAGCGCAAAGGCGCTGCGTCGCAGGACGAAATCACCGCCGCCCAGGCCCGTGTCACGCGCGCGCAAACCAGCGTCAGGATGCTCGAGCAGAAGAGTGGTTCGCGCTTCTCTGCCCCTGAGCAGGTCCGCGCCAGCGCCGAGGTGGAAGATGCGCGCGCGCAGGTCGCAGCCGCGCAGCACCTGATCAACGAAGCGAACATACGCGCCCCCTTCGACGGCACCGTGTACGGACTGCCCGCGCGAGAGGGATCGTGGGTGAGCGCAGGCGATCCCGTGGTACAGGTGGCCGATCTTTCCGGGCTCCAGGTGCGCGCCTTTGTTGACGAGCCCGAAATCGGGCGCCTCAAGCCCGATCAGCCTGTACGCATCACGTGGGATGCGCTTCCGGGGCAGAGCTGGGAGGGCCGCGTCTTGACCCTGCCCGCCACCGTGGTCGCTCGCGGAAACCGAAACGTCGGCGAGATGCTTTGCAGCGTGAACAACAATGACGGGCGCCTGCTTCCGAACACGAACGTGGGCGTAACGGTTCTGCTCAGCAGCAACACCCAGGCCTTGACCGTTCCGCGTGAAGCCGTTCGCCAGGACAACGGGAAGTCTCACGTGTATGTCGTCAACGGCAGCCACATTGAGAGACGCGCGGTGGAAACCGGCGTAGCCAATCTCACGCAGATCCAGATTACGAACGGCCTCAAGGACAACGACGTCATCGCCGTGCAGTCGCTGAGTCCGACGCCGCTTACCGACGGGATCACCGTAAAAATCGTCGAGAACCAGTAGCGATGTTCAAGCTGTACAAGTCGATTCCATCCAGGGCGATTGCATCCGCCGCCGTACTCGCCGCTTGCCTTGTTGCGGCAGCCGCGGCCGCGGCGCCGTCCAGGGCTGACCTTGTGGCCAGCGGCCGGGCCGACGAAGCAATCCGCGCATTGACCGCCCAGAACGACGCCGAGGCTTACCACCTCTTGTGTCGCGTGTACTACTCGCTGGAGGACTGGGATAAGGCGATCAGGAGCGGGGAGAAAGCCGTCCAGCTGAATCCAAATGCCGCGGCCTACCATCTGTGGCTGGGGCGATCCTACGGCGAGAAAGCCGATTCTTCCGGACCGCTCTCCGCCTTTGGTTGGGCTCGCAAGACGGTCGCCGAGTTCGAGCGTGCCGTGCAGCTCGACCCCAAAGACTGGCGCGCGCGCCACGACCTCGCGGAGTACTACGCCACGGCTCCTGGCATCGTCGGAGGCGGCAAGGACAAAGCTCGCCGGCTGGCGGACGACATCCAGTCGTCCGATCCGGTGACGGCTGCGCTGATCCGCGCTCTTGTCGCGTCTCGCAGCGATCGGCCGGGCGAGGCGGAACAGCACCTGAACAACGCCGTACAGGCGAGCGGAAACAGCGCGGGAACTCTGCTGCGACTCGCCCGTTTGTACCGCAACCAGAAGCGATGGAACGAATTCGACGCGGCGGTCTCGCGCGCGCTTGCTTCGTCGAAGAGGACTCCTGAAGATCTCTTCAATGCCGGCGAACTGCTCGTCGGCGTGAACCGCAATCTTCCAACGGCGGCGCAGGCGCTCAAGCAATATCTCGCAGGCCCAATGGACGACAATGGACCGGCCTTCCAGGCTCACTATCTCCTCGGGCAGGTCCATGAACGCCAGGGCGACCGTCGCGCCGCGCAGGACGAATACAAAGCCGCGCTCTCGCTCGCCGGCGGTTTTCGTCCGGCGCAGGAAGCGCTTCGCAAGCTCGGCGGCTAACTTCCGCAAAGGTGGATCGATGACATCTTGGCGCAGTTGTTTGAAATTGCGCTGCACTGCCCTGTTGCTCACGGCCGGTCTCGCGGTTCCCGCCGCGGCCGAGCAGCTCACATTCCGGCGAACCATCGAACTCGCGCTTGAGAAGAATGGCGTGGTCGTGACCTCGGCAGCCGATATCCGCAAGGCGCAGGCGTCGTATCTCGAGGCACGCAACGCCTACCTGCCGATCGTGGTTCTCGGGTCAGGCCTTGGTTATTCGAAGGGCGTGCCGCTGACGCTCCAGGGAAACGCGCCCACCATTTTCAATCTGACGAGCCAGCAGTTCCTGCTCAACTTCGCGCAACGGGATTTCTTGCGCGCGGCGAGAAGCGATATCAGCGCGGCGCAGTTCGACGCTGCCGACCGGCGCAATACAGTCCTGATCGACGCCGCGCTGGCATACATCGAACTCGACAACGTGCTCAGCCGCCTTCGATCCCTGAAAGAGCAGCAGCAGGCCGCAAGTCGTGTGACCTTCATCGCCGAGGAGCGGCTGCGCGAAGGCATCGACAGCCCTGTGGACGCGAAGCGTGCGCAGCTCGCGGCCGCGCGAGTTGAACTGCGAATCGCCCAGGCCACAACCGCCGCCGACGTGTTGCGCGACCGCATCGCGCGCTGGACGGGCGTTTCGGCCGATTCGATCGAGACCGTCCCGGAATCGATCCCGGATCACCCCGACATAGCCCCGAACGGCGACTACACCGACCTGGCCGTGGCCAACAATCCTGTCGTGAAACTCGCGGACGAACGCGCCCGCGCCGCCGAGTTCCGCGCCCGCGCCGAGACCAAGCAGAACTGGCCCTCGATTGACCTCGCCAGTCAGTACGCTGTTCTCAGCAGGTACAACAATTACGAAGACTTCTACCAGAAGTTCGAGCGGAACAACATCACTGTTGGATTGAGCATTCGTTTCCCCGTCTTCAACTTCGTTCAGAAAGCGCGAAACGAACAGGCAAAATCCGACTCGGTGAAGGCGCGGGTCGAGGCCGATGGCGTGCGGGCGCAGGTCAGGGAGTCAACCCTTAAGTTGCATCGCAGCCTTCGTCAACTCGCCGCTGCCGCCGAGGTCGCGCGTCTCGAACACGAAATCGCCGAGGCCGACGCGTCCACCACCGAGTCACGCGTCCAGAGCGGCGCGACAAACTCGCGCCAGGCGGAGCAGGCTCGTCTCGACGCGGGTGACCGCTACATCGCCTACCTCGAGGCGTCCCTGGAACTCTGGCGCGCTCAGGTCGAGTTGCTGCGCTCCACGGGCGAACTCGAAGATTGGGCAATGTCGAAGTAGATGGGTCGAGGGAAAGCACAGACCTAATCCGCGTCCACGCCGCTCTCTTCCTCTACGAAGGCCGGGACAAGCCGCGGAACTGCGGGCCGTGCAACCGGCTTGCCGAAGAGCACCCTCCGGCGCTCGTACATGATTACCGCGGCGAACGATCCCAGGATCGCGATCATCGGGTCGATGGGGTGCCGATAATTCATGCTCGGATGGGTGATGTAGTAGATGATCGGGAACACGGCAACCATGATGACGAACGGCGTCATTGGTCCCCGGCGACGATAGCCCTGCTTCGAGAACCACAATCCAAGCACGAGCATGGCCGTCATCCACATCGTGAACATCACGTTCGGAATATGCATCGGCTCACGCACG
>DASPLH010000097.1:0-4455 GCA_035627675.1 Clostridia bacterium
GACCGCCTGTTCCGCATCGCCGCCGATTACCAGGCCAAGGTTGACCAGAAGCTGGCGGCGAAGACGCCGGGCTTCTCGCGCGACTACTGGTGGAACAGCCAGCCGGCGATGAAGGTCAAGATGGACCCGACGCGCAAGGGATTCGGACAGGCGCTGGCCGAAGAAGGCAAGGACGAACGCGTCTGCTGCCTGGGGCTCGACATCTCGGGCTCGATCACCATCAGCGACTTCTACACCAAAAACCCCGAGCGCAAGACGCGCTGGCTCAGCATGGGCATCGCCGAGCAGTCCGCCACCGCCGCCGCTGTCGGCTTGGCGAAGGAAGGCAAACTGCCCGTCTTCGGCACCTACGCGACATTCGCGGCGGCGCGCAACCTCGACCAGATCCGCGTCTCAATCGCCTACGGCAACTTCAACGTCATGATCGCCGGAGCCCACGGCGGCGTCAGCGTCGGCCCGGATGGCGCGACGCACCAGGCGCTCGAAGACCTCTACCCCATGATGGGCATGCCCAACATGAGCGTGGTGGTTCCGTGCGACTCGGTCGAGACCCGCAAGGCGACGTCGCACCTGCTGCTGCGTCACGTCGGGCCGAAGTACATCCGGTTCGCGCGCGAAGCCACGCCGATCGTTACGACCGAGAACACTCCGTTCGAGTTCGGAAAGGCAAACGTCATCCGCTTCCGCGGCGAGCAGCCGAACTTCATCGACGCCTTCGAGCACAAACTCGAGAGCGATTACGAAAGCGAGCACGAGGACCTGACGATCGTCGCCTGCGGCCCGATGGTGCCCGAAGCGATGCGCGCGGCATGGATTCTCAATCGCGAATACGGCTACGAGACCAGAATCCTCAACCTGCACACCCTGAAGCCGATCGACCGCCGGGCGATCCTGCGGGCGGCGCGTGAGACCACCGTGGTCGTCACGGCCGAAGAGCACCAGATCGGCGCCCTGGCCTGGCGCGTCGCTGGCATCATCCTCGAAGAACCGGACTTCTATTCGCGTCCGGTGATGGCCGGGTACGTGGGCGTGAAGGATCGTTTCGGCGACAGCGGCGCGCCCTGGGAACTGGTGAAGGAATTCGAAGTCGCGGCCGAAAACATCGTGCTCAAGGCGTGCGAGTTGATGCGCGTGAAAGACCGGGTCGCCGAGCGCGAAGGAGTCGTGACGGAACACTGAGGCTTGTGCCTCGCATACGGAGGGGCTCGCTGACCGGCGAGCCCCTTTCAATTTTGGAGTCAAACGGAACGGCCACCCGAACGGGTGGCCTGATCTTCTTCGCTGCATGCTGCGTGCCGACTGCTGACTGCTCTTAATCTCCGCTGGGGCCGGCGGTGGCGACCAGCGCCGGGGTCCGCGGCTTCTGGTCACGGTGCGGATTGAACGCGTGCAGGATGCCGATGATTGCGCCATACGCGGAAATCACGCCGATAGCGAGGCAAAGCGCGATGGTGAACAGTAGAGCCACGGACATAATCAGGGTCGTCACGTTAGTTCCTTCTTCTACGATGCTATCGGCTCAGCTTGCGGATGCGCCGTGCGCTTCATCACGCAGCGCGCGGGTTGCCATTTTGTGAGGCAACTCCAGCTACTCTGGTTGCCGACACAACCGCGCAGGCGCGCCTCGCGTCACTGCTGTCTTACGCTGGTTTGACGCTCGCCGCTATTGCCAACTAAGATACCTGAGTCGAGCTGTCTTCCCTCTCTTCTAGCGCTACTGGGGGCGTGCCTCCAAGTTACCGAGGACGTATGTCCCTTCGCGGAAGAGCATGTTTGGGAAGCCGCGGCCGGGTGAGTCGATTCGGGAATGGCGATCACTAACATCTCCGTGCGTGGCGCGCGCCAGCACAACCTGAAGAACATCAGCGTCGATATTCCACGGAACACGCTAACGGTCATCACCGGATTGAGCGGCTCGGGGAAGTCGTCGCTCGCCTTCGACACGATTTACGCGGAAGGCCAGCGGCGCTACGTGGAGACGCTGTCGGCGTATGCCCGCCAGTTCCTCGACCAGATGGAGCGCCCGGACGTCGACGCCATCGACGGCCTGAGCCCTTCCATCTCCATAGAACAAAAGACTACATCCCGCAGCCCCCGTTCCACGGTAGGGACAATCACCGAGATTTACGACTATTTACGCTTGCTCTACTCGTCCATCGGCATCCCGCATTGCCCGCAGTGTGGACGGGAGATCACCCGCCAGTCGGCGGACCAGATCGTCAGCCGCGTGCTCGAACTGAAGCCGGAAGACCGTGTCATGCTCCTGGCGCCGATCGTCCGCGGGCGCAAGGGCGAGTTCAAGAAGGAGCTGGAAAAGCTGGCGCAGCACGGCTTTACGCGCGCCCGCATCGACGGCGAGCTGCGCAGCACCGAAGAGGACGTCAAGCTCGACAAGCGCAAGAACCACACCATCGAGGTCGTGGTGGACCGGCTCCTGGTGAAGCCCGGCATCGAGAAACGCCTCCAGAACTCGGTCGAGATCGCCATGAAGCTGGGCGGCGGACTCGTGGTCGTCGCCATCGTAGGCGGCGAGGAGCACATGTATTCCTCGCGCATGGCCTGCCCCGAGTGCGGCATCAACGTCCCGCAGCTCGAGCCGCGGTCCTTCAGCTTCAACAGCGTGTACGGCGCCTGCCCCGAGTGCAACGGACTCGGCAGCAAGTACGATTTCGATCCCGCGAAAGTGATCGTGGACTGGTCGAAGCCGCTCTTCGACGGCGGCCTCGGGCCGGGCTCCGGCTCGGCGTATCTGCAATCCATGGTCAAGCGGGTGGCGGAAAAGCGCGGTCTCAGCATCAGCACGCCCTTCGAGCAGTTCCCCGCCGACATTCAGAACCTGCTGCTCTATGGAGAAAACGGCACCGGGTTCAAGGGCATACTCTCCTTCCACAAGCAGAGCCTGGACGAGGCAACCAGCGACACCTACCGCGACTGGCTGATGAACTACATGTCAGCCACGAAGTGTCCGAAGTGCGAAGGCCGCCGCCTGCGGGCCGAAAGCCTGGGCGTGAAAGTCAATGGCATGTCCATCGCCGACTTCACCGCCCTTCCCGTCTCCCGAGCGCTCGAAGCGGTGAATGCGATCCGCTTGAACGACCGCGAGGAACGCATCGCGGGGCGCGTCGTGCGCGAGATCGGCGAGCGTATCGGATTCCTCAACCACGTCGGGCTGGGATACATCTCTCTCGATCGTTCGGCGGCGACGCTTTCCGGCGGCGAGGGACAGCGCATCCGGCTGGCAACGCAGATCGGCTCGAAGCTGCGCGGAGTTCTCTACGTACTCGACGAGCCTTCGATCGGGCTTCACGCGCGCGACAACGAACGCCTGCTGCAATCGCTGGAGTCGCTGCGCGACCTCGGCAACACCGTGCTGGTCGTCGAGCATGATGAGGAGACGATCCGCCGCGCGGACTACGTCATCGATCTCGGACCCGGCGCGGGCCGCCACGGCGGCGAACTCGTGGCCGCGGGCACTCCGCACGAGATCGAAAAGGTGGAGCGCTCGCTCACCGGGCAGTACATCGGCAAGAAGCGCCGCATCGGCATCCGCCATGAGCGCCGCCAGCCCAATGGTCACGCGGTCGCCGTGCTCGGCGCGCGGGAAAACAACCTGAAGCACGTGGACGTCAGCTTCCCGCTGGGAGTGATGACGGTCGTGACCGGGGTCAGCGGCTCCGGCAAATCGACGCTCGTCAATGACATCCTGTACAACGTTCTGGCGCGCCAGCTTTACAAGTCGCGTCAGGAGCCCGGAGCGCACAAGGCCGTCAGCGGCGTCGAAAACGTGGACAAGGTCATCCGCATCGATCAGTCGCCCATCGGGCGCACTCCACGGTCGAACCCTGCGACGTACACCGGCGTCTTCACGCAGATCCGCGAGCTCTACGCCATGCTGCCGGAGTCGCGCGAGCGCGGCTACAAGGCCGGACGCTTCTCGTTCAACGTGCCGGGAGGGCGCTGCGAAGCCTGCCAGGGCGAGGGCGAACGCCGCATCGAGATGAACTTCCTGCCGGACGTTTACGTCCTCTGCGAAGTCTGCGGCGGGAAGCGCTACAACCACGAGACGCTCGCGGTGAAGTACAAGGGCAACTCCATCGCCGACCTGCTGGACATGCCGATCTCGGATGCGCTCACCGTGTTGGAAAACATCCCGCAGGCTCGGCAAAAGCTCCAGACGCTCGTGGACGTCGGACTCGGCTACATTCACCTCGGACAGTCTTCGGTCACGCTGAGCGGCGGCGAAGCCCAACGCATCAAGCTCGCTCGCGAACTGAGCAAGCGCCAGACCGGCCGCACGCTCTATATCTTGGACGAGCCGACCACTGGCCTGCACTTCGAGGACGTGAACCGGCTGCTCGATGTGCTGCACCGGCTCACCGATCTCGGCAACACGATCATCATCATCGAGCACAACCTCGACGTGATCCGCAATGCCGACTGGATCGTGGACCTCGG
>DASPLH010000098.1:0-10288 GCA_035627675.1 Clostridia bacterium
CCTACAATGACGGTAATGAGTAGTCCTGGACCCATGTTCCGGCCCTATGACAAGCTCGTGAAAATCGAGCTGCTCGGGCGTGAACTCGAAGTGCCGGACAACAATCCCCTCCTGCGAGCGCTGCAATTCGTCGCCGCCGAGCGCATCGCCTACGGCCGATTCTGCTGGAACGAGGAATGCCAGTATTGCCGCGTCAGCTATGACCTGGGCGAGGGCACGCCTATCCGCACCGCTCTCGGCTGCAAGTTGATGGTTCAGGAAGGAATGAGGGTCAAAGAGATCTCGCTCGAATTGCGCTACTGTCTGCGTGATTTCGGACTGATGAGCCCGGCCAAAGCAAGAGTCTCCGCGCCGGACGCGCCCGAGATGTAGGCTCGCCGAGAACCGAAAAGCCCTGCCATTTCGGCAGGGCTTTTCTGATGAAATGCAACCAGCGGTTTAGCGAGTGCGCCGAGTGGACGGCGACGGCTTGGTGGTTGCCGCGGCGCCGAGGCGGCGCAGGCGGTCACGCGCGGACTGCGCTTCAAGGCTGCGCGGAAAGCGCTGGATCAGGGCGTTCAACTCGCGAACTCCAGCGTCTTTCTGTCCAAGCTCAAGCAGCGCATACCCCTTCTTCAGTTGCGAAGCTGCGGCCTTGTTTCCGCCGGGGAACTGCTCGAGAACTTTGTCATAGTCGCGAACAGCCGCTTCGAAGTTGCCCTGCCGGTACTCGACGTCCGCAACGTAGAACTGCGCGTTGCCGGCCAGGTCCGTGTTGCCATAAAACTTCACGTAATCGGCGAACTGCTGAGCGGCAAGGTCGTAACGCCCGGCGTTGTAGTCGCGGAGAGCGTTGTTGTAGAGCACGTCCGGCGGCGGAGCCTGGTTCTGCCCCTGCTGTGCCGGCTGTCCGAAGACGCCCGGCTGTCCGGGGCCAGGCTGCGGAGGCATGTTCATCGCCTGCTGCGCGGCCTGCATGTCGTCCATCTGTTTCTGGATTTTTGCGAAGCGCGCCTTCAGCTCGTCAACGGAATCGTTCAAGGTCTGGATCTGTCCCGAGACCTGTTCGACCCTGCCTTGCGTGTCTGTGTTCTGTTGCTCGAGCGCGCGCTGCATGGCCGTGACGGAGGCCGACATCTTGTTGATGCTGTCTGTACTCTGCTCGACCAGGTTGCGCATGATGCCCATACGCTCGTCAATCGACTGCTGCATGCGCTGCATCTGGTCGGCGAGCGCCTGCACCTGCGTTTGCAGCTGGATGATGTCTTTGTTCGCGGCGAAGGCCGGCGTCAAGGGGGACACCAGCATGGTGGCAAGCGTCAGGGTGGCGATCGTCTTCTGCAGTCTCATGGAAATGCCGGTCCTTTAAGAGCTATAGGACAGGGTGTTCCGGGCGGGGAAGCGTTGCCCGGAACACCCGTTCTTGATCCTACTTCTGTCCAAACACGAAATGTGCGCGGCGGTTCTGCTGCCAGCACTGTTCGTTCGATTCGGCGCAGAAGGGCTTTTCCTTGCCGTAGCTGATGGTTCTGATGCGGTCGGCCGGAACTCCGGCTGCAACCAATGCCTGCTTTGCAGAGTTCGCACGGTTATCGCCGAGAGCGAGGTTGTACTCGGTAGAGCCGCGCTCGTCGCAGTGACCCTCGATCGTGATCCGGATGTTCGGGTGCTGCGCGAGGAATGCGGCGTTGGCCTGTGCAACCTGCTGGTCCTGCGGACGCAGGTCGAATGCATCGTAGTCGAAGTAGATGTCCTTCACGTTCTGCGAGAACAGCTCTTCGTCTGTCACGGTTGGAGCCGGGGGCGGTGGAGGCGGAGGCGTGGTGACCGTTACGCGCGCGGTGGAGTCCACGGACCCGCCGGGACCCTTCGCGACGAGACGGTACGTCGTCGAGTCGGCCGGGGTGATCTGCTGCGAACCGCTCGCGTCAACCGTTCCGACGCCTTCGATCGTGACCTCCGTGGCGTTCTGCGTATTCCACGAGAGCGTGACCGACTGCCCCTTCTGAATCGTCTCCGGGCTGGCCGACAGCGTTGCCGTCGGGGCCGCCGGCGGTGGCGGAGGCGGCGGAGGCGGCGGAGCGACCTTCTTCTTACAGCCGCCAACCATAATCAGCGCTGCCAGCGCAAAGACAAGCAAAAACCATTTCGTGCGGTGATTCACCTCATCCTCCATGCGAGAGATCTCGCGAGCAGGGAGTGGTCTTGCTATGGCCACGCTTCGACTTGTCCAGCGTGGTGATGCCAGCCACCCCGTTCAAATTACAAAGATCCACGGGCGCCATGTGTGCTTACCTGGCGCTCCAATTGGGCTGCGTATTTACACCTGAATTCGTGAGCTGACGCTGTTGACTGCCGTCTGCAAGCATCGTCCATATCTGATCCGAACCGCTTCGGTTCGACTGAAAAACGATGTGTCGGCCGTCAGGTGACCACGATGGGAAGTCATTACGACCGCCGCTATGCGTCAACTGCACCCACTGTCGGCTGGCGACGTCCATTATATAGATGTCCTGCGCGCCAGGTGCCCCAGGTCCGTAGTGGCGAATCCACGCGAACGCGAGGAACTGTCCGTTGGGCGACCACGACGGCGAGACTGCGTATCCTTCGTTCGTCAGGCGCTGAAGGTTGGTGCCGTCGGATTCCATCGTGTGAATCTGCGGGAGGCCCGTGCGGCCGCTCACGAACGCAATCTGCGCGTTGGTCTTCGGATTCCAAACCGGAGAGACATCGGGACCGCGATAGGCGGTCACGCGTTTCAGGTTGGTGCCGTTGGCGTCTACCGTGTAGATCTCCGGGTCTCCGCCGCGCGACGAAGAGAACGCGAGCTTCGTTCCGTCGGACGACCATGCGGGCGAGAGGTTCGTGCCGCCGAATTTCGGGAAGTTCAGCAGGCGGTTCAGCTCCATGGACCAGACGTGGATGTTCGGTCCGCCCTGGTAGTACGACGAGAATGCGAGCCTGTTCCCGTCCGGCGAGATGCGGGGCGAGAGCGAGATAGAGCCAAGTTTCGTCACCGGATGCTGGTTGGCGCCGTCGTAATCCATCTCCCAGACTTCTTTACCACCAGCCGTCGTTCGGACAAAGAAAATCTTCGTCTCAGTAATGCCTTGGATACCCCCGCCAAGCCTGAAAATGATCTCGTTTGCAAAACGGTGCGCGATGGCTCGGGCGTTCTCGTCGGAGGCCGTCTCGCGGTACTGCTTGGCGAGCACCTGCGGAGACTGCGGGTTCTTCACATCGAACAGCCAGCCCTGTACGACCACGTAGCCGGCGTTTACGCCGAGATTGCCGAATGCAACCATGCTGGCGCTCGGCGGAGGATTGCCCCACGCATCGTTGCGGATGTCGGCCGGGCCGCCGAACTGTCCGAGGGGGTAGAAGCTCTTCGAGACCATCTCGAAGATTCCAGCCTGTTCGAGGTCGTTCCAAAGGACGTCGTTGAAAGTCTTGACCAGGGCGGGACTCTGCGCGTCAGCGCTTGCGGCCTTGAAGTCCGGTACTGCAATGCGGATCTTCTCGACACCGAGACCGGTGCCCGTGCGGATCCAATCCTGGGCTGCGAGAGGAGCGGCCGTACAAACCAGCAGCAGCGCGGCGAATGCGAAACGTTTGATCATGAGCCTCTCTGGCACTTCAAATTGTGAAGAACTCACGCGCGGCGCCGAAGTTGCGTCAGCGCCGGTAGTCGAACCAGAACTCTACAGATACATTGCTGCCGTAATAGTCGTTGGGCAGCGGGCCGAACGTGTCGATGCGTTGCAATGCGCGGGTGGCGGATTGATCGAGCGACGGCACACCGCTCGACTGTTCGACTCGGATGTTTCTCGGAGAGCCTGAACGGTCAATCTCGAAATAGATGTACACGCGCCGCGCCGCCGAGACCGTCGGGTCCACCTCGTACTTCAGCCAGTTCTCGGACACCTTGCGCCGGACCTGATCGACGTACCACGCGTACCGGCTTCCAAAGTCGCCGCCGCCACCGGTGAAACCGAACCCGCCTTTTGCTCCGCCCGCGTGGAACGATCCGTAAGGGCCGCTGACGGGACCGCCCTGGCCGAACGGCACGCGGTTATCCGCCTCGGCGACCTCGCGCTGCGGCACTGGCTTCTGCGCGGTCGGAGTCGCCGCCTTCGGTGTTGGCTTGGCTTTGACGTCGCGATCGGGGATGGGGATCGCGTCGGGTTCCTTGACCTCGGGCTTCGGCTGCGATTCGCTCAGTCCCTTCGACTCGTTCGCCAGCACGTTGGTCGCGTCAGGACGCGAGGGCAGGGGGATGCTGCTGACGAGCGTTGCGCTCATCGCCCCGCCGCCTGAAGTGGCGCCGCCCCAATCCTCGCCCGTGTTCTTGCCGAGGATCGAGGGCCCCACGACGGCCGCCGCGAACAGCAGGGCGTGCAGCGCCAGCGAGACCGCCAGCGGCTGTCCAAGTTTGTCGCGGGATTCGAAGATGTCAGCGTCTGCTGCCATTCTGATTCAGGGGCTGCGTAACGATGCTCACGTTGGTGATGCCGGCCTGCTTGACCGAGTCCATCACGGTAGCGAACGCGCCAAACGGGACGTTTTCGTCCGAGCGGATGAAGATCGACTGGCCCTCGGGATCGCGAATCTTTTCGCGAATACGCGTGCCGATCTCGTTGATGTTGACGGCATCGTTGCCCAGAAACACCTTCTGCTGCTTGTCGATCGTGATGACGATCCGCTCTTCGGTGATCTCTTTCACCGTTCGCGTCTTCGGCACGGCGACCTCGATGCCCGACTGCAACACCGGGGCCGTGACCATGAAGATGATCAGCAGCACGAGCACCACGTCCACGAACGGGGTGACGTTGATCTCCGACAGCGAAGTCTGTGTCCGTCCCTGGTTGTTGGTGAACGCCATCGCTTACCTCGTTTCGGAGTTGCGATCGATGGTGTTCAGCAACTCGAGGCTGAAGTCATCCATGCGCGCGCCAAACTGCCGGATCTGCTGCGAGAAGGCGTTGTAGGCGATCACGGCGGGGATGGCGGCGAACAGTCCCGCTGCGGTTGTGATCAACGCTTCCGAGATGCCGGGAGCGACCGCGCGCAGCGTTGCCGCGCCTGCCGTTCCGAGTCCATGGAACGCGTCGATGATGCCCCACACGGTTCCGAACAGTCCGACGAACGGTGTGATTGCTCCGGTAGTTGCCAGCCAGGGCAGGCGCTCTTCGAGACGCGTCAGCTCTTCGCTGGAAGCGATCTGCGCCGCGCGCTGCACGTTCTGCGTGCGCGGTGCGCCATTCTGCCGGCGGATCTCCTCGACAGCGCCCTCGAACACCGCCACAAGCGGGCTCGGACGGAACTGGTCGGCCACGGCAGCGATCTCCTGGAGGCGTCCGGTCTTGCGGAATGCCTTCAGAAACCGCGAGCTCTGCACGCGCGCGCGGCGGAACAGTCCCCACTTGGAGATGATGATCATCCACGAGAAGACGCTGAAAGCCAGGAGGATTAAAAGGACGAGTTTGGCCACGAGACCGGTCTGAGCGATGAGGCTCACGATCTCGCCACCGATGGCAACTGCGGGCAAGGTAGAAGGAACCATCTCAAATAGAGTGCGCTGAAGCGCTACGCCATTATAGACACCGATTTGCGGCTCGTGGGGTGACGCTCGGTGTACATCTTCGTCCAATCTAGGTCATGTACACTAGCTTCCTTTCTTCGCTGGAGATCCGCATGCATCTGCAACGCGTAAGTCTCGTAGCCGTCCTTTTCGCCGCGTCCGCTCTCGCTCAACAGACACAACCACCGGCTAACCCGGAACCTCCACCCGCCCCGCAGCAAGCGCAGGAGAAACCGGCGGCCCCCGTTACGCCGGCGACTCCGGCCAGCGGCACCCCGCAGCGTCCGCTGACGCAGCTGCCGTACACGCCAAGCCTCGACGTGCCTTCGATGGACAAGACGGCCGATCCCTGCGTGGACTTCTACCAGTACTCCTGCGGCGGGTGGATGAAGAACAATCCCATCCCTCCGGATCAGGCTCGCTGGAGCGTCTATGGCAAGTTGGCCAACGAAAACATGCAGTTCCTCTGGGGGATTCTGGAGGATGCGGCGCGGCCCGATCCGAAGCGTACGGCCGTCCAGCAGAAGATCGGCGACTACTTCGCCTCGTGCATGGATGAAGCCGCGGTAGAGAAACTGGGGATGCAGCCCCTGAAACCCGTGCTCGACGAGATCGCAGCTATCAGGAGTGTCTCCCAGATCGCTCCATGGCTGGCCAAGGAACACCTGGCGATGCAGGGCGGCAGACTGATGTTTGGGTTCGGCTCCAACCAGGATTTCGGAGACGCTTCCCAGGTCATCGGGTTCCTCGACGCGGGCGGGTTGGGACTGCCGGACCGCGACTACTACCTGAAAGACGACAAGAAGTCGCAGGAGACACGCGAGCGCTACGTCCAGCACGTCGCCAACATGCTGAAGCTGGCGGGCGAGCCGGAGGAGAAAGCCGCGGCCAGCGCGCAGACGATCCTGCGGATGGAGACGGCGCTGGCGAAAGCTTCGTTGAGCCGCGTAGATCGTCGCGATCCCTACAAGCTCTACCACAAGATGTCTCCGGCGGAGATCGAAGCACTGGCTCCCAGCCTGGATTGGAAGGGCTACTTCGCGACTTCGGGAGTTGCGCAGGCAAAGACGATCAATGTTACCGAGCCCGATTTCTTCAAGGCGCTGGACGCGCAGCTTAAGTCCGAAAGCCTCGACAACTGGAAAACCTACCTGCGCTGGCACGCGGTGTCGGCCAAGGCACCCTACCTCTCCAAGGCGTTCGTGGAAACCAACTTCGAGTTCTACTCGAAGTACCTGCGCGGCGTCAGCCAGATGCAGCCGCGCTGGAAGCGCTGCGTCCGTTACGTGGACAACGATCTCGGCGAGGCGCTCGGTCAGGAATTCGTCCGCCGCACCTTCGCTCCCAAGACGAAGGAAGACACGGTCCGCATGACGAGGTTGATCGAAGAGGCGATGCTGGAGGAAATCAACCAGCTCGACTGGATGACTCCCGCGACCAAGCAGCAGGCGATCAAGAAACTGAACGCCGTTCGCAACAAGGTCGGATATCCGGACAAGTGGCGCGACTACTCGCCCGTGGCAGTACGCCGCGGAGACTTCTTCGGCAACGTCTCGCGCGCGACGGTCTTCGAGTCCAGGCGCCAGCTCGGCAAGATTGGAAAGCCTGTGGACAAGACCGAGTGGAGCATGACTCCGCCGACCGTCAACGCCTACTACAACCCGCAGATGAACGACATCAACTTCCCGGCCGGAGTGCTGCAACCGCCGCTCTACGACCCGAAGATGGATGCCGCGCCCAACTACGGCAACACCGGATCGACCATCGCACACGAGCTGACGCACGGCTTCGACGACGAGGGCCGCCAGTTCGACGCCGAGGGCAACCTGAAGGACTGGTGGACGAAGCAGGATGCCGAGCAGTTCGAGGAGCGCGTCAACTGCATCCGCGAGCAGTACGCGCAGTACACGGTCGTGGACGATCTCAAGATCAACAGCAAGCTGACGTCCGGCGAGGACGTCGCCGATCTCGGTGGAACCCTGCTCGCATACCTCGCGTGGAAGAAGGAAGTCGCGGGCAAAGCCCTGCAACCCATCGAGGGCTTCACGCCTGACCAGCGCTTCTTCATCGGCTTCGCGCAGTGGACGTGCGAGAACGAGCGTCCGGAGAACCTCAGGGTCAATGCGCTCACCGATCCCCACTCTCCGGGCAAGTACCGCATCAACGGCATCGTCGCCAACCTGCCGCAGTTCCAGCAGGCTTTCGGATGCAAGGCCGGACAGCCCATGGTGAAGGAGAAGGTCTGTAAGGTCTGGTGAAGCGATCGGTTCATCGGGCCATCGTGCCAGCGGTTCATCTAAGGAGAACTTGTGACCGAGAGATCTGCGGTTAAGTCCATTGAACTACGCTCCCGAACGAAGGCGTTTGCCTTGCGCGTCCTTCGTTTGGTGAACTCGCTTCCAAGGCGGATGGACTCGGACGTAATTGCAAAACAACTGTTGCGATCCGCTACTTCTGTTGCGGCTAATTACCGCGCGGCGCAGCGTTCGAGGTCGAAGGCGGAGTTCATCTCCAAGATCTCGGTTGTGGTCGAGGAAGCGGACGAAACAGTTTTCTGGCTGGAACTGCTAACCGAATCCGGGCTGGTGAGTGCAGAAAGAATCGGCGACCTCACGCGTGAAGCGAATGAATTGCTCGCAATCTTCGCCGCTTCGCAAAGAACGGCCCGCAACTGATCTTTGTTGAAACGGTGGCAAGGTGGCGCGGTGGACCGATCCGTGCCGCCTTGCCTCTTCCATGCTATTCTCTTGCCGAAATCTCTCCACTCAGGACTCCGCCTTGCTTCGCGAGCTTCGTGTCGAAAACTACGCCGTCATCGACAACGTGGTTGTGGAGTTTGGCGCTGGCCTGAACCTCCTCACCGGCGAGACGGGCGCCGGTAAGTCCATCCTCATAGACGCACTGGCACTGCTGCTCGGCGACAAGGCCTCGTCCGAGGTTGTGCGGCACGGGGCGGAGAAGGCTACGGTTTCGGCGGTCTTCGACGTTGAAGGAGAGGCGGCTGCCGCGGTACTCGAGGAGAACGGCATCGACTCCGAATCCGGCGAGGTGATTCTTCGCCGCGAGATCGCCGTCAACGGCAAGGGCCGTGTCTTCATCAACAATCAGCCTGCGACGGTTTCGGTCCTGAAACAGCTCGCGCCTCATCTCGCCGTGATTCACGCGCAGAACGAGGCTGTGTTGGCGTTCGATCCTCCGGCTCGGCTTGCGCTGCTGGATGCGGCGGCGGGCGTGGATCATGCGGCGGTCAGCTCCGCTTACGCGGCGTGGAAGGCCTTGCGCGGGCGCATTGCCGATCTCGAACAGGGCGAGCAGGACAAGCTTCGCCTGCTGGACCTCTGGAGCTTCCAGTTGAAGGAGATCGAGGCGGCGGATCCCAAACCCGGCGAAGACCAGCGCCTGGAGTCCGAGCGACGCGTGCTGGCGAACTCCGAGCGCGTGTACTCGGCAGCGATGGCCGCGTACGACTCGCTCTACGAGAATGCTTCGTCTTCGGTGGCGACGATGCGGGCGGCCGCGCGCCAGATCGAAGACCTCGCGCGCTTCGACAGCAAGTTTCAGGAGCAGTTGCAGGCGCTGGACTCGGCGCGCATCGCGGTCGAGGACGTCGGAATGACGTTGCGCGATTTCGCCGATGGAATCGAGGCGTCTCCGGAGCGACTGGCCGAAGTCGAGGACCGCTTGGCGACTCTCGACCGAATCCGTCGCAAGTACGGAAACACGATTGACGAGGTGCTCGTTTTTGCCGACGACCTGCGCCGCAGGCTCCACGAAGTGGAGAACAAGGACGAGGTGCTGCGCGAACTCCGCAAGCAGCTCGGCAAGACGGCGGAACGGTATCTGTCCGAAGCGCGGGCGATCTCGCGCAAACGTTACGAGACGGCGCGCAAACTCGAAAAGACGGTTGAGGCCGAAATCAACGATCTGGCGATGAAGGTCAGGTTCCGCATAGAGGTCTCAGGTTCCGACGAAGCGGAGAACTGGACGCCGAGCGGCTTCGACCAGGTGGCCTACATGATCGCCACCAACGCCGGACAGCCCATGGGAGCGATCGAGAAGATCGCTTCCGGCGGCGAACTCTCGCGCGTCATGCTCGCCCTGAAGGCTTCGGTCGAGGCCGGCCGCGCAAAGAAGGGAAGCGACGCGCAACGCACGCTCGTCTTCGATGAGATCGACGCCGGTATCGGCGGACGCGCGGCGGATGCCGTTGGCAAGAAGCTGAAAGCCCTGTCGCGCTCCAAGCAAGTGCTGTGCATCACGCACCTTCCGCAGATCGCGTCCTTCGCCGATCAGCACTTCCTGATCGAGAAGCGACAGGGGAATGGCCGAACGGCGACCAGTATCCGCGAACTCGATGCGGCGGAGCGCAGGGAAGAGATCGCGCGCATGTTGAGCGGCGCGAAGATCACCGACGCGAGCTTGAAGAACGCAGAACAACTGCTGAAGGCGAACGCCTAGCCAGCAACCGCATTCTCACCGTAAAATCTCGACCCTTCGATTCAGCTACTTGCGACGGCCACTCAGATATTTGGTTGTAGATATCTGAAGCCCAGGAGCTTACACGCGAACTGCCCCACCCTCTCGCTGCGCGAGAAGGGTAGGGCACCCGGTGTTTTGCTTTGGGATGGCCCCCACATTTGCTCCGCCTGCGGCTCCGCAGATGTGGGGCACCGATGGCAGATGTGGGGCACCGATGGCGAAACTGCCCCACCCTCTCGCTGCGCGAGA
>DASPLH010000099.1:0-2157 GCA_035627675.1 Clostridia bacterium
CCGTGCTGCACTACTCCGACAACTCGAAGCGCATCGAGAACGGCGACCTCGTCGTGATGGATGTGGCGGGCGAGTATGCGATGTACACCTCCGACATCACGCGCACCATCCCCGCGAGCGGAACCTTCACCCCGCGGCAGCGCGAGATCTACGACATCGTGCTGGGAGCGCAGCGCGCGGTCATGAACGCGTTCCAGGCAGGCAAGTCGCAACTGACCGGCAACTCGCCTGAGTCGCTCTACCGCGTGGCCTACGAGTACATCAACACACACGGCAAGGATCTTCACGGACAGCCGCTCGGGAAATACTTCATCCACGGCCTCGGGCACTTCGTCGGACTCAACATTCACGACGTCGGAAGCGGTCCGCTCGACCGCGGGATGGTCTTCACCATCGAACCCGGCATCTACATCCCGGAAGAGAAGCTCGGGGTCCGCATCGAAGACATCGTCTACGTCGGGGATGACGGCAGGCTGGTGAACCTCACGGCCGACCTTCCGCACACGGCGGACGAAGTCGAGGCCGCGATGAGGAAGTAAGGAACAGGGGCAGCTCTGGTATCCTAGTACCAGTGTTGATCACGGCTCTCTATGCTTTGCTGATCCTATCCACGTTAGCGGTGGTTGGCGCTGCCATCGCCGCATACGTGCGCGTGCGCAAGCACATGAAGCAGCCGCACGACACGCATCCACGGCCAGGTCACGACGAGCCTCCATCCGCCAACACACGACGCTGACGCTCGGATTGCCGTAAACTAATCCCACATAGATTTTCGACCGCGCCGCTTCACGTAAAGGAATTATGAGCAGTTCTGAAATTCGAGAAATCAAGATCGCGCATAGCCCTGACTCAGACGACGCTTTCATGTTCTACGGTCTGGCCACCAACAAGGTTCGGGTCCCCGGGCTCAAGTTCACGCACGTCCTCTGCGACATCGAAACGCTGAACCGCAAGGCGCTCGACGAAGCCTACTTCGACGTCACCGCCATCTCGTTCCACGCCTACCCCTACCTTCAGGACCGCTACGCCATGATGCCGAGCGGCGGCAGCGTGGGCGAGGGCTACGGGCCCATGATCGTTTCGACCAAGGCGCTGACCACCGACGAGGTCAAGTCGATCAAGATCGCCGTCCCCGGAACGCTGACGACGGCTTACCTCGCGCTGAAGCTTTTCGCGCCTTCGGTTGAGACCGAGGTTGTGCCGTTCGACCAGATCATCCCGCAGGTGCTCGAAGGCAAGTACGAGGCCGGACTCATCATCCACGAAGGCCAGCTCACGTACGCCAAGGCGGGGCTGAACAAGATCGTCGATCTCGGCAAGTGGTGGCGCGACATGACCGGCCTCCCGCTGCCGCTCGGCGGCAACGCGATCAAGCGCGACCTCGGTCCGGAACTCATGGGCAAGGTCTGCCGAGCGCTCTACGACAGCATCAAGCACGCGCTGGAGCACCGCGAGCAGGCGTTGCAGTACGCCATGCAGTTCGCGCGCGATCTCGACACGCAGTCGGCCGACAAGTTCGTGGGCATGTACGTCAACGAGCGCACGCTCGACTACGGTGAGGACGGACGCATCGCCGTGCAGAAACTGCTCGACATGGGATACCGTGCCGGCATCATCGGCAGGCCCGCGGAAGTCGATTGGGTCGAGGCCGGGGCGGCCACCACGGTTGCCGAGTAGACCAGCTAATTCACCACAGAGGACACAGAGAGCGCTGAGGTTTTCAGGCTTTAGACTTCTTATCCTCCGTGACTCTGTGTTCTCTGTGGTGAATCCCTACCTCGGCCCGGCCAAGCAGCCGGGCTTTTTCTTTCCTTTACTATTGCTCTCCTGGAACTAACTCTGCCGTCCAAGTCGTAGCTCGATAGCAGTTCCCGGAGGAAATGTGAAGCCCACACCTGCGTTGACCGCCGTACTGCTGCTGGCCGGTTGTATGGCCGCTCAGACCGTCTCAGGACACGCTGCTCCCGCCAATCCAGCCACGCCATCCGCACAACAGGCTTTGCCGGCGGCGGCAGCGCAACCGAGCACCTCGGACGCGAATCCCGCCGACGTCAAGTCAATCGAAGCGATCATTCACGCGGTGTATGACGTGATCTCCGGCCCGCCGGGCGAGCGCGACTGGAAGCGCTTCCGCTCGCTGTTCATCCCCGAGGCGCG
>DASPLH010000100.1:0-4080 GCA_035627675.1 Clostridia bacterium
TCTCTTCCGGAGCATCCATCGTCACCGTGCACGTGGACCAGGACCGCGTATCGGAAGCCGAGAGCATCCTCACGCGCTCCGGCGGAGACATCGACCGCGACTTCTACCGCGACAGCATGGCCATGGATACCGGCGCCAGCCTCGACACCGGCGTCAGGGACCGTTCAACGAACATGACCGACCGATCTCTCGATGTGGATCGCGACCGAGACCTCGTTGGCAGCCGCGCCACCCAGGGCCGAAATATCAACCTGCTGAGCGAAGTGCTGCGCGTCAACAAGCACAGAGTCGAGAGTGGCGAGGTTCGGCTCCGCAAGGAAGTCCGGACCGAGAACCAATCGATTGAAGTTCCCGTTACCCACGAGGAACTGGTTATCGAGCGCGTTCCTGCCCAGGACCAGAGCGCAACCGGAGAACAGATCGGCACCAACGAGGAGATTCGCGTGCCGCTGTCTGAGGAGCAAGTGGACGTAGAGAAATCCAACGTCGTCCGTGAACAGGTACGCGTCGGGAAGAAAGAAGTGCAGGACACCCGAACGGTCTCCGAAGAAGTTCGCCACGAAGACCTGAAGGTGGATGACGAGACGAAGAAGAGGATGGACGTCGATACCGACAAGCCGAAGCGCCGTAAGATCGCGTAGAACCGGGGTGCCCTACCCTTCTCGCGAGCGAAAGGGTGGGGCAGTTCGCCGCCGAGTGTCCCACATCTGCCATCGGTGCCCCACATCTGCGGAGCCGAAGGCGGAGCAAATGTGGGATCCATCCCAAAGCAAAAGGCGCGCCCCAGCGGGGCGCGCCTCTACTTGCGAAAACAAACTAGTCGTGCACTCCGTCCATGAACGCCCGCAGCTTCCGTGACCGCGATGGATGCCGCAGCTTGCGCAGCGCCTTCGCCTCGATCTGGCGGATACGCTCGCGCGTCACCGCGAACGACTGGCCCACTTCCTCCAGCGTGTGTTCGCTGCCGTCTTCCAGCCCGAAGCGCATCTTGATGACCTTCTCTTCGCGGGGCGTCAGCGTGCGCAGCACCTGCGCCGTCTGGTCCTTCAGGTTCACATTGATGACCGCATCGGCCGGCGAAACGATCGCGCGGTCCTCGATGAAGTCGCCCAGATGCGAATCCTCTTCCTCGCCGATCGGAGTCTCCAGCGAGATCGGCTCCTGTGCGATCTTGAGCACCTTGCGAACCTTCGCCACCGGGATGTCCATCCGCTTGGCGATTTCTTCGCTGGTGGGTTCGCGTCCGAGTTCCTGCACGAGCTGGCGCGACGTGCGGATCAGCTTGTTGATCGTTTCGATCATGTGCACAGGGATTCGGATCGTGCGGGCCTGGTCGGCAATCGCACGCGTAATCGCCTGGCGGATCCACCACGTTGCGTAGGTCGAGAACTTGTAGCCGCGGCGGTACTCGAACTTATCGACGGCCTTCATGAGGCCGATGTTGCCTTCCTGAATGAGGTCCAGGAACTGCAAGCCGCGATTGGTGTACTTCTTCGCGATGGAGACGACGAGTCGCAGGTTGGCCTCGATCAATTCCTTCTTCGCCTGCTCCGCGTCCATGTCGCCCTGGATGATTTCGCGCTGCGTGCGCTTCAGCTCGGCGAAGTTTGCGCCCGCTTCCTGCTCGATCCGCTCCATGTCGCTGCGGATGTTGCGGATCTGCTTGCGCAGTTCTTTCTTCTGCTCTTCGTTCTTGCTTTGCTCGCAGCGAAGCTCCAGGTTGTGGACCTGGCGATCGAGTCCGCGCAGGCTCTCCACCGTCTTCTGCAGACGGTCGATCAGGCGCTTCCGCTCGGTGTTCGTAAACCCAAGCTTGCGGATGATCAGCGAAACCTGCACCTGCTCGCGTCCGAGCGCCCAGCGGCACTTGCGCTGCTCGCGCAGCTTCTTCTTGTCTTTTTCCTTCGGATTGAACTCCGCAACCTTCTGCTGGAGCTGCTGCGCCTTCTTGTAGTGCTTCCCAAGTTCGTCGATGCGCTTCGTGATATCGTCCAGACGCTTCTGGAGCACCTCTTCGGTGATCTCCTCCTCGTCGAACACCACCACTTCCTTGATCGAACGCACGCCGCGCTTCAGGTCGTCGCCGATGGCGAGCACTTCCCTGATCACGATCGGCGAACGGGACAGCGCCTTCAGCACGCGGAGCTGGCCGCGCTCGATGCGCTTCGCGATCTCAACTTCGCCCTCGCGCGTGAGCAGCGGGACCGTGCCCATCTCGCGCAGGTACATGCGAACCGGATCGTTCGTCTTCTCCAGCGCACCCGGAGTCAGGTCCAGCTCGACTTCGTCGCCGTCTTCTCCCGCCTCGAACTTCTTCTCCGACGGCAGCTTCGTATCTTCGAGCAGGTTGATGCCCTGCCCGCCAATCGCATCCAGCAGATCGTCGAGGAGTTCCGGTGACTGAATGTCATTGGGAAGAAGATCGTTAACCTCGTTGTAGGTGAGGTATCCCTTCTCCTTACCCTGATCAATCAGCTTCTGAATATCTTCAAACTTGTCGTCGAGAGCCAAGACAAATACCTTCCCGCGGCGCCACAGAGAGGCAGCCAGAAAAAGTCAAAGCGCCGCCCTCGGAGGCATGCCCCCGGGAAACGGTCACACTACGGCGGCGCGGTAAGCGGATTACCGTCACAGGCCGAAACTTTTGTATTTTATCATGCGGAGTACCCGCACCCCTGAACTAATCCGCCTTCGCGCGTAGCTGCCCCTTGCTCACTTAGATGGCGTCAATCGGCGTCGGGATTCGCGCGGCTGACGTTTTCCGCCGGTCGAACGCACCGTAACTTCCCGCTTTTCAGCCCCTTGCCGCGATACGTCGCCAGTCCGGTCCCGCCGCCCCATGCACCCCTGTGGCAGCGCCGCCACACGCCCCTGAGGGCTCGGGGTTAGCTGTTCGCACTCGGGTCAGACCTGGGCTACCGCCAGTCGCAGACGCTTGTCGATGTCTAATTTTTCCTGCAGGAGCTCCGTCAAGCGCTGGCCGTCCTGCTTGCGCTCGGCCTCGGCGATCGCCGCCTTCAACTCACGCTGGCGAGCCTCCAGCCGCCGCCGGCGTAACGCCTCCACGGCGGAATGCAGCAACTCGGGCGTGATCACCTCGTCCTCTTTCATCAGCACCGAAGCCAGCAGCGCGCGGTCGGAGTCGCTCAACGCCAGCGCCAACGGGTCCTGACCCTCTCCCGAAGCCTGCAACAGCAGGTTGATCAATCCTTCCGTCGCCAGCCCAACGTGCAGGTTCTCGGAAACCAGCGCATAGCGCGCCTGTTCCGCCGGGCTGTAAACCACGTCTTCGCCGTTGTCGTCCTGGTAAACGGTGTTGAACTGCTCACCCCCGGTCAGCGCGCGAATGACGAGCCGTTCCGCGTCCGTCAAAGGCGACTGCACCGGGGCTGTGACCCTGGCCGCGCTTCTCGAAGTCGCAGCCGAGCGCAGTTCCTGCCTCAGTACAGCCGAGTCGATTTGGAGCTTCTGCGCGATGTCCGCCGCCAGCTCATCCCGAACGATCCGGCTCGGAACCCGCTGGATGTGCGGCAACAGGTAGTTCAAGGCCTTCACCTTCGCGTCCGGAGACCGCATCGGAAACATCGTCCGCGCCCGCTCCACGAGGTAATCGAAGTAGCGTTGCGCCGTCCGCAGCGCCTCTCCATAAGCCTGCGAACCCTTTTTCCGAATGTAGAGATCGGGGTCGAAACCCTGATCGAGCGTCAGCACGCGAATCTCGAAGTCTTCTCCGACGAGCAGGGTCAGCGAGCGCTCTGCGGCATTGGCCCCGGCCGTGTCCGGGTCGAAGTTGACCATGATGCGCTTGGTGAACCTGCCGAGCAGCTTGGCCTGTATCTCGGTAAACGCCGTGCCCGAGCTGGCAATCACGTTGTGGAACCCGGCGTTGTACACCGAAATGCAATCCATCTGGCCCTCGACGAGAATCGCGTAGTCGAGCTGCCGGATCGCCTCTTTCGCCAGGTGCAGGTTAAAGAGCACCCTCGACTTCTGATAGATCGGCGTCTCCGGAGAGTTCAGGTACTTCGGCCCGGCCTTTTCATCCGCCGCCAGCGTTCGGCCGGTGAAGGCGATCACCTT
>DASPLH010000101.1:0-11498 GCA_035627675.1 Clostridia bacterium
GTGAACGCATCGGCTTCGTCGCGGAAGCCGAGCCCGAGCAACGCCCGGGTGGTGAGAGATGCGTCCCGCAGCCAGCAGTACCGGTAATCCCAGTTCAGGGGGCCTCCGACGATCTCCGGCAGAGACGTGGTGGGCGCGGCGATGACCGCGCCCGACGGCGCGTAGATCATCGACTTCAACGCGAGCGCGCTGCGGAGGACTTGCTCGCGCCACGGGCCATCGTACGTGCACCGCGCGCTCCAGGCACGCCACCAGGCAATCGTGTCGTCGAGCCTGCCCTGCGCCAGATCGCCCAGCGGAGGGATCACGCCCGGCGACTCATCGTTATAAGAAAGAGAGAACCAGGCCGTTTCTCCCGCATGCAGACGAAAGTCGCTGAAGGCGTCGCACCCGCGAACGTCCTGCCGCTGTGTGCTGCGCAACCAACTCTCCCCGCGGTTGCAGTCGAATTCAATGCCGAAGGCGTTGCGATCCCGCAGGCGCGGCCTGCACGTTGCGTAGCCGGTTCGCGCAAGGAACTCGGACTCGATCTCCACTTCGCCTTCCGTGCATTCCAATCTCCGCAGGATTTCGTGGTCGGCGTGGAAGAGATCCCGGTCCTCGTGCGGAGCCGAGACCACCATGCAGTCGGTCAGCACGCACCGTCCACCACGCGCGCGGAACTCTGTCTCGAGTACGTTCGTCCCTTCCACGTACGACCGCCGGGTGTCGATCACGTCCCTGGCCCTGACCCTCCAGTACCCGCCTTTGTTCGCATCCAGCAGGGCGGCGAACACGCTCGGGCTGTCGAAGCGCGGCCAGCAGAGCCAATCGATGGATCCGTCGCGCGACACGAGCGCGGCGGATCGGCAATCGCCAATGATCCCGTAGTCGGCGATCGGTTTGTATCCATTCAAAGCCATCAACTTCGGAAGATAGATGCGGGGAATCACACTCGAGCCGATTGGCGGGCGCGGCAAATGCCATGCAGTGGAATGGGAATTCATAAATTGTGTATTGCCGATAAGGTAAACAGACGCCTTCCCGCCAATGCTGCCGGGCTACTCCTATTCGACCCGCCGCCGCCGGCCGGGAGTTCGCTCGTAAGCTACTGGAAACAGTCGGAGAAGCCGGGCGGTGCACCTTGGCCGAGGCGGGTGAGCGCGCCGGAGACAGATCCATCGCGGCGAAGGCCAGAGTGGAGCAAGAACTGCACTGGAGGTCTGCGAGTTCGTGTTTCTTTGGGAGGCAGGCGTTGCCTTGGCGTTCGCTGTTCCTCGTCTTGTTTGTCGTTTCCGTCCCTGGATGGCTCGTTGCGCAGTGTACGGCTACAGGAGGCCCCGGTTCGGTCACAATCTGCACCCCTGCTGCGGGAGCCACGGTGAGTTCTCCGGTCACGTTCCAGGCGGCCGCTGCCGCGCCCTCCGGACAGACCATCACCGCCATGCGCCTCTACCTCAACAGTCAGGCGCGATACACCAGCAGTAGCGGGACGCTCAGCACGTCGCTCGACCTCCCGGCCGGCGCATACTCCGTGGTCGTGAATGCCTGGTCCAACACAGGCGCGGTCTTCCAGGCCAGCCGCACCATCACCGTCGGCGGAACCACGCAACCCACCAGCTGCACGGCAACCGCGAACCGCACGGTCCAGATCTGCTCTCCCGCGAATGGCGCAACCGCGACGAGTCCTGTGAAGGTTGTCGCCGGGCTGCGCTCCGATTCCGGACTCAAGTCTTCCCAGATCTACCTCGACGGAACTCTCGTTTACTCCGGCCCGGCGGGCGGAACCAGCGTCAACCAGAGCTTCAGCATGGGATTGGGTTCTCACCGCATCACTGTCAAGGGCTGGGACAGCGCCGGCAGCTTCATGACCAGCGTGACGGTCACTGTGGGCTCGGCAAGCGAGCCGCCGCCCACCGGAGGAGCGTGCTCGGTAGGCGCGAACCGCACCGTCCATATCTGCGCGCCCGCGAACAACGCATCCGCAACCAACCCGGTCAACATCCAGGCCGCCGTTCGCTCGGATTCGGGGCTGAATGCCTCCCAGATCTATATCGACAGCACGCTCCAGTGGCAGGGAACTTCCTCACAGGTCAACCAGAACCTGACGCTTGCAACCGGGACGCGAAAGATCACCGTTAAGGGTTGGGACAGCGCGGGTAATTTCTCAAGCGCCGTCTATGTGAACGTGAGCGGCGGCAGCACGGGCCCGTCCGTCAGCGTCACCCCGAGTTCCACCACCGTGCAGGTTGGCGAGACCGCCCAGTTCCATGCCGCCGTGACTGGAGTGCCGGACACGAGCGTCACCTGGAGCGTGGACGGTGCGGCGGGCGGGAACTCGACGGTCGGAACCATCGGCAGCTCCGGACTCTACACGGCGCCCGGCACGGCCGGCACGCACACCATCAAGGCCGTTTCCAACAGCGACGCCGGCTTGCAGGACACGGCGACCGTGAACGTCGTCACAAGCGCGCCCGCTCCGAGCGGCTATTTCACCTACAAGTTCGACAACGGACGCACGGGGTTGAACGCGCAGGAGACCGTCCTGACGCCGTCCAACGTGAACAGCGCCACCTTCGGCAAGAAGGGAAGCTGGTCGCTGGATGCCAACATCAACGCGCAGCCGCTTTGGGTGAAGGGCGTGTCGATCAACGGGGCCACTCGCAACGTGCTCTATGTCGCAACCCAGAATGACAGTGTCTATGCGCTGGATGCCGACCGGCCTGGCACCGTGTTGTGGAAGCGAAGCTTCCTGACCTCCACAAGGACCGTCGGCAAGGCGTACGAGCTCTCCTCCGATGGACGCACATCGCTGGGCGACAGCGTGGGCATCACGGGAACTCCGGTCATCGACCCCGCGAGCAGCCGGTTGTACCTGGTGGCGCGCACGACCGAAGGCGGCAACCAGGTGCAGCGGTTGCACGCCATTGATATAAGGACCGGCAACGATGTGGTCGGGCCGGCGGTCATTCAGGGCACGGAGAGCGGCACCGGAGACGGTTCATCGAACGGCGTCATCAACTTCAATCCTCTGACGCAAAATCAGCGTCCAGGTCTCCTGCTCAGCAACGGCGTGGTGTACATCACGTTTGCCGCATTCAGCGATTTCCGCCCATATCACGGATGGGTGATCGCCTACAGCGCGTCGAACCTCGGCTACATCGACGCGTACGCGGCCGTGCCTGACGGTTCCGGCGGCGGCATCTGGCAGAGTGGCGCGGCTCCGGCGGCAGATGGCAGCGGCAACGTGTACGTCGTCAGCTCCAACTCGATGCCGTGGTCCACGGGCATCTTCAATCCGCCGAGGAATCTCTCCAACAGCGTCATCAAGCTCAGCCTTGTGAACGGACAGCTCACGTTGACCGATTACTTCGCGCCGTATAACACCGTGTGCCTGACGCGCACGGACCTCGATCTTGGTTCGGCGGGCGCGATGCTGGTGCCGGGGCAGATCAACGGCAAAAATGTGCTGGCCTTCGGCAGCAAGGAAGGCCGTGCTTACCTGGTCGATCGCGGGAACATGGGCAAGTTCCAGTCGGGCAGCGACAGCCAGATCATAGCCTCCGTGCTGTTCAACTCGCAGGGAGCTTGCGGGCAGTCGGGCTTCGATGCCAGCTCGCCCTGGCGCGTCTATGGCTCGACCGCGTACTGGAAGGGCAATCTGTACTTCGGCTCGGTGTTCGGACCGTTGCGTCAGTACGACATCTCGGGTGGGACCTTCCGGCAGGTGGCGCTCAGCTCGCACGTCTTCCCGGGCAGCGGCCAGTCGGGGCGCGGAGCGATGACCGTCGTTTCGTCGAACGGCGATTCCAACGGAATCGTCTGGACCGCCGAGCGAGACCTCAACAAACAGGGATGGCTACGCGCCTACGACGCGAATAACGTGGGACGCCAGCTCTACGTCAGCAACTTCGGGGCCGGGACGAGTTTCGTTGTTCCGACGGTGATCAACGGCCGCGTGTACGTGACGGGTGAAAACGTCGTGTACATGTACGGGCTGCTATAGGAGTTTCGAGTTTCAGGTTTCGAGTTTCGAGATCGTGGGCGGGCACAATCGAAGGACCAGGAACTATCCCACCTTGGCTGCGCTTCGCTCCGCGAAGGTGGGCCACCGGCGCGCATCCGTGTTGATCCTGCGAATCCTGGCGCGCATTCCGGCTGGAACGGGCGACTGGCAGCCGGTTGCGGCTGCAAGTCCTACTCGTCTTTACACTTCCGCGAAGCGCGTGTTAAGCTCGGGTAGTTACAGGATTGATTTAGAAGAAGCAGGAGCGCGTTAGTCTCAGTGTTAGCCCGAGAGCATAAGTCGAACATCATCGATTCGTACAGAACCCACGCCACGGATACCGGCAGCCCCGAAGTGCAGATCGCCCTTCTGAGCGAGCGCATCGGCCAGCTTACCGAGCATTTCCGTACGCACAAGAAGGACCACGCCTCGCGCCGTGGACTTCTCATGATGGTCAGCCGCCGTCGCAGCTTGCTGGACTATCTGAAGAAGTCGGACGCGGAACGCTACAAAGTGGTCATTCAGAAGCTGGGAATCCGCAAGTAACTGAGTTTCCACGCCGGGGCAGCAGTCGCCCCGGCGTTTGTGCATTGCACGCCCGGTTAGCGAAGTGCTTCGATGCTCGGCGCTTCCCGTAGCGTGCGGGGTCGCATGGCGCTGTTGCGCTTGTGCGGCGATTCGTTATTGGTACGCCTCCTCGGATGGAGGGCGTGCCGGCTCGTGCTGACCAGACCCATCCTGTGGCCCGGCCCCGCCGTATCTCGGCTGTGCTGGATCGGCCAATCTGACGCGCGCCTCGTAGAAGAGAGAGAGAAATGAAGCCTGAACCCTCCGTAGCTACCGTTACACTTTCCGGCGGTAAGACCATCACATTTCAGACAGGGAAGTTGGCCAAGCAGGCCCACGGTTCCTGCATCGTGCGCGTGGGCGACAATGTCGTGCTCGCCACCGCCTGCGCCAACCCAGAGCCCCGCGTGGGGATCGATTTTTTCCCGCTGACCGTTGACTATCGCGAATACACCTATGCCGGCGGCAGAATCCCCGGCGGATTCATCAAGCGTGAAGGCCGCCCGAGCGAGCGCGAAATCCTGACCAGCCGCCAGATCGATCGTCCGATCCGTCCGCTGTTCCCCGAAGGTTTCCGGTCCGAGACGCAGGTCATCGCCCTCGTCCTTTCGGCCGATACTGAAAACGATCCTGACGTGGCGGCCATCAACGGCGCTTCCGCGGCACTGACCCTTTCGGACATCCCGTTTGCCGGGCCGGTTGGCGCCATCCGCGTCGGGTACGTGAATGGCGAGTTCATCGCCAACCCGACCTATGAAGAGATTCGCCAGGGAACGCTGAGCCTCATGGTCGTCGGCACCGCCGAAGGCATCGTGATGATCGAGGCGGGCGCGAACGAGGTCGATGAGGACAAGGTGGTCGATGCCATCGAGTTCGCCCATGCCGAAATCAAGAAGATCTGCGCCGTCATCAGCGACATGGCGAAGACCGCCGGCAAGCCGAAGCGCGCCATCGAGCCGGTCCAGATCGACCAGGTGTACCTCGACACTCTTCGTTCGAAGATTGGCGCGCAGCTTACCGACGCGCTGAACACCGAGAAGTATCCGAAGGCGGAGAGCTACGCCAAGGTCAAGCAGATCAAGGACGCGCTCAAGGCCGAGATTCCGGAAGACAATGCGGAAGAGCGCACGAAGGCCGGCAAGTACTTCGACATTCTGCGCGAGCAGGTGTTCCGCGAGCAGGTATTGCAGCAGCGCCGCCGTCCGGATGGACGCGCCTTCGATCAGATCCGTCCGATCTGGATCGAAGCCGGCGTGCTGCCGCGCACGCACGGTTCGGCCGTCTTCACCCGTGGCGAAACCCAGGCGCTGGCTACCACCACGCTGGGCACCGGGGAAGACATGCAGCGGCTCGAGCGCTTCGAAGGCGAAGCCAAGAAGCGTTTCATGCTGCACTACAACTTCCCGCCGTTCTCGGTCGGTGAAGTGGCCTTCCTGCGCGGGGCCGGCCGTCGAGAGATCGGTCACGGAGCTCTGGCGGAGCGTGCCCTCGCGGCCGTGCTGCCGAGCGAAGAGGTTTTCCCGTACGCCATCCGCGTGGTTTCGGACATCCTCGAGTCCAACGGCTCGTCTTCGATGGCCACGGTTTGCGGCGGCTCGCTGAGCATGATGGATGCCGGCGTGCCGTTGCGCGCCCCGGTGGCGGGTGTCGCGATGGGTCTCGTGAAGGAAGGCGACCAGTACGCCGTCCTGAGCGATATCGCGGGCGCAGAAGATCACTACGGCGATATGGATTTCAAGGTCGCCGGTACGACCGAGGGCATTACCGCGCTCCAGATGGACATCAAGATCATGGGCATCACGCCGCAGATCATGCGTGAAGCTCTCCAGCAGGCAAAGCGCGGACGCCTGCACATCCTCGAGCAGATGAACTCGATCCTCAGCGAGGGCCGTACGGCGGTCAGCGAGTTCGCGCCGCGGTTCTACACGCTGAAGATTCCGACGGACAAGATCCGCGACCTCATCGGACCCGGCGGCAAGGTCATCCGCGGCATCGTCGATGCCACGGGCGTCAAGATCGACGTGGAAGATGACGGCACGGTTCGCGTGGCGTCGAGCGATCAGGCAGCGGCCGACAAGGCGCTCCAGATGATCGGCGACATCACGGCAACGCCGGAGATCGGCAAAACCTACCTGGGCAAGGTGACGCGGCTCGCCGAATTCGGCGCGTTCGTCGAGATCCTGCCCGGAACGGACGGCCTGCTGCACATCTCCGAGGTCGCCGAGCACCGCATCAAGGACATCAAGGACGAACTCAAAGAGGGCGACCAGGTACTTGTGAAGGTGCTTTCCGTCGAAGGCAATCGTATCAAGCTGTCCCGCAAGGCCATCCTCAAGGAACAGCGCGCCAAGATGCAGCAGGGCAACCCCGATGCCGATGTCGCGGCACAGGGCGTCGGCGGAGCCGTGACGTTCGAAGGCGGCTACGAGGGCGGCGATGAGGATGAAGCCAACGGCGATGAGCCGAACTTCAACCGAGAAGGCGCACCCGAGCCTGCCGGAGCGGGCGAGCGCGGACCCCGCCCGCAGGGTGGTGATCCTCGCCGGCGTCGCGGCCGCGGACGCGGCCCGCGTGGCCCACGCGGCGGCGGAGATCGCGGCGGTCGCTAGCCGGGAGTAACCATGGGGCCACGGTGAAAACCGTGGCCCTGTCTTCTTGGTGAATCTCCGAATGGTAGAATCCGCCAACAAGCAATCGTCATGAGAGATCTCCTGTACCTCTTAGATCCTCGGCAACAGCCAGAGCTGGCCGTGTTCATTGGACAGGTAGTGGCGCGCCTTCTGCTGGCGGCGTTTCTCGGCGGCATCATCGGCCTGGAGCGGGAAACGAAGCGCAAGGCTGCCGGACTGCGGACGAACATGTTCATCTGCTTCGGTTCGGCGTTCTTTACGATCCTCTCGTACAGGCTTGCCGGCGAGTTCTCGGGCGATCACACGCGCATAGCTGCCCAGATCATTCCCGGTATCGGGTTCATCGGCGCAGGCTCCATCCTGCATTCCAAGGGCGGAGTGCAGGGGTTGACGACGGCCGCGACGATCTTCGTGGTTGCGTCCATCGGCATGGCTGCCGGAGGAGGACTATTCCTCCCGGCGATCTTCGCGACGATCGTGTTGCTTGTTGCTCTGCACACGCTGGGATGGGTCGAGAATCGTTTCAATCTGAAGCCGCTCACCGTAACCTATGAAGCGCAGGGAGATTCCGCCGACGATGTGCTGGCGGCGGTCAACGGAGTCCTCGACGGACTCAACAAGCGGATGCGTTCCGTGCAGTTGGGCCGCACGAACAGTCATCACCGCGTCATCTTTTCCGTGGACGCTTTCAACAATGAACATCGGCTGCTCCAGCAGAGGCTGAGGTCCGAGGGAGCAGTCACGCGATTGAGTTCTTTCGATACAGAGGACGAGGACCAGGAGTAAGGGTTGAGATCGATTCGATTCGTAAAGGCAAGCGCCTGTGGCAATGATTTCATCGTCGCCGACGCAGCCGGGCTTACCGGAGAAATTTCGGATCTGACGCAGGCCATCTGTGATCGCCATGCGGGAGTCGGCGCGGACGGGGTTGAATGGATCTACCCCAGCGACAAGGGGGACATCCGAGCGCACCTCATCAACTCCGATGGTTCTTACGCCGAGATTTCCGGCAACGGAACCCGGTGCGTGGCGGCCTACTACGCCGCCGACAAGAATGTGAAAGAGGTACGGGTCGAAACCGGTGCGGGCGTGAAGACCTGTACCGTCACGAAGCGCGACGGACGCGGCTTCCAGTTCCGTACGGCAATGGGTAGGCCCGAGGTCGGTTCGCCGTTTACGCTCGATCTCGGCACTGGCTCCGCCCGGGGCATTCCCGTCTCGATGGGCAATCCTCACTTCGTGGTGTTCGTCAACGAATTCCCGGCGAAGTGGCAGTCGGTCGCGGCCGATATCCAGCGGTCGGAGAGGTTCCCGCAGGGCGTGAACGTCGAGTTCGTACGCACAGTAAGCGATTGCGAACTCGAAGCGCGGTTCTTCGAGCGTGGAGCGGGCGAAACCATGTCGTCGGGAACCGGCACCTCGGCGGTCGCCGCCGGAGGCATCGCCATCGGGCGCGTGCATGGCCGTGTGCAGGTCAACGCTCCGGGAGGCCCGCAGTGGGTTACCTGGGAAGATGAACTTCTGCTCGAAGGTCCGGCGACGCTCATCTGCCGTGGAGAGTATTTCCTGTAGAGCGGATTCAGAGTGACTGTATCCTTTGAGATCACCGCCGGGCCGATCGCCCGGCTGCGGTACGGGACATGCCTTCCGCGAATCCGGTGCAGCGTTTCAATTACTATGGCTCCCGGAAGGACCTGCGAGTGAGTGAGTCAAATCCGAACCGGGAGCGCGTTGCGCGGCAGAAGGTGCGTCCACCCGCTCTGCGCAGCGGCGACACCATCGCCGTCATCGCGCCGGCGAGCGCTGTGTGCCGCGCCGATGTCGAGGCCGGCGCCACGCGCCTGCGCGAGCTCGGCTACAACCCCGTTTACTCAGAGTCGATCTTCGACAGCGATCTCTACTTCGCGGGCACCCTCGAACGCCGCGCGCGCGAATTGCAGGAGACCTTCCAGCGCGATGATGTGAAGGCCGTCCTCTGTGCCCGCGGCGGTTACGGCGCCAACTACCTGCTGCCGCGCCTCGACGTCTCGAAGCTGCTCGCAAGCCCTAAGATATTCATCGGCTACAGCGACATCACGACGCTGCTCACGCGCTTCGCCGACGGCGGGCTGGTGGTATTTCATGGCCCGATGGCCGCCAAGGATTTCGCTCACCGGGGCGGAGTTCATCTCGACTCGTGGCGTGCGGTGCTGGGTGGCGAGCCTTGCCGTCTGGAGTTTGACGCTGCGTCCCGTGTGCGAACGCTCAGGGCCGGACAGGCGACCGGCGAACTCTACGGCGGATGCCTCTCGATGCTGGTCGCGTCCCTGGGCACTCCTTACGAGGTTCAGACCAGCGGCAAGATTTTGCTGATGGAAGACATCGGCGCGAAGCCTTACCAGGTTGACCGGATGCTGATGCAACTGCGGCTGGCAGGGAAGTTGGACGGAGTGCGCGCGATCGTGTTCGGCGAGATGGTGGAGTGCGTGCAACCGGTCGAGCAGCCCTACACGCTTCAGCAGGTGGTCGAGCGCGTCGTCGGAGATCTCGGCATACCGGTCGTTTACGGATTGCCGTCGGGGCATGTGACGGGCGAGAACATCACGTTGCCATTAGGCGTGGAGGTCAGCGTGACGGCCTCCGTAGAACGTGTCGCGTTCGAGATCGGCGCGGCCACCATTCGCGACGCACAAGGGACCACAAGACATTGATGAGCGGCAAACGCATTCACCTCGTCGGCATCTGCGGCACGGCTATGGCCTCGCTGGCCGGGATGCTTAAGAAGCGCGGCTTCCACGTACAGGGTTCCGATAACGCGGCATACCCGCCGATGTCGGACTACCTCGCCGAGTTGGGAATCCCTGTGGCCCAGCCGTTCTCGCCTGCGAATCTCGAGCCCGCTCCCGACCTCGTCGTGATCGGCAACGCGATCTCGCGCGGCAACCCCGAGGTCGAACACGTCCTCAACCACCGGCTGCCGTTCACGTCGATGGCGCAGTTGATCTACGATGAATTCATTCGCGGACACGAATCGCTGGTCGTGGCCGGAACCCATGGGAAGACAACTACGACCTCGATGCTGGCATGGATCTTCGAGGTGGCGGGACGCCGGCCGTCGTTTCTCGTGGGAGGCATCGCCGAAAACTTCGGGGCCAGCTTCAGCGTCGCCGGCGGACGCGAGTTCATCATCGAAGGCGATGAATACGACACCGCGTTCTGGGACAAGGGACCGAAGTTCCTGCACTATTTTCCCGACGCGGTCATCCTGACCTCCGTCGAGTTCGATCACGCCGACATCTACCGTGATCTCGATGCGGTGAAGACCTCATTCAAGCGCCTCATCAACCTGGTGCCGCAGCGCGGACGCGTGATCGCCTGGGATGGCAGCCCGGCCGTGAGCGAATGCGTGGCGAAGGCGTTCTGTCCCGTCGAGCGATATGGATTCGCCGCCGATTCCTTCTGGCGCATCGGCGACATTCGTTATGAGCCCGCGCGGACGACGTGGACCGTGTCGCGGCAGGGAGAACCGTGGGCGCAATTTGAGTTCTCATTGGCGGGCGAGTACAACGTCCTGAACGCCACGGCAGCCGCTGCCCTTGCTTCCAGCTATGCAATCCCGGTCGATGCCATTGCAGAGGCGCTGCGTACGTTCCGCAGCGTGAAGCGCAGGCTGGAGGTACGCGCCGAGGTCTCGGGCGTAACCATCATCGACGACTTCGCGCATCACCCCACGGCCATCGCGCAGACTCTCCGCGCCCTGAAGACGAGATACGCGGGGCGGCGGCTCTGGGCAGTGCTGGAGCCGCGTTCGAACACGCTCCGGCGCAACGTGTTCCAGCGCGAATTGGCCGCCAGCCTCGCCGTGGCCGACCAGGTCGTGGTCGCCGGCGTGTTCTTCAAGACCACGGACTCTCTCGCTCCCGAAGAGCGGCTCGACCTCGCAGCGGTAATCGCGGGCTTGCAGAAGGAAGGGAAGGACGCGCGCACCCTGACGGATGCCGACGCGATCGTCGAGTGCATTGTTTCCGAACTGCGGGAGGGCGACGTCGTCGCAATCCTCTCGAATGGCGGATTCGGTGGTATCTACGAGAAGCTGCCGGCGAAGTTAAAAGCGCTTCAAAAGGTCTAGGCACGTGCGACTACGGTTCTCGTTGTGCAGCAAGCATCACCTGGTTCTATTTCTGACGTTCTTCCTCAGCTGGACCGCGGTCGCGGCCCCCGCCTCTCCCTGCGCGCCCGGACGCGTTGCCTACAGGGTTTCCCTGGCGCGCGCGGCAGAGCGCGTACTTTCGGTCGAGGTTCTCTTCAACAGCAACGGCGAGAGCGTCGAGCTTCAG
>DASPLH010000102.1:0-5158 GCA_035627675.1 Clostridia bacterium
CGGCAGCGCGTCGGCGCCGATCACCAGTTCACTTGCGCTTGTCCCGGCCAGCAGCGGGCACGCCGGCTCCGCCGGTGCTCCGCTTCCGCCTCCCGCTGATCCCTGCACCGGGCTGAGTACGTTGAAGTGCTGCGACCCTGACGAGATCGCCAGTTGCAACTTTCCCCACCGCGTGAAGTCAAGCTGAACCCGGTTCTCGCCACACTTTCTGGACAGCACCCGCGGACTGCTGGACCGGCCGGCTCTCAGCAACTGGACGTCACCCTTGGTAGCTCGCGAGAGGTTCTCAATGGGTCCAAGGTCGATCCACGGAGCGGGTGGGAACTCCGGGTCGAACGCTCCTCGGCTGGGATCGAATACTGCGGGTTCTCCGGATCGTCGATCGACAGGAGCGAAGTATGCCCGCACGGGCTCTACTAAGGGCTGCGCGTGCTGCAAGCTCGAATCTGTAATCATCTACGCTCCCTCTTCCGGATAGAAATACAGAACTAGTTGCGCTGTGCGGCGTAGCACCGCTCCATCCTGCTCCGCTTCTGCGAGCTGTGGTCCACTCCAGGTGATCGACGTGTGCGCCTCCACCGGCGGCTCCTGCGAGTAGTCCACCTTCGCAACGGTCGCCGGATGCAGCAGCGCGCGAAGTTCGGCGTCCATTCGGGTCAACTCCCGACCGCGATCGCAACCATGCATTTGCTCCGTGCCGGAGGACGCATACGTGATCTCGCAAGCCATTGCATGGAGCCCCTGGGTCCCCGGGCCGGCCGCGCCCACCTTTCCCCACGAAACCCAGTAGACTCCGGCCGTCGCACGCAACTCGGGCCTTTCGTTCTCGCACGCCAACAGTGCCGGACGCTCTACTCCGTCAACGGTTACCTTGCGCGCCGGGTTGACCGTTCGCAGCCGTTCCGCCCAGGTCACCAGGGCGGTATCCTTGGCCATCTGCATTCATCCCTCCAGCCGCAGTCGCAGCAAACTGCCCGAGGTGTCACCTCCCACGTGCTCCACGGCCGCGATTCGCATCATCCGCCCGTCCACGCGCACTCCGCCCACATCCTTCATCGCTTCTTGCAGGTTCGCATCCGCCGCGCAGCCGAGCGCCGCGCGGAACGATTCGCTCAGAACCAGCATCGATTCGGTGCCGTGCAGCACAACCGGCGAGAGCGTCGCCTCCTGCCAGGCTCTTCCTCCCATGCCGAGACCGGCTGCGTGCGTATGGTCCGAACGCAACGCAACGCACAAGGTCACAGGCTGCGCACTCCACGCGCCCAGCAGCGACTCCGCGAGCCCCTGTACACCCGCCATGTTGCGCATGCTCAACCGACTCTCTGCGCGACATAGGGCGCCAGCAGTTTTCTGACGTTGGAGTCCAGCAACGAATCCGAGAAGTACTCCAGGTGCATCGTGTCGACCGAGCCGCCGCGCACGTTCAACGCAGGAGTTGCCTGCGCGTTGCGCACCACCAGCGCGCAAGCATGTTTCACGGCATCGGGTATGGTTGCGAACCCGGCCGTGTAGGTGATCTCAACGTCATCGAACGTGGGGGCAAGCACGCCGGAACTCAGTTGCACCTCGCCCGTCTCGCGGCAGACCTCGAGCGTCGCCACGTCCAGGTCCACCCATCCGCCCGCCAGGCCGAACGCGCTTGCGATTTCTGCCGCAGCCGAGCCGCAGTCCGCCCGCCGTGAGCGTCGCGCTCGCGCCTGCACGATGGGGCCGCCGTCGCCGTCCGCCAGCGGCAGGTAGGTGAGCCGCACGCACTGCGACCGTCCAACTCTCAGTCGCTCCGAGTAACGCTCCACGCCCACGCTTTTGCGTCGGCAGTGTGCGTCGAGAATCGCCGACGCCGCCGCGACCATCCCTTCGCCTGTCGAAGGCGGCAATCCGAAGCGCTCGTATTCCTCCGCCAAGAGGTATGTCATCCTGTGCTCCGTACGGTGAAGTGGGCCTGTCGCCAGGCCCACTCATCCCTGCTACCGCTGAACAACCACCTTGTGGTGTGCGTAGCTGGCGCCTTTCACGACGACGCCGCCGAACTTCACCACCACCATCTGCGACGCGAGCGAACCGGTAACGCCCAGCTCGAACACGCGAGGGTTCGGGTCCGTGAGCCAGTGGTACTCGATCATGTCTTCGGTCACGATGTAGGCTGGCAACTCCGCCAGGCCGCTGCCCGGCGTTCCCGTGTAGGACAGCGACCATTCCGGAATCAGCGGAATCTCGCCGGCCTGCGTGGCCAGGGTCTTCACCCGTACGCCGCCCGCAAGTTCTGTCGTGGACAGCACCAGGTTGAACTCGCTCTTCATCTCGCGATCGATCAGATCCAGCAGGACCGGGTTCGCATAGATGGCCGTCGGACGAACTTCATAGCTGGTGTTCGCGACCATCTCGGCGATCGTGGACTTCACGCCGTCCACGATGCTCTCTCCAGCGGCGATTGTGGTGGCGTTTCCGCCCGCGGTGATCTGCCCGGCGACTCCGTAGTACTGAAGGGTCGTGGGAGAACTCAGCGACGTGTCATTGCCGTTCCACAGTGCGACGTCGTGCGTGCGCATCACGCCATCGACGGCGTCCGCCAGGTCCTTCGCCTGCAGGAAGGAGAACTGGCTCTGCTGCTTGCCCAACTCCAGGTCGAACAGGTTGTAGTTCATCTGCGACACCAGCGCTTTCAATGGGACGCTGCGCTCCACCCGCGTGGGCGCGCTGATCGCGGCCACGATGTTGCGCGGATCGACGAACCCACTGGCCGCCGTCGGCGAGGCAATCGCCGTCTGCTCGAAATAGCGGGACGGATGCCCCGTTGCCGGCACCTGCCGGATGCGCTGCCCGAACACTCCCCTCCGGCGCACGATGTCGGTGATCTCACTCTGGTACCGCGTGACTTCGATCGCACCCGGCCCCATGAAATCGGCCGCTGCGTGCAGATCAACAAAGTTCGTATCCATTCTTTCTCCTCTTACCTCGAATTAGCTCAGCAACCCTGCTCTGGCCATCTCGGCCTTCACCGCAATCCGCTGGTCCACGCTTAGCGATCGAAGCGCGCGGTCCAGCGTGCCGGCTTCGATCTGCCCCGTTGCTTCCACTCCGCCCTTGGCAAGCAGCATGGCAACCGGCGCCGCAACCGTCTTCCGCTCGCCGCGCCCATGGTCCCGCTCGGTCCCGGCGGCTGCGAGCAACGCGCGCTCGTCGATCGCCGCAACGATGCGGTCCACCTTCTGGTTCAGTGCCTCGTACTGGGCAACCACCTTCTCCAGCACGCCCTGCAGCGCCGTCGCAGCCTCCGCGATTCGCTCCGCGCACGCCTGCAACTGTTCTGTTCCTGCTTTGTTGTCTTCCATCTCAGCTCCAGACAAAAACACGCCGGACCAGGTCCGGCGCTCTTCCACCCCGACGCCTTAGTTCTCGAGTTCGAGCCAGGTGTCCCGGTACGCCGCGCGACCGCGTTTCAGCACTGCCGCGCCCGTGAACGCGAACTGCGTGACGCGCCAGACCTCGGCGTTGACGTCCGCTACGCGAACATCCGCGATCTCGTAAGACATCCCAAGTTCCGCGCGCCCCATCTCCCGTACCGCCTCGATCACTTCAGGGAAGTCGCGCGCGAATATATATCCACGTACGGCAATGCATTGTCCGCCGGTAGCCAGATTCCTGAGCTCGGCGTCGGTAATGATTCCGGCCTTTCGCCGGGCATCGTGCCGGTCGAGTTCAGGCGCATAATCCACCGCCATCCCCAGCAGCGAAGGCAGCGCCGCTTCCGCTGCCTCCGCCGTGAGCATCACCCGGTGCCCGCGCGCCCCGCTCGGAGCCCGGTCCGACGCCCTGTCCACCGTCGTCAGTACGCCGCGAAACCCGCAACGGTTCGGATGCCCCTCCACCTGCGGCATCTCCACGGCCATCGATTCCAACTGCAACTCCATCCGCCCCTCCCCGTTACTGCCTGGTCTCAGCTCCGGGCAACGCCGGAAGTCCTCTCATCTGCCGCACCTCGTTCACGGTCAGTACGCCCGAGCGCAGCAGGATTTCGTGCAGTTCGGCCTGCTCGCGATCGTTCGGCGCATCGAGATCCGTAAATACGAGCTCGAGGTCGTGCCAGCCCAGCCTCTTTCCGATGGCGTCGCGCGTGATGTGCTCGGCAAACAGTCTCGCCGTCGGCACAATGGCCGTGTGGAACGCCGACGCGCTTAGCTCCGCCGCCGTCGAATAGTTCACATCCCCCTCGACGCCCAGGAACATCGGAGGCAGATCGAACGCATCTGCGACTACGCGGATCAGGAACTCCTGCCACTGCAGTCTCAGGTCTGCATCCGTGCCCCCGCCGAAACGCAGCACCTCCGGCTTGCTCGCCGCCGAAAGGATCGGCACTCGTCCCGTGCCCTCGACTTCGTCCTGCCACCACTGGATCAGGCGCTCCTGCTGGGTTGAATCCAGCTCATCGATCCACAACGCGTACTGCACCACCGAATTGCTCGCAAGATTCGCCGCATACCGCTGCGCTCCCAGCAGCGCGTGGATCGTCTCGAACGCGACCTCCAGGCGGCCCAGCCCGAAAGGCGTGTGCGTCCGCGGGTTCAGCCGGATGTACGACAACTCCTGGTCCATGAGATTTGCCTCGCGCTCCGCGCCGACTCGCCCCGTGTCCTGCACATACCGCGGCGCCGCCGGATCGCCGTTCCAGTCCGGGCGCAGCTTGATCGTCGCGCCGTCCACGGGCCACAACCTGAGCGGGCGCGCCGGCTCACCGCTCAGCTGCAATTCGACCGCGCCGAATCCGCCTACGATGATGTCTTCCAGCACCTGCTCGGCGAATGAACGGAACGAATCGTCCGGGTTGGGCTGCTCGAAGTTTGCGGTCAGGATCCGCACTCGTTCAGCGCCATCCGCAATGTCTTCCAGTTTTCGTCCACGTCGCGGCTGGATTCGCCAGTTCATTCCGGCGATGCGGTCCTTGATCGTGTTGATCGCCTTGCGTGCCACCGGAGTCTCCGCGAACCGTCGCAGGTTTTCCGGAGTCCTCTTCGGCATCGCCGCGGTATGTGCCCCGTACGATCTTCCGATCGAGGGCAGTGCCGCCGTCCTGCGTGGAACCTCCTCACGCCCGCCAAACACACGAATGCCTGTGCGCCGCACCGGCGCCAGTAGCCTCTCAACGATGTTCATGAATTGT
>DASPLH010000103.1:0-34645 GCA_035627675.1 Clostridia bacterium
GTGGAACACCCGTGCGGATGAACCATAGTTGCAAACTGTTCCACGTGGAACAATTCCATTGCTCGGCGGGAAGAGGGTTCAACACGGAGGGACGGAGGTTCTCAGGTGCTTAGGTTCTGAGGTGGTTAGGTTCTGAGGTGCTTAGGTTCTGAGGTGCTTAGGTTCTGAGGTCCTTAGGTGCTGAGGTGCTTAGGTTCTTAGGTGGTAGCTCAGCAGCTCAGTAACTCAGTAGCTTAGTAGCTTAGTAGCCCAGCAGCCTCTATCAGCAGTTCCGGACGGCGAGTACCCGGCTCTCTGACCCGGGGACCGGGATTGGAGCCTGCCAGTCGCCGCCGACCAATTCCTTCGCGCGCGCCACCTGGGCGGCTCCTACCAGCATGGCCAGCCTCCCACCGGGAGCAACAAGCCCCAGCGCCACCGGCAGGACGGAGTCAAACTTCTCGACCGCACGGAAGGTGAGCAGATCCGCCTTGCGCCCGAACTGCTCGGCCCTGCCGTAATGAACGGCTACGTCCCTCAGTTCCAGCGCTCGGATCACCTCGCGCAGAAACGTCACCTTCTTGATCTGCGACTCGATCAGGGTCATTCGGAGCCCTGGAGCGAAGATTTTGATCGGAATTCCCGGAAAACCTGCCCCGGAACCAAGATCGTTAACAGTCAGGTCGGACTCCGGGACGACGAGGTTCACGGCCGCAAACAGCGATTCGCCGAAATGCCTCCCGACGATCTGCTCCGGATCGCGAACCGCCGTGAGGTTGGTGCGGGCGTTCCACCGAAGCAGTATATCTATATATGTCGATATCTGCCCGGCCGCTGCGCCCGGCAGTTCGCGTTCCGCTAGGTAGGGCCTCAATATCTCCTGGAGTCTTTCGCGTTCCACAGTTCAACGATAGCATCCGCGCCCGTGGCGTCCGTTGAAGCCGGCCCAAAGCCTCCGCGGGCGTTGATGATCCCCCGCGCATTTCGCTATGATCGCCTGTTCCCTTTCGGGGACACATCCCATCGTCGGCACGCGTGGGGCGTGGCCGGTGATTACCGTTCGACACACATGCACAACGACATACTCGCGAACGTGACCCTCTCGGGTCTGCCTCTTGTTTTCGAACTCGACTGGCCGTTTCATCCATCCACATCCGGCGGCGACTTCCAGGTCCTGCACGGCAGCGTCAGCCTTGCCGATGGCAGCCAGCTCAAGGCCAATGTCGCCATCCATCTCTCGGCGACCATGCTCGAGCTGCTTCCCTCGCTCGACGCCGCCGAGGCGCAACCGTACGTTTTGAATGCACTGCGCAAGTGGACAGACAGGAAGGAGCTGGAGTTCCTGAAGTCCGGGAAGCTGCAGCCAGTGCAGCTTTCGAGCCGCTTCAAGAACTTCAGCACCGGCGGTTGGCATTTTGAGAGTGCGACCGACGCGGAGATCGAACAGCTGTTGAAAGACAAGCTCTACTGGGTGGCCGGCAAGATTACAGGCGCGCCCGTAGCGCTCAACGATCCGGCGGACGCGCTCTACCTTGGCACCTCGACCGCGAAACTCGCCCAAGCCGGCGACCGGCTGCACGCGCTGGGACTGCTGCAAAGCGTCGGCACGCTGGCGGTGCCCACCGAAGCCCTGCTGGCGCTGTCGCATGAGTTCGAAACGCGCGCAAGCAAAGCGTTCGAGAACCTTCAGATGAAGCACGCCTTCGAGAGCGTCAAGGGACACTAAGCCAGCGTCTCGCGAGGTATCTAACGAGAGGCAGCCGGGCTTTCAAGCTCCGGCTGCTTCCACACACCGATCCCGCCCCACTAATACACTTCGGCTCCAAACATGGTGGATACATCGGCCCGGACTTCCGAGGAGGCCATGATCAGGGCGGTGTCGCCCCGCTGAAGTTGCGTCCCACCCTGCGGCACCACGAAGTGGTCGCCGCGCCGCAGCAGCAGGATCAACACACCCGTTGGCAGGGCGAGATCGACGATGCGCTTGCCCTCCAGCGGCGAGCCGTCACCAACCAGCGCCTGGAATACGTCGCCTTCCGATTTTGTGGACGGGTTGAAGATCAGCGGGAAGTCGCGATACGACGTGCCGGCCATTTCGCACCGCAGGAACTTAGCCGCCGGTGCGATCGTGGTCCCCTGCAACAGCAGTGAACTCAGGGCCACGAAGAAGACCACATGAAATATCGTCTCGGACTGCGGAAGCCCGGCAAGTTGAGGAAATGTAGCGAGAACGATCGGCGCGGCGCCTTTCAACCCGGCCCAGGAGACCAGCAACTTCTCGCGGACCTCGAACCGCTTCCCTGGCAGTGCGATGAACACGCTCAACGGCCTGGCGACGAACATCACAAACAAAGCAATCGCCATAGACACGGCGGCCAAGGTCGTCAAGCGCGACGGGAAGACTTGCAGACCGAGCACGAGGAACATCGCAATCTGCATCAGCCACGCCACGCCATCGTGGAACAACCGCAGCGTGTTCTTGTGAATGAGCGTCGCCTGCCCCAGCACGAGTCCTGCGATGTAAGCTGCAAGGAAGCCGCTCCCCTCCAGTACCGCGGCAAGTCCATAGGCCAGCACGGCCATCATGATGCTGAGAACTGGGTAGAGTCCCTCCCATTCCAGCTTGATGCCGTTGATCACCGCCACGGCGAAGCGCCCAACCGCGAGTCCCACACCTGCGCCGACCAGGATTTGCAGCACGAGGAACCCTGCCGCGCGCCATAGCCCGTACTCGGGGTTTTGAATCAGCTCGATCAACAAGATTGTGAGCAGCACCGCCATCGGGTCGTTGCTGCCCGACTCAAACTCGATGAGCTCACGCAAGCCGCCCCGCAAGTTCAGCCGCTGCAGGCGCAGCACGTTGAAAACCGCCGCGGCGTCGGTCGAGGCGACGATCGCCCCCAGCAGCAGACCCTCTTTCCATCCGAAATTGAGGATCCACGATGAGAACAGGCCGGTAGTAGCCGCGGTGACAACGATCCCAATGGTCGCCAGGCTGATGCCTGGGGCGAGCACGGGACGTATATGAGCGATGCGGGTGTCGAATCCTGCCGAGAAGAGGATGACGCTCAGGGCGATGACGCCGACCAGTTGCGCCGCCCAGGGGAAGTCGAAGTAGATTCCGCCGGGCCCGTCGGAGCCCGCCAGCATGCCGATGACGGCGAACAGCAGCAGCGAGGGAACGCCGATACGCGCCGATAGCTTGCTTGCGAAGACGCTGACAAGGAACAGCATTCCCACGACAAGCAGGATTACGTCAATCCGCGGCATGTTGGGAGTTTATTGCCCGCCGCGATTCCTGAAAAGCGGGGCGCGCCAGGACCGCTGACGCTCACTCACCCTTCGCAGCAGGTTTCCCCTTCGCGGCGCCCTTCTTGCGCCACACCTGGGTGGACTTGGACTCGCCTTCCGGCCCTTTCGCGGTGCGCTCCACATTCATCGTCCGCCCGTCTTCGGAAAACGTGATGCGCTCCTGCGCTTCCATCCCCTTGTCGTCCTTGAACTCTGCCATCAGGGTATCGCCTTCCCACCGGAACGACGCCTGCGAAGAACCCGGCGGGACCGTTTCGGAGGGCCTCATGCTCCCGTCGGGCTTTCCTGACCAGGAGTCCTTGTACGTCTTCCCCTTGGCATCGACTTCGGTGTAGGTGTACGAGATTCGGTCGGCAGAAGACTCGGTCACGTGCAGAGACGCCCTCCTGGGAGGCGGCGTCTTCCCGAAGTCCGACTTGGCCTTATCCAGCGTCCACCTTCCAACGCCTTGACTCTTCTTGTCCGTACCTGGAGCGGTCTGTGCGCTGACCACCATGGCAGCCACGAGCAACAGCGCTATACATGCAACGATTCTGCGCATACGTCCCCCTTGGAATCTCAGACTCGAGATTGCAGCTCGCAGACTTGGATTCTTCCAACCTGCAGGGGGATAACTTCCTGGAGGGCAGATCTCAGAATTTCCAATTGGAAATTCTGAGATCTCCAATTCACATGCCGGGGTGTCCGGACTCGGCCGCTCGCGGCACCAGTTCCATGTACACCGACGATGGGATGTTCGTCTGCCAGTGTCCGGAAATTTTGGCGTAGCCGACAATTCCGAAGAACACCAGGGCAATGGCCGCCGCCACAGCCCAGGGCTGCAACGTCCGGCTCTTCCAACGCGCCGCGATGGCAGGGTTGCCCGGCTGCGTGCCCGGCTCTCCTGCTCGGCGTGGAGGCAGCGCGAACTGTAGAGCATCTTCCGCGGGGCAAGCGGCGACGCACTCCATGCAGGCCGTACACTCGGCCGACTGGATCTTCACCAGCTTATCGACCGGCAGCGACGACGGGCAGGCCTTGGCGCACTTCGCGCAATCGATGCAGGCGTCGGCGTCGCGGCGAATCTTCGCCGGGCTCAGCATCGAGATGATCCCCAACAGCGCGCCGTAAGGACACAGATAGCGGCACCAGACGTTCTGGATGAAGATCGAGAGCGCGACCAGCACGGTGATCACCAGCAGGGCCGTGTCGCTCATATCGCGGAAGAAGTTCAGCATCTTCACGTCGGCGATGATGCCGTACGGAGTCTCGAGGAACTGCGCCAGCGCGATGGCCGACATCTCGCCGATGATGTACACGAAAAAGCCGAGCAGCAGGTACTTCAGCCCACGCAACGGAATGTCGGCGTAGCGGTGCACCTTGATGTTCGTGTGGAAGACCTTGCGTCCGAACTTCCAGAGGTACTCCGAAAGCGTTCCCACCGGACACAGCCACGAACAGAACGACTTCTTCAGCAGCACGCTCATGGTGAGGAACGCGACGAGCAGGAACATCGCTGCCGGGTGAATCTTCGGGATCGCCTGCGTCAGGATGGCGTACTTCAGGTTCATCAGGGCGGCGATCGGAAGCCAGCCCTCGACTCCCGCGGGCCGCTCCACATTCCACCCGCGCGTGCCGCCAGTCTCGTAATACAGCGTCCACATGTAGAACACGACGCCGAGATAAAGATTGAGGGCGACAAAAGCGAACTGGAAGATGCGACGCAGTTTCTGGGAATTGTTCGCGTCGGTACGTCGAATCAACTTCTTCTTGGTTTTGATTTCAGATGTGGCAACCGGGCGCTCGGGACTCTGCTCGGCCGCCGGGCCGGGGAGGTTATCGGTATCAGTGCTTATAGGATGAGTGGCCATGGCAACCTTCCAATGAAAGCCTAGAAGGTGGCATCACCTCGCACTATGACTTAGGTCACAAACTCGGATTATCCTTGGAGCCCCTTGGAGGCCCGCATGATCGCACGGATCTGGCACGGATGGACCACCCACCGCCACGCCGATGCTTACGAGAAACTACTGCGCTCGCACGTGCTGCCCGGCATCCACCGCATCGCTGGGTACCGAGGCGCGTACCTGCTGCGGCATCCAGAGAGTCGAACAGGGTGATAGCGTTCGCGGGCGAGGACTATACGCTCGCCGTCATTGAACCCGAAGCGCACAAACTCCTCACGCGCTTCGATCTGCGATCGGCGCACTACAAGGTCGTAGACAGGTTGGAGTGACTACCGGGACGCTTGCGCTTGCGTGCGGCGGCGTCCCTGAATTTCTATATAGACATGGATCAATGAAACGGCAGCCGGTGTCACGCCGGGGATTCGGCTGGCCTGTCCCAGCGTGCCTGGGCGAACGCGCGTCAACTTCTCATTCATCTCGCGCGAGAGGCCGCTGACTGCCGAGTAGTCGAACCATTCGGGAATCGAGCGCTCTTCGGCCTTCTTCAGCCGCTCGATCGCCTTCTCCTGCTGCTGGAGGTATCCCGCGTACTTGATCTCGGTCTCCACCGACTTCAGCTCATTGCGAACCTCGACCGGCATCGCATCCTGGCGAGCGAAGAACTCGGGCATGAGTTGCTGAGCGACCACAGCCAAGTCGTCGATGCCCACCTCGGGACGCTTCAGCAGTTGCGCGTACGTCTGCCCAGTCACGACACCGACTTTCTCGGCCAGCGCCGCCGGAAGGTCCCCATTTACGCGCGACGTCTCCAGGGTTTTGCGCAGCTTCTCGGTGCGCCCCTGCTTGGCGAGATAGTCCTGCCACGCATCGTCGCTGATGAGTCCCACGCGGCGGCCATGGGGCGTGAGGCGACGGTCCGCGTTGTCGATGCGCAGGTGCAGGCGGAACTCCGCGCGCGACGTGAACATCCGGTACGGCTCGTTCGTTCCCTTGCTGATCAGGTCGTCGATCAGGATCGCCGTGTAGGCTTCCGTGCGATCAAGAATGAGCGGCGCTTCGCCCTTGATGGCCAGCGCGGCGTTGATGCCCGCCATCAGTCCCTGGCAGGCAGCCTCTTCGTAACCGCTGGTTCCGTTGATCTGTCCGGCGAGGTAGAGACGGGCGATCTGCTTCGTTTGCAGCGTGCGTTCGAGCTCCGTCGGGTCGATCGAGTCGTACTCGATGGCATAGCCCGGCCGCAGCATCTCTGCCGTTTCCAGCCCCGGGACCGATTTGATGATCGCCAGTTGCACGTCCACCGGAAGGCTGGTGCTCATGCCGTTGACGTAGATCTCGTGCGTGTTCAGTCCCTCGGGCTCGAGGTAGAGCTGGTGCGTCTCCTTGTCCGGGAACTTGACGATCTTGTCTTCGATCGAAGGGCAGTAGCGCGGCCCGATCGACTGGATCTGGCCGCTGTACATCGGCGACCGGTGAACGTTTTCGCGAATGACGCGGTGCGTCTCGTCCGTCGTGTAGGCGATGTAGCACGGCACCTGCGACTGCGTGATCTTCTTCGTGCGGAAGCTGAAGGGCGTCGGGTCGGCATCGCCAGGCTGCTCCTGGAATCGCGACCAGTCGATGGTGCGTCCGTCGAGGCGCGGTGGAGTTCCGGTCTTCAGCCGGCAGCCTCGGAGTCCCAGGCGCTTCAGCGCCTCACCCAGCAGCACCGCCGGAGGCTCGCCGCTGCGACCCGCCGGATACGTCTGCTCGCCGCAGTGAATCAGCCCGTTGAGGAACGTGCCGGTTGTAACCACCACGGCCTGCGCGCCCACGGTCCTGCCGTCGCGGAGCTTCACCCCACGCGCGATGCGACGTTCGCCGTCCTCGATGACCAGGTCTGCGACTTCGGCCTGCTTGATCGTGAGGTTCGGCTGCGACTCCAGCACTTCGCGCATCTTCAGCCGGTACTGCTGCTTGTCGCACTGCGCTCGGGGAGACCATACGGCGGGACCGCGAGACGTATTCAGCAGCCGAAACTGTATGCCGACGGCGTCCGTTACCTCGCCCATGATGCCGCCGAGGGCGTCAACCTCGCGGACGAGGTGCCCCTTGGCAATGCCGCCAATGGCGGGATTGCAGGACATCTGGGCAATCAGGTCCACGTTGAGCGTCAACAGCGCGGTCTTCAAGCCCATGCGCGCCGCAGCCATGGCCGCCTCGCACCCGGCATGACCGGCGCCCACGACCACAACGTCGTAATGTTCGGTGAACTGCATAATGGAGGGAAACTAGGTGCTTCTATTCTAACAATTGGGGGAAGGTCGCCGGCGGATTCGGTGCTATGCTTCCGCACATTCAGGAACTCACATCGATGCGGATTCTACTCACGTTTCTCCTGTTGATTGGAATCGGGGAGGCCCAGACTGCGGGCTCCGATCTCCTGCAACGAGCCGAGGCCGGCGACGTCGCCGCCCAACTCTCTGCCGCGCGAGCCTATCAGAATGGGGACGGAGTCGCCCGAGACCTGCGCCAATCCGGAGTCTGGTACGCACGCGCCGCTAAGCAGGGCAACGGCGACGCCATGTACGCGCTCGGCACCATGCTCTACAACGGCGACGCCCTTGGGGTCGGTCTTGCAGAGAACCTCGAGCTCGCCTGGGCGTGGTTCGCACTCGCAGCCGACGCAGGCGTTCCTCTGGCGGCCGAGGCTCGAGATCGCACCGCCAGCGAACTCACTCCGATCCGGCTCGAAACAGCCTACTGGACAGCAGCCGCTTTGCTCTTGGACGGCGAGCGACTGCCGCGCAACCAGCAAGCGGCAATGCGATACATCGAGTGGCTGAGACAGCGGGGATCGCCCCTCGCCTCATTGCAACTTGCCGATATGTACCTGTCGGGAAATGGTGTTCCGCAGGACTATGGAAAAGCATCGGCCATGTGCAGCGAAATCGCGAAGAAGTTACCCGCCAGATCCTACTGCTTGGGTGTCATTTACCAGCGCACGAACAGACCACTCGAAGCATTCACCGCGATTCGAAAAGCAGCGGAAGGAGGCTATGCGGGTGCGATTCTGCCGTTGGCCGAGTGCTATGCCGAGGGCAAAGGCACAAGCCCGGACCTCGTTAAGGCCTTAAGTTGGACAATCACCGCCGAACGTCTCAGGCTTGCTGGCGCAGCGCAGAAAAGAGTTCAGCTCGAACAGCGGATAGCTGAGAAGCAACGCAGAAAAGCGACGCAGCAGGCTAATAAGCGAGGGTTGGATTTCGGACCAGCCAACATGGGACCGCGGAGAAAATAAGATAGGCCCAGCTTTGGCCGGGCCTATGTTCGTCGGTCGGACCGCACTACTTGGTAGCGTTCACCGACTCGCGGAAGTTCTGGCGAACCGAAGCCAGGAACGTATTGGCTTGCGCGGGCGGAGGTATCTTCCCCGTCAGCAGCGTCCGGAAGTCATAGTTCTTGCCGTAGAACGCGGTGGTTGAGTCGTTGTCCTGACGAATGTTCGCGCCGTTCAGCGTCAATCCCGCGAACAGACCCTTGGTGCGCGAGTAGGTCAGAACCGAACTCTCGAGCTTATAGTCGGTCGCAGCGCTCGCTTGGCGTCCAACCGGACCGGCGGCTATCGAAGCATCGGCGCCGATCTGCCAGTTGGCCGACAGCAGGTCGTTCATGCCTCGGTCATCCATCACCAGCATCGTCAGGTCCACCGACTCGGCGCCGATCTGGGCTCCCCAGCTGCCGCCGGTGATCGTGAAGAACGCGGGCGCGCTCCAACCCTTGCCGGGCGTGCGGCAGGTCGCTACTCCGCGACCATGCTGGCCGCCGAAGACGAATCCGCCCTTGACCATATCCGGCACGATCGCCACGCACTTCGCGTTGGCCAGCACGTTCTCCGGAATCGCGTCGTCAGGAGCGCTGATGAGCTGTTCCAGGTTCTTTCCTGCTTCGTTGAGTCGGTTGAGAACTTCAGCGCGATCGCTCTGTACAGGCTGTCCGGCGGCGTTAACCGTCGTGCCGCTCTGCCTGGCGCAGGCACCTCCTGCGACCATCAGAAGCAAAGCAATCGTAGGTAAAATCAGCTTCTTCATGGAAACCTTCCTCTTGATCCCGGGGATTCGCAACGCAGCCCGGCACTTGATTCGAAGTTGATCGCCCAACAGCCAGACTGCTGGAGGGTGCTAAGCCGAGTTGCGGCACGCACCCACAAACCCCGAGCTTTCGGGGACGCGACTACATAGGTTGGATTAAGGTTTTGCGCGCGGGGTTTACACGCGAATCAACATCACGGGAGAAAGCTGTGGGAACCGCAGCTCAGATCCAGTGCTTCCGGCGGAAGTAGAGCAGCACGATGGCAATGGAGATCAGCATCAGAGCTGACGCATACCACGCGCCCAGCGGAGACTCCGACCAGGGAAGATGCAGGTTCATTCCGAAGAACCCGGTGATCACCACCAGTGGTATGGAGATCGTGCCGTACACGGTGAGTAGCTTCACCACGTCGTTCGTGCGATTGGCGACCGCGGACATGTAGATGTCCAGCGAACCGGTGAGCAGGTCGCGATAGCTCTCGATCAGGTCCACGGTGCGCACGAGGTGGTCATACACATCGCGGAAGTACGGATCGAGGTCGTCGCCGATGAACCCGTTCTCGCGCCGGATGATGGAGTTGATCACCTCGCGCATGCCGCTGCTCATCCTGCGGAACTCGATCAGGTCGCGCTTCAGCTTCAGGATGCGACTCAGCACCTCGGGATTGGGATTGTCGAGGACCTCGCTCTCGATGTCTCCACCCATGTCGGCCATGGCGTCCAGCACCGGCAGATATCCGTCCACGATTTCGTCGGCAAGGAAGTAGAACAGCTTGTCCACGCGCGCGTGCCGTGCGTCCTGCGCCCGCTCGCGCAACCTCGCCAGCATCTTCGGATCGCGGCAACTTACGGTGACAAGGAAGTCGCGTCCAACGAACGCGTCCACGTCGTCGAAGTTCAGCTTGGTCTGATCGTGGAGGTGCTTGAAGACAACGAAGACATAGTGCTCATGCTCTTCGGCCTTGGCGCGCTGGGGACGGTGACGGCAATCTTCAATCTGCAAGGGATGCAGATTGAACCGGCGGCCGAGCTCATCGAGAGCCGGGGACTCGGGGTCGTCGATGTGGTACCACTCGACCCCCGGCACGAGCTGCCTGGCGCCTTCGACCGTGTTTACGCTTTCTTCTTCTCGTCCCATGGCCGTTTCGGCTGCGGATCCGCTTCCCGTCCGTTCACCCGGTCGTACATGTAGCTTTCGCTCACCGATCCGAGCGCCTCATTGTAGAGGCTCACCGTGCCCATCGCCTCTTTCAGCTCTTCGGAGAACTTGTGCAGCGCCTTCAGATCGTCGGCGGTCGCTGCGCGTTCGAGCTTGGAACTTTTCAGGAACTTCTGGAACCCACGATCCACCACCTTGGCGATCTCGCCACCCATCAAGATGCCGGGATGGGCGAAGATGTGGCAGGTGCCGTCAGGGGCGCGTTCGATTGCGGCCGAACAACCATACTTCTTCAGGAACATGCGATGCGATGCCGTTCCGGGCGCGTCGAGCAGTTCAAACCCGTGATTGCGAAGCCAGACCAGCGCTTCGTCGTACGTGCGTTGTGCGTAGAGTTGTTTTTTCATCAAGGCTCACATTTCGCGGTCGGTTCCCTGTGTTCACTAGGATGCCGCGAGCGGGCTATGTCGTTCCGAGTTGCCGCAGGCGTCCCGGTGGCGAACCGCTACCCACGGACGGCTCGCCCAGGAAAGGGGAACACTCAATGTCGCACAACGGGGCAATCGGCAGCAACCCGCAAGCTTCCGACTCGCCACCTCGCGCGTCCGCCGGGGATTTGCACGGATCGCAGCCGATCAACCACAATCAGGTTTGACATCCGTCGCTCGGCCGGCTTGGATTTGCATGATCACCATCGCACAGCCCGAACTCGGAGCCATCCGCCGCCATGCCGAAGAAGCGTATCCACAGGAGTGTTGTGGAGTGCTGCTGGGTCGAGGATCGACGGTACTCGATCTGGTCCGCTGTGCGAACGTCGCTGCGCGGCCGGAACGCCGTTACACGATCGGCCCCGCGGAGTTGATCGCAACCCAGCGCACGGCACGCCGGCGTGGACTGAATATCATCGGTTTCTACCACTCGCATCCCGACCATCCGGCGCAGCCCTCCGCCGAAGACTGGCGCGAGGCGTACTGGAACGAGTGCTCGTACGTCATCGTCAGCGTGGCGCGCGGACGTGCGGATCATGTACGTTCCTTCCGTCTCGGAGGTGCCGGATTCGAAGAAGAGGCGATCTCGACCCCGCCGCCAATGAAGACCGGCGTTCCTCTGATCCACGTCGAAGAATTGAAGGAGCGGCTCGACCGGGGAGATCCGAAACTTTTCCTGCTCGATGTGCGCGAAGCCGACGAGTACGCCATCTGCAACCTCGGCGGACATCTGATTCCCCTCGAGCAGCTTCCGGCGCGACTCGCCGAACTTGACCCGTCCAGGGAAATCGCCGTTTACTGCCGCAGCGGAGCGCGCAGCGCACAAGCCGTGGAGCTGCTCATCGCGAATGGATTCATGGCGAAGAACGTCGCCGGCGGCATCCTAGCCTGGGCCGAAAAGATCGATCCTGCGATGCCGAAGTATTGACCACAGCAGCGCGGCACTGAACGTCAGGGCTGCACGCCCGCCGCGGTCATCGCTTCGCCAACGATGTAGATCGAGCCGCAGACCACCACGACCGCGGTGTTCCCCAGGAATTCGGCCAACTCGACGGCGCGGTCCACCGCCTCACCGACGGCTTCACGGGTTTCCGCTTCCGCGCCCAGCTCTGCGGCGATCTCGTTCAACTCGCCGGTAGAGGCCGCTCGCGGATTGTTCGGCGTTGTGGTCAGCACCACCCGCTCTGCCGTTGGAAACAGGATCTGCGCCATCTCCCGCACGGCCTTGTCGCGCATCGCCCCGAAGACCATCACGCGAGGCCGCTCGCCATACACTTCGTTCAGGGCAGAGCGCAACGCCCATGCGCCCGAGGGATTGTGTGCGACGTCGAAGACTATCTCTGGACGGTCCGCCCGGCCAACGCGGTGGAAGCGCCCCGGCCACTCCGTCGTGCGAACTCCCTCGGCGATCTGTGCCGCATTCACCGGAAAACCAACGGTCGCGAGTTCCTCGGCGGCCGTGATGGCCAGCGCGAGGTTGCGGAGTTGATGGCGCCCAATCAGCGGCGAGTCGATCTCGATCTCTTCTCCTGCCACCTGAAGGCGGAACTTCGTGCGTCCGCCGTTGATCCTTACCAGCTCTCCGGAGCCCGGTGAAACGGGAGCCATGTTGCGCGCCGCGCTGACCGCTCGCGCTCCCACGGCCAGCATCGTTTTCCCGAGCGTGTCGTTGGCTTCAGGATGCTGCGGCAGGGTTACAGCCGTCACGCCTCCTCGCAGGATGCCGGCCTTCTCCCGCGCAATCTCCGCGATCGTGTCTCCAAGGTACTTCTGGTGGTCGAGGTCGATGTCGGTGATGACCGACAGCACGGGCTCCACGATGTTGGTCGCGTCGAGACGTCCGCCCATCCCGACTTCGAGCACCGCGATCTGCGCACCCGCTTCCGCAAAATGGCAGAACGCCATTGCCGTCATCGTCTCGAAGAAGCTAGGCAGGTTCGGCAACGCGCCGCTGGCCACAAGCTGCGGAGCCACTTCCTGCACGCGCTGGTAGACGCGCGCAAAGCTCGCATCCTCGATCGCGGCTCCGTCCAGGCGAATGCGCTCGTTGATTCTGACCAGGTGGGGAGATGTGAACAGTCCCGTTCGATAGCCCGCCGCCCGCAAGATGGAGGCCAGCGTTGCCGCCGTCGATCCCTTGCCGTTCGTGCCCGCCACCAGCACGGATGCAAATCGCCGCTCGGGATGTCCAAGCGCTTCGGTAAGCGTGCGGATCTGTGCGAGGTCAAACTTGTGGGCGGGAATGCGGTGCAACTCGTGTCCGAGCGCGTAGAGCTGCGAAACGGCGGTGTCGTAGGTGAGCATTCAGCAATCAGCCGTCGGCATTCAGCCGGCACAACGTCCGATTATCGCAAATGGCAGCTCCTGAAGAACAACTCTCGAGCGACTTGCGCACCGGCTCGCCAGAAATGCGAAAGCCCCGGAGAAGTTCCGGGGCTGAATGCTGAGTGCTGATTGCTGACTACTGTCTCACTGCCATCCAGTCGAACGCCCGCGAGATGTACTGCTTCATGTCGCGACGGTGCACGACGGCGTCGAGCATCCCGTGCTGCACCAGGAACTCGCTGCGCTGGAAGCCTTCCGGCAGCTTCTGGCGAATCGTCTGCTCGATGACGCGCGGGCCGGCGAAGCCGATGAGTGCGCCGGGCTCGCCGATATTCAGATCGCCAAGCATGGCGAACGATGCGGTCACGCCGCCGGTCGTCGGGTCGGTCAGCACCGAGATGTAGGGGATCTTCGCATCGTCGAGACGGGCGAGCGCGGCCGAAATCTTGGCCAGCGTCATAAGACTGATCGTGCCTTCCATCATGCGGGCGCCGCCCGACGCGGAGATGATAACCAGCGGCTTGCGCTCCCCGGCGGCACGCTCGACGGCGCGGGTGATGGCTTCTCCGACCACAGCCCCCATGCTGCCGCCGATGAAGGAGTACTCCATCGTGGTGACGAATACTTCCCGGCCGTTGATCTTGCCACGCGCGTTGATGATGGCGTCCTTGAGGCCGGTCTGCTTCTGCGAGGCCTTCAGCCTTGAGGCGTAGGGCTTGAGATCGGTGAAGTGCAGCGGATCGGTCGATTCCAGGTTGGCGTCGTCCACCGTGTACTCGCCGTTGTCATATAGCAACGCCAGCCGCGTGCGACCGTCGATGCGGAAGTGCTTATCGCACTTCGGACAGACATTCAGGTTCTCCTCCAGGTCTTTCTTCCAGATAACCTGGCGACATCCTTCGCACTTGACCCAAAGTCCCTCTGTTCGGACCTTCTTCTCGCCTGAAGTGTCTAGTTCCTGGGACTGCCGTCGAAACCACGTCATAAGACAAGCCGTTTTCTTCCGTCGATCGGGCGCTTACGACAGCTTGCGCGCTTCGGGCGAACGGAGGGGAGATTTAGTTTCGTCTAGCTTGCACCGGGATCAGTATTCGATTCCGCGCTGGGCCATGATGCCCGGCTTTCATTCGAGGGCTCCGCGGGCCTTCGCCGCTGCGCCCTCGCCTGCGGCGCTCGCTTCCTCGGCGAGCGTCCTCGGCTTCACCCGGTTCCTACTACTCAGGACCTGCGCTGTTGCTCAGTATTCGATTCCGCGCTGGGCCATGATGCCCTTTTGGTATGCGTGCTTGACCTCACGCATTTCGGTTACTGTGTCCGCCAAGTCCACAATTGTCGGATGTGCGTTGCGCCCCGTCAAGATTACGTGCACCATCTCGGGTTTGCGCCTGAGGACGTCGGCGACTTTCTCGGGGTCGAGCATGTGGTAGCCGATCGCGTAGTTGATCTCGTCGAGCACCACGAGATCCCACTGCCCGGAGAGGATTGCCTGTTCAGCTTCCTTCCACGCCTCTTCCACCATGCGAACATCTTCGGGGTCGGTCTCGGCGCCGCCCACCTTCACGAACCCGCGTCCCATCTGCCGCATCACGAACCGGTCGCCAAACGCCTGCACGGCGTCGAGTTCGCCGTAGTGCCACGATCCCTTGAGGAATTGCAGCATCAGCACGCGCAGGCCGTTGCCGACAGCGCGCAGCGCAGTCCCCATGGCAGCCGTTGTCTTGCCCTTGCCCGGCCCCGTGTTGACGATGATGAGACCCTTGCGAACGTCAGTCATAAGCGTTGTCGGTCCTTGGTTCCTCAGCCGTGGGCGCTTACCGGCGACCGCCGGCTAATGACCTCCGTGATACGGATGTCCCTTGAGGATTGTAAATGCACGGTAGATCTGTTCCAGCAGCACGACACGCGCCAGTTCGTGCGGCAGCGTGATGCGTCCCAGGGAGAATTTCGCCGCCGCCTCCTTGGAGGCGTCCGGACTCCAGCCATCCGACGGCCCGATGGCGAAGATCAGCTCCTGCGTGCCGCGCTCGAGGTGTTCGCGCACAAACTCCGCAAGCTCCTCGCTCGATACTTGCTTGCCGCGAGAGTCCATCAGAACGAGCACAGGAGCGGTGCGCCCTTGCTTGTCGGCCAGTTTGAGGACAGCCTGTTCGGAAGAGACTTCGGCGGGCTCGCATGGGTTGTAGCGAGAGATGCGCTTCAGGTATTCGGAGGTGAGCGCCTGGATGGAGGATTCTTTCGTCTTCCCCACCCAGGCAATGCGAAGTTTCACGAGAGTTATCTGCGCCGCGCGGCTTTCTTTGCCGTCTTCTTTGCCGCAGTTTTCGTCCCGGGCCTCGGAGAACTCTTCTTTGCCGCCGCGGTGCGTTTCGATGCGGCTTTCTTTGCCACCGGCCGCGCAGCCTTCTTCGCCGGAGCCTCGGGCTTCGGCGACTTCTTCAGGTCTTCTTCCGAAATCTGTTGCGCGGACTTCCAGAGGCGTTCGAGATCGTAGAAGCGCCGCGACTGCGCGCCGAAGATGTGCACGACAAAATCAACGTAGTCCAGCAGCACCCACTCGGCGTTCTTATAACCCTCGCGATGGGCGGGCTCCTGGCCGGCCTTCGACAGTGCTTCGTCCACGGAATCGGCGATGGCCTGCACCTGCCGCGGGTTCGTCCCGCTGCAAATCAGGAAGTAATCGGTAAATGCGCTCGACTCTTTCGGCAGTTCGAGCAGGGTGATGTCTTCGGCTTTCCTGTCGCGTGCGGCCGCCAGTGCGAGCCTCACGTATTCCCTGATCTCTTTTGTGCTCATCCGTCCTCGTCAGTACCGCTCAACATCATACCGCTGCCCTTGCCAGCGACAGCAATCGGCGCAACGGCGCCCCACGATTTGCGATGTTTCCAGATGTGGGATGCGGAACTTGCCCAGGCAGTTCAGTTCAACGCTTGCGACGAACAATGTGGAGCCTCTTCTCGCCTTCACCATCCTCTTGCATGGCGGGTGACGGCAGCGGCGGGGAGCCGGGCTCGCTCTCGCCGCGATACAGCTTCAGCTTCTTGATGTAGTCGGCCACGTTGTCTCCAACCATCTTCGACAGCGCGCGACCCGCTTTCGCCGCTGCCCGCACCTGCGTCGCCGAGACCGCGACGTTCACGTCCGACAGCAGATGGATGGCAGCTCCGAGGTGAACGATGTCCCCCACGGCTTCCTGTCTCTTGAAAACTTCCGTCACCCTCTCCGGCGGGCGCAGCTCTTCGGGCAGCGCCACGGCCACGTCGGCCAGCGAATATCCGGGACGGCTGACGACGATGAACTCACATTCGCGCAGCAACTCCACCGGGCTGCGCCACTTCGCGATCGTGCGAAACGCGTCGATCCCGATCAGGAAGAACAGCCTGTCGCTCTTGTTCAGGCGCTCTTTGAAACGGCGCACCGTGTCGATCGAATAGCTGGCAAGCGCTCCCGTGGCCTGCACGACTTCCGGAGCTTCTAACAACGAGGGTACGAAGTTCTTCTCGCCCGCGAGCGCCAGCGCCAGCATGGCGTAGCGGTGGTAGTATGGCGTCGCACCGTTGCCGGCCTTCAGCGGTTGAATGTCCGCGGGAACGAAATAGATGCGGCCGAGGTTGAACTTCGAGGCGGCCGCGCGAGCCACCTCCAGGTGGCCGCGGTGGACAGGATCGAAGCTGCCACCATAGATTGCGACGTTCATCAGTAGAGAAGTGTAGAACAGGTTCCCGAAAGGCGTACGCGCCCGCCAATAAAGAAGGCGCGGTGCCATCGGCAACGCGCCCACTGTGATCGATCGCTTACTTCTTCGCGGTCTTCTTGGCGGCCTTCTTCGTGGCCTTCTTGGCAACCTTCTTCGGGGCGGCCTTCTTCACAGCCTTCTTCACGGTCTTCTTAGCAGCCTTTTTCACAGCCATTGGTATTCTCCCTTTTGCTTTCTTTGGTTTTGTTACAGCCTTCGCCTCCGGAGCCGCTTCGAACAGCTGCGGGCCAGTGACGTCTTCTCCGGCGCTGATGCGCCGTCGAACCTCTTCGACGTAGCGGGCCATTGCCCATTGCAACTCGCGTACGCCCTGCCCTGTGACGGCAGAAATCTTGTGCAGCTCGAGCTTCTTCTTGCGCGCAAACTTCTCGAGCGCCGCAATCTTTTCGGGATTCGCCACGTCGCTCTTCGACGCGACGAGGATCATCGGCTTGCTCTCCAGCCCGGCCCCGAACTTCTCCAGCTCGCCCATGATGACCTCGAAGTCCTTCACGGGATCGGGCCGCCCACTCGCGTCCGAAACATCCACCAGGTGAACGAGACAGCGCGTGCGTTCCACGTGACGCAGGAACTGAGTGCCCAGCCCCGCGCCTTCGCTTGCGCCTTCGATCAATCCGGGAATGTCAGCCACCACGAAGCTGATGACGTTCGGCATCTCGCCGAGCGCCACCACGCCGAGATTCGGCTGCAATGTAGTGAACGGGTAGTCGGCGATCTTCGGCCTGGCCGCCGAGATGCGGGAGATCAGCGTGGACTTGCCAACGTTCGGATATCCAACCAGTCCCACGTCGGCCAGCAGCTTCAGCTCGAGCCGCAGGTGGCGGTCTTCTCCCGGACGTCCCGGCTCGTGTTCGCGCGGAGCCTGGTGGGTGGGCGTTGCGAAGTGCTGGTTGCCCCGGCCGCCGCGGCCGCCGCGAGCGATCACGATGCGCTCTCCCGGCGTGGAAAAATCATGCACGATCTCGCCCGTGTCCTCGTCGTACACGATCGTGCCCACCGGGACTTTCAGGGTGATGCTCTCGCCCTGCGGCCCCGTGCGGTTGCTGCCCTCGCCGTGACGGCCGCGTTGCGCCTTGTACTCCGGATTGAAGCGGAAGTGGACGAGCGTGTTGTGTTTCTCGCTCGCTTCCATGAAGACGTCGCCGCCGCGTCCGCCGTCGCCGCCGGAGGGACCGCCGCGGGGCACGAACTTCTCGCGTCTGAACGCGACACAGCCGTTGCCGCCGCCGCCGGACGAGACTCGGATTTTTGCTTCGTCTACAAACATTCAGAAGAAACTTACGACCCGAAACTGCACACGGAGTGGGTCGACTGTCTATTTCACCATAGGTTTGCGAAATAGCGAAGATGAGAAATGCATCTGCTATATCTATTTACACATATCAATTCTCACAGTGGAGCGCTTCGGCTACTCGGATAAGCATGCGGGGGCGCGGCGTGGAAGGTGGCCTCGAGATGGGAAGGCGCTAAGCATTTTCTGATTGGACTCACGGCGGCCGACCAGAATTCCGCTACGGTTGTGCGGCGATGAGCCCGGCGCGTCGGTGCCCGTCTCAAGCTGGTGGTTTTGTAAGCAATCAAGGTGCTTTGACACCTGCCCTGGACCGCCGTACACTCACACCCTTGATGACTGTCCTTCTCTAATCCGCTCCGTTGCGCTTTGTGCCAGCGCCTCTTTCTTCAAGAGGCGTAGTGTGCGCGAACCCAACCTGCAACTTCACGGAGATTAGAGATGCAGCTTGCCTTCCTGGGCTGGAACCAAAGGTTCGTAGCCGCCTTTACAAGTCATGCTTCTGCCGGGCTGGTCCCCGGGCGTGTCATTCAACAATTCAATCACCTCTACACGGTTGCAACCGAAGGCGGAGAGATCCGTGCGCAACTCTCCGGTCGTCTTCGCTACGAGGCAGCGCCTCAGCAACTGCCAGTAACCGGCGATTGGGTCGCCCTGCGGATTCCGCCAAACCAAGGCGCGGCACAGGTGATGGCGGTGTTGCCGCGGGTTACCCGGTTTTCCCGCCGCGCTGCCGGAAAAGGCGAACGCGAGCAGGTCATTGCCGCCAACCTGGACTACGCGTTCCTGGTCACCGGCCTCGATAACGATTTCAGCCCTCGACGAATCGAGCGCTATCTTGCGGCGGCATGGGACAGTGGCGCCACGCCGGTGGTGGTGCTGAACAAACTCGATCTCTGCGAAGCTCCCGCGTCTCGCATTCACGCCGTCGAGGAAGTCGCCGTTGGGACAGCAATCCACGCCGTGAGCGCGCTCCGTGGAGATGGGTTAGAGGAACTCGCTCGATACTGCCTGCCCGGGCAGACAGTGGCTCTGCTCGGCTCGTCCGGCGTTGGTAAGTCAACTCTGATCAACCGCCTGCTGGAGAGCCCGAGCCAGACCACGCAGCCGGTGCGTGAGGACGGTCGGGGACGGCACACCACCACCCGTCGCGAACTCCTGTTCTGTGCACGAGGCGGCATGGTGATCGATACGCCGGGAATGCGTGAATTGCAGCTGTGGGACGACGACGAAGGCCTGCAGATGACCTTCGACGAGATCGAGACTCTGGCTTGCAACTGCCGCTATCGCGACTGCAAGCATCAGGAGGAGACCGGCTGTGCTGTCCTTGAGGCAGTGCATGCCGGGACTCTCAGCGCCGAGAGACTGGCCAGCCTGCACAAGTTGCAGCGTGAACTTGCGTGGCTGGACCGTCGGGATGATCCGATGGCGGACTTGGCCGAAAAGCGGCGTTGGAAGAACATTCACAAGTCAGCCAAACGCTTCATGAACGAGTCTCCAAAATACAAGTGACCACGTTCGCACTGGTACTTCAGCAACCCGGTTCCGCGCCGAAGTGTTGTCCACAACTCCGGCGCGGAGCTCGCAAAAACAAAACCCTCGCGTCTCCGCGAGGGTTCTTGTCGAACTTCTTCTGAGCTTACGCTTCCGCGATCGGCTCGATCACGACGTACTTGCCCATCTCGCCCCGATCGACAAACTTCACCTTACCGTCGATCTTCGCGAAGAGCGTGTCGTCTTTGCCGCGGCCTACGTTGAGGCCCGGCTTGATGCGGGTGCCGCGCTGGCGAATGATGATCGTTCCGCCCGTCACCGTCTGTCCGCCGAAGGCCTTAACGCCCAGGCGCTGCGCGTTGGAATCGCGACCGTTTCGGGATGTGCCCTGACCTTTTTTATGTGCCATAACTCAGTTCTCTCTCGATGATGTGGTTCTCAGTTGCAACGTCTTACGAGCGCGAACTGAGTTACTTCTTCTCAGTCTTCTTGGCCGGAGACTTCTTGGCCGCGGTCTTCTTTGCCGTAGTCTTCTTCGCCGGAGCCGCTTCCTTGGTTTCGGCGGCAGCGGGCTTGGTCTTCTTCGGCGCCTTCGCCGGCTGTTCGGCGGCCTTGAACGTCTGGCCGTCGAAGCTGATCTCGGCGATTCGAACCTGGGTGAAGGGCTGCCTGTGTCCCTGCAGCTTCTTGTACTGCTTCTTGCGCTTGAAGTGGAAGACCAGGATCTTGTCAGCCCGGCCCTCGCCGAGGACTTCGCCGACGACCTTGGCATCTGCGGCCTTGCCCAGCTTGCCTTCTTCGCCGCTGACGGCCAGGACTTCGAAATCGATGGTGCCGTTGGACGGCGTCTTTTCGATCTTCACGACATCGCCCGGCGCGACGCGATATTGCTTACCACCAGCGCGGATCACCGCGTACATATCATGCCTCCGTGAACTTGCGCTCCATGGCGCACACCGCTGCGGCCGATGGAGACTCAAAAATCTTCTGTGCGCTTGCACTTCCCCGGCGAGGAAACCTCAGAGCAGCCGCATCACAAATGGGTGAGCCTTGCGGCCGCCAGCACCCGAAAGAGGGTGTCGGGGGCGCTCCTGACGGAGCCTGGCAGTACAGGCAAACCATAGGATTCTAGCGTTTTCCACATCCCAAGGTCAAACCCAAGCTGTTGCCAAACACGCTACATCCGCCAGCGGCCCGCCCCGATACACGCCGAGACGCCGCAATCCCGCTGTCCACTGCGGACCACCCTCTCCCGGCGAAAAAGAAAAGCGGCCGGCATATCCGGCCGCTTCGCGTTCTGCGACAACGCTATTCGGTCACCGTCAGGGTCAGCGTTACGCCCTGCGTGCCCGTTCCGCCCACCACCGTCGTCGAAACCTGCACGCTGTGCGTGCCGATCGGCCGGTTCGGCGTGTTGCGCGAGCTCCCGCCATCACCGCAGCCCGCCATCGAGACCAGAAGCACTCCGATGACGAGCACGGTCATGACGATCGCCATGCGACGGCGGCTCGCTCCCACCAGCACGACTCCAAACGCCAGGCCGAGGCTCGTCGTGAACAGCGGGAGCTTCGACCCGTTCTGCGCCGGGGCTGCGCTGGCAACCGTGGCAGCGGTCCTCACCGTGAGCACCGTTTCCACCGGGCCCGTGCCGGTCGAGTTCAGAGTTGCAGGCTGGAACGCGCAAGACATACCGGCCGGCAGCGCGCCGCACGCCAGGCTCACCGAACCATAGAAGCCGTTCTCCGGTGTCAGCCGGATCTGGAACTGAGCCGACTGCCCGTAGCGAACGGTTGCGGTGGTTGGGTTGGCGGTCAGCGTGAAGTCGGCGGCGTTCGAGAGCACCTTCTGCGACATGGCAGCCGACGCGCTTCCGGCCCACGGGTTCGTGCCCGTGAACTCGGCGGTGATGAAGTGCTCACCGGCGGCGAGCGTCGTCGTATTCAGCACGGCGGTCGCAGCCGCGGTCAGCGGAACGGTGCCAAGCACGGTGTCGCCGTCCTTGAACGTCACGCTGCCCGAAGGCACGCCGGGGGTTCCGGTTACGGTGGCCGTGAGTTTCACGTTCTCGCCAACGCGTGCGTTCGCGTTGGACGATTGCAACGTAGTGGTCGTCGCGAGCGGCCGGATCACCTGCGTCAACGCGTTGCTGGTCGAAGGATTGAACCCACCCGAACCCTTGTAGGCCGCGGTGAGCGTGTGCGATCCCACCGGGAAGTCGGCCAGGGTGATGGTCAACTGTCCGTTCGTAAGCGTGCCGCCGCTCACGAGCGTCTCGCCTTCCATCAGTTCCACGTTGCCGCTCGCGACGGAGGTGCCGCTCGTAGGAGCAACTTTGATGGTGAAGGTCACCGCCTCAAGTGCCGAAGCGGGGTTGGGCGAGGACTCGAGCGTCGTCGTCGTGGCCACGCTTCCGATCTCGACGGTCACGGTTGCGCTCGCCGAGGTCACGAAACCGCCATCGCTGTAATAGACGGCAACAATGTGGTGCGTGCCGGGCGCGAGATCGGCCTGCGCCGTGCCGACGCCGTCCGTAACCGTGCCCGTTCCCACCACCACGCCATCTTCGAGCAGCCTCACGGTTCCGGACGGCTTGTCCGTGCGGCCCGGGAACGTGCCGCTCACAGTCACGTCGAAGCTCCCGTCCGAATGTCCGGTGACCGAGGTCTGCGAAGCGCCGTTATTGAGCAACACCGTCACCGCGTCAGACTCGGCGGAGGAAGACACGATGTCGATCGCGCCATCCTGGTTGAAGTCTGCGAACGCCAGGTCAATCGGGGCCGAGCCGGTCGCGTACTCACTGGCAGAGGTGAATGTACCGTCTCCGACGCCGAACAGCAGGGATATGCGGCCAAGCCACATCTGCGTGGCTGCGATGTCGAGATTGCCGTCGTTGTCGAAGTCGACTACTTCAAAGGTGGCCCCGGGGCTGAACCACTGCAGGTCTCCACCCGCCGGGAACCTCGCCTCCGTGGCAAACGTGCCGTCTCCATTGCCCAGGTGCACGCCCAGCATGTCTCCGTCCGGATACTCGGCGCTCATCGTGAGCAGGTCGAGTTTGCCATCCTTGTTTACGTCGGCGGCGTGTGCGCTCCGCACGTGCGACGAGGTGCTGATCGCCGCGCCGCTGGCTGCGAATGCGCCCGTGCCGTTGCCGAGCCACAGCGGAACGTTGACCGCCCCGCCCTCCCATGTTTCATACAGAGCGATGAAGTCAACGTTGCCGTCGCCGTTGAAATCGCCAACCGCGATATCTTCCTGGCCATCCATCTCCGCCGGTGAAATCGCGGGCTGAACCTGGAACGCCCCTGCGCCGTCGTTGATCAGCACATGGACGTCAGACGCGGAGGGATCGTTCACGAGAAGGTCGAGCTTCCCATCGTTGTTCACGTCCGCCGTGTGCAGGTATGTGGGGCTCGCGCTCCCGCTCTGCAACTGGAATATTTGGCGATCGCCAAAGGTTCCGTCGGCGTTCCCCGGATAAAGCAGGATGGTGGCGTCCCACACCGAGGATCCTGCCAGGTCGAGCCTGCCGTCGCCGGTGAAGTCCGCGATCTTGATGTCGCGCAGGTTGTCCTGGCCGAAGGGCGTCCCTTCCTGAAGAGTGCCGTCAGGATTGCCGAGGTACACGACTCCAGTTTCCATTCCACAGCAGCGTCCCACGATGACGTCGGACACGCCATCGCCGTTCAGGTCGGCGGTTTCCACCGAGGATGTCCCTGCTTCCAGCCCGCCGAGACTCGAGTGGTACACGACCGCACCCTGCAGTGTTCCGTCGCCGTTACCCTTCAGGACGTTCCAGCCGCTGTACCCGTTGGCCACGACAACATCAGGTACGCCGTCGCCGTCCCAATCCGTCAGGGATGGCGAGATCCAATATCCCGAGGTCGCAATCGACGCCGTGGGAGCCTGGAACGTGCCGTCCCCATTGCCAACCAGCACCGTGACCGAGGCTTCGTTGCCGGCCACGACGATGAGGTCTATTTTGCCGTCGCCGTTCAGATCGCCCGGGTAGGTGCCGCTCACTGTGCTGCCCGCATCGAAGGCCTGTGGCTCGCTGAACGTGCCGTTGCCGAGATTGAGATGAACACCCACCTCCTGCGCATCGCAATTTGCACCGATCAGATCGAGCAGGCCGTCACCATTCACGTCGATACTGTTCAGGCCGCAGTAAGCTCCGCTTGACTCCGGCGGCGGACCGTAGGGCTCCGGGTCCCCGAAGGTCCCGTCTTCCTGGGCCAGCGCGACAAGGGGCGTTCCGGTTTCGTTCTCCGAGCCCATGAGATCGAGGCGGCCGTCGCCGTTCAGGTCCACGGCGTCGTAGTAGCTCACACCGGGGGCTTCGTAGCCCTGGTTGGCCGGCGACTGGAACGTACCGTCTCCGTTGCCCAGGCGCGTGACCAGGGCCGTATCCGTCAGGTAAACCAGGTCGCGCTTGCCGTCGTTGTTGGTGTCGAGCAGTATGACCGTGGAACCGGTGTAGCCGTCCATCGGTATCGTTGCCGGCGCTGCCGTGAAGCTTCCGTCGCCGTTGCTCAGCAGCACAGTTGCCGGAACGTCGGCGAACACGATGTCATCGAAGTTGTCGCCGTTGAGTCTGCCCACGGCGATAGGCGCGCACTTGTTGTTCGGAGTCGATTGAAGGTGCGGTGCTGGCGCTGCCGATCCGTCATGCAAGACCGTGGACAGAGAGCAAACAGGCTCTCCGTCGAACGATTGCAACACGCCTGTCAGGTCCAGTTTGCCGTCGCCGTTGAAATCGCCGGTTGCGCTAAGAATCATCGCGCCGCCGCTTGGGATCTCCGGTGCGGTGAAGAGCCCCACTCGCTTGCCCGGGATCGCTGCCAAAGCGGAAATGCCCAGGGCGAAGGCGCGATTCGACGCGCGACTGGACGATGCTTTCGGTTGAGTCTTCAGTGTCTTGCGAGGAGCAAGGCCTCGCTGTTCAAGTCGCGACGAGCGCGCCGCTCTCATGTCGCGCACTGCTGCTGTCGCCTGTAGCACCGCAAACAGGCACACGATCGCGACAGACAGACGTGTGTACTTACCCATGTCTGGATCTATCCCTTCTATTCGGTTGTGAATGCTTTATAGGACCCCAGGATGGTGGTCGCTCAGTGACTCAGGACCGAGCGGCCCAGGCATCGACAACGCGCGCGGGTTCCACACCCCACACGATTGTCTTTACCCTACTCAACCTTATCGACGTCGGTCAATTCTATTTTGGAACTAGAACCGTTCAGTTCCCGATTTAGTAACGTTCGAGTTGCGGTAGCGCAACTTCAACATCAGCAGCGGAATTTGAAAACAGAGCGTCACCGCGTTGGCCAGGATCATCGGCCACGAGTGCAGATGGATTCCGTAGACCAGCCAGAGGAACAGACCGATATCGAAGGTCACGAGCGTGCCGACATGCAGATCGGCGACCGACTTGGTCTTGAACGTATGCAGCAGTTGCGGCAGGAAGGCGAACGTCGTCAGTACTCCGGCCGCGAATCCTATAACTACAAAGATATGGTCCACGTCAGAATCCCTGCTTCGCGAAGAAGTACAAGCTCATGCCCGCCCCCGTAGCGATGACCATCCAGCGCACGTGTTGCGGGTTCATCTTCTGGGCATAGTAGGCGCCGAAGTATCCGCCAAGGGACGCGCCGATCAGCATGAGCGCCGCTTCGCGCCACACGATTGCGCCCGCCACCACAAACGCAAGCACTGCGATGCCGTTGCAGATCGTCGCGAGCACCGTCTTGTAGGCATTCATCGTGTGGATGCTTTCGATGCCCAACGTAGCCAGCAACGCAAGCATGAGGATCCCCGCGCCGGCTCCGAAGAAACCGATGTAGATGGCGATCGCCAGCTGCACCGCCGCGCCTGCCATCAGCGCCCACACCGTGCGGTGTCTCATGTGGCGCGAGCGCAGGCGAATCTTCCGGCTGATCCATCCGCTCGCCGTGAACAGCAGGGTCGCCACCGCGAGCAGGTACGGGACAAGGCGCAGGAAGGTGGCCTGCGGCGTCTTGAGCAGCATCACCGCTCCCAGCAGACCGCCCACAACCCCGGTTGCGATCAGCGGAAACAGCATGCGGCGATTCTCGCCCTGCAACTCCCGGCGGTAGGCCCCGACGCTGGCCAGCGTGCCGGGCCACAGCGCCATCGTGTTGGTTGCGTTCGCCTGGATCGGAGGGACACCGCAGAAGACCAGCGCGGGAAACGACAGAAAGCTTCCACCGCCGGCGACAGAATTGATGGCTCCGGCAATGATCGAAGTCAGGAACAGCAGGCTGGCGTTGGACACCGTGAGCGACGAACTCACAGGCGCTCCAGCTCGTCGCGAGTGCGTTCGTTGCGCACATTGCCGGTGTTCAGCGTGGTCTTGGGTTCGACCAGCACGACGTGGACTTCGTCGTCTCCGACGGGCAGGTGCTCCATGCCGCGTGGGATGACGATCAGCTCGCCCGGACCGACGAGCAACTCGCGCTCGCGGCCGTCTTCGCGCACACGCATGCGGAGTACGCCGCTGGTGACAAGGAACAACTCGTCCTCATTCTCATGGCGGTGCCACACGAACTCGCCCTGGAGCTTGGCGAGCTTTACGTGCGACTCGTTCAGGTCCGCAACGATCTTGGGAGACCAGCGTTCCTTGAATGCTGCGAACTTCTTGGCGAGGTTGATTACGCGGACTGCCATGGCGGCATTCTCGCAACCCGCGAACGCGAGAGCAAGGGCGCGGAGATCATCCGGGCGGCTGCCTGCCGCACCGTGATTTCGCCCCGGTCGCCCCCAGTTTCTCGGGGAGACACCTCCGCGCCCAACCCTTCGGTACTCAGTGCACGTAAACGTTGCCATACGTCGCGTACATGTTCCCGGCCGTATCCCAAGCCTGCACGCTGACGATGTGGGATCCCGCAGCCGCATCGACCTCGACGGTGATCCCCGGACCTTGCGAGCTGCCGATGACCTTTCCATCGAGCATCACCTTCATAGCGGTCGTGGGGTCCGGGTTATTGACGACGTTCGCCCGGAACGTGAAGTGCTGCGGGACGTCCACCGCCATCGTCTCTCCGAACCCGGCGGGAGCCTCGGCAACGATGCCCGGCGAACATTCTTCCGTGACCGGGTTGCAGCCGTAGCTGTAGTACGCGCGGAAAGTGCGCGAGCTCTTATAAACGTGCCCCGCGGCATCCCACGCAACCACTGTCACCCGATGTGCGCCCGCCGCCATCCCCAGCGAAGTCAGCGCTCCGTCAACGACGTCGGGCGTGCTCGCCCTGACGAATTTCCCGTCGAGGTACATCTTCCAGGCTGTGATCTTTGCTTCGCCCTTCGCGCCGAAAGACACGGGCACGCTGGTGTTCGGCTGGAAGCTTCCCTCGGCGGGCCAGCAGAGGTTTACACCGATGCTGTCGGCGCTGCATGAGCCGACGCCAAACCCCTTCACGTTGAACGTGCGGGTGACCGAGTGGATACGGCCCGCGCTGTCCCAGATCTTGGCCGTGACCCGGTGCGAACCATTGCCGACGCCGCCCTCGATGAGTCTTGCCGGCAGGAAGCTAAAGGACGTTACCTTCTTCCCGTTGTCATAGAGCGCCATTCCGGTGATCGCGGCTGATCCCGTGTTCGCACCGAATTCAAATGTGACTGGATAAGTAAGGGTGGAGCCCTGCGTCGGGAAACACATATTCAGACCAGGGGTTGACGGTGCAGCACAGGTGGCAAACGCTGACGCCGCTGCGAATACAACAACTGCAAGCAGGGACAAGTGGCGGGACATCGGAGCCTCGTGGGTGAAGCCAGCAGTAAGTTACGCTTCAACCAAAGCACTCCAGCTACCACTCGGAATCGTGTAGTTTTGCCTGTTCCCCGGGAGATGCGCGCACCAAGCAGAGAAGAACAATTCCCACTCGAGGTATTCTGTTACCGTTCAGTGTTGCCCGTGTACACACGTCACCTTCGTCGAGTTGCAAAAAAGTAAGGGCACAGTCACCAGAGTCGTCGTACGAAACCCTGGCGAGCCATGCCCTGGCGCGGACCGGCGCGATGTCTTACAGCAAGCTCGACGCGATGTAGGCCGATACCTGCTGGGCCGCCGGTGGGTCGAGGTTCGACAGAACCACGATGGTGTAGCCGGTGTCGGGAACAATGAGCAAATCCGTGTTCATTCCCGCCCATGTGCCTGCATGGCCGAAGACGGAGTGGCCAAACATTTCCGACGTGGCGAACCCGTAACCGTAACCACCGCCCTCTTGTTCGTTGTTCACTTTTGTCTGGGTGAGCGTCCGCCCCATCTTCTTAGAGACTAGCTTGCCGGCCAATAGAGCATTGCCGAAGGCAAGCAGATCGGAGGCCGTGCCTTCGCATCCCAGGGCCGACATCCCGCGACCCGGCAGAGTTTCCGAGCTGTCGCGCAGAGCCATAGGGCCATTCCGCCCGCGCCTCGTGTATCCGACGGCGATCCGCGCGTCCTGCTCCCCGGTTGGAGTGAATCCGGCGTCCATCATCCCGGCGGGATCGAATACGTTCCGCTTCATATAGTCGTAGTAGCTCTGACCCGTGATCTTCTCGATGATCAATCCGAGCACGACGAAGCCGCCATTTGAGTACCTGAACTTCGAACCCGGCTCAAACCCGAGCGGCTTGTCGGCGAACAGCGGCAGAAAGTCGGAATCCTTGCGATAACGCCCGGGATCTCTGCGAAACTCCGGACCGACGAAGTCGGCTATGCCCGACGTGTGCGTCAGCAGGTGGTGAACGGTGACGCGTTTTGCGATCTCCTGGTTCGGGTAGTCGGTGAGCAACTGCGCCACCGTGTCGGAGAACTTCAGCTTGCCGGCCTCGACCAGTTGGGCGATTGCAATCGCCGTGAACATCTTGTTCTGCGATGCCAGCCTGAATTTTGTGTCAATGGCGTTGTTGACGTTCTTCGCGCGATCGAGACTGCCGTAGGCCTTTTGCCAAACGGGTCTTCCGTCCTTCGCAATCAGCACCACGCCGCTGAAGCGGTCATTCGCCGTGCGCTGAACCAATTTCGTGTCGAGCGATGCAGTGAGCTGTTGGAGCGTGAGCTTGCGGCGCAATCCGCGGGGAGGGGACGCCGGGCGAAACTCCGTGTGTTCGATGATCGTGGGATGGGCAGAGTCGACCTGGAAAAGCGCGCGCCAAAAGGCCATCCCGTTCTTCTCGCCGAAGATAACTTCGACGGTTTGCGGGGTTGATTTCTCTATGGCCAGCAAGTCGAAGCCCCCATCCGCGGCATTTCGAAATGCGATCTCCCTCTCGGCCTGCTGCTCGGGAGACCCGCCTTGCCGTTCGGAGTCGGAATAATGCCTCGCAATGAAGTCCGTCAGGCGGGCTGCGTCACCCGAATTGAATGCCTCCAGCCAGCCACTCAACAAACGGGCGGGAGCAGTGTCGGGAAGCTTAGGAGTGCTGCTGGCAAGGGTAGGAAGGCAGAGAAGAAGAACAAAAGACAGAAGTCCCTGAACGGTTCTCATTCCGGGTAGACGGGCCAGGTACAAAGATGTAAGCCGCGGACGCACGTCCTCGCCGCGGCTTATTCCCTATTTGCTGCGCCGGAATTCGAAGTGACCGGTCGACTGCTTTCCCTTATCGGTGAAGGTCCAGTCCTGGGTGTGGCGGTCGGGACCGTCGAAGGTGAACACGACCTTCTGCATGTGTCCGTCGTTCGGGCCGATATTGGTGCCATCCTTGAATTCGAACGCTACGGAGTTGCCGCCATCGGTGCTGACGGCCTTCATGCGCGGCTGGTTGTGCGCTCCGCAGTAGTGCGTGACCAGCAGGTCGTCGCGGTCGGGGTGGATCATCGTGACCATCTCATGCGCCCCGCCCTCGTCCAGCATGTTCATGATGGCCGACCCATCGGAAACCACACGGAAGCTCGTTTTGGACGGAACCTTCTGGTCGCCAAAGGTGGCAAAGCCCTCCCACGATCCACTCAGGGCCTTGAGCTTCTCCCATGCGGGCGTGGACTTCACACTCGACGGCTTCGAAGGTTCCTCGCCGCCCAGCGCGCCTGTCGCCAGCAACAGGCACACGACTACCAAACTCGCGATTTTCCGGTTCATATCGCCCTCCAACCGATGTGCGGGATTCTATTCCTGTCTCAGCGTATGGGGAAGACGTCGATCACGATGCTGGACTGATCGGGGTTCTGCACGATCAGGTAATCCGACTGCCGCTTCAAGTCCAGCACGGCGCGAGTTCCCCGTTCAGGGTCGTGCCCGATGCGAACCGACTCGACATTCGCCGCCGAGGCGCCCGTGTGCGCCGCCTTTTGAGCTGCCGCGTTCGGAAAGTCCACAAAGATTCGGTCCGGAGACTTCAGACGTCCGACCTTATATTCGATCGGTCCCGCAAAACGGAACACAACGAAGTCGTGCACTCCCTCATTGCGAATGGCGACCTCTCTGAGGGCTGGAACCTCGGCCGCGGTTTCCGGCGCTGCATCCGTTGCCACGGGAGGCATTGGCGCAGGGATGCCTGCCGGCTGACCAGCGGGACGGAGCTCCGCGAGCCCGCGCCAACGAACCACTCCGTAGCTGACCCCGTACAGCATCGCCGCGGTCAGAACCAGCACGACCGTGATTGCCAGGGGCCTTCGCGAAGTTTCCGGCTCGAGGTTTTGCGCGAAGCGAATCTCGGCCGCTGTCTGCGGCGGCGTGACTGCCTCTGCCGGCGGCTCCCCGATCGCGGCAGCGGGATCATCGTGGGACGCTTCGGCAAGCGCCAGCGGCCGCGCCTCGTGCTGGTGCCAACCGAGCAGCAGGCACACGTCGCGCGCGAACAGCTCTACGACCCTTAGATCGTGAGCCGTGAATGCGTCCGGACTCCCGGCGAAGACCGCAAGCACTCCCGCCGTGGCTTCGTTCTTTTGGAGCGGGTAGTAGATGAGGGACTGGATTTCGGGGAAATGGGAGCCCGGCAAGGGTTCCAGCCGCATCTGCGGGATACCGGTGCGCGTACAGTGCGCGACCAGTGTATCGTCCAACTCGGCCGGAGCCGTCAGCTGCGGGGCCAACTGCCCGCAGGCCACCAGCGGTCTCAGGGTCCCCTGCTGCACAACCGCCACGGCCGCTGTGCTCGCGCCCGTGGCTCGCGCACATTGCTCGGCGACCCGCTGGAGGCCGGCCATCATCCGCTGGCGTCCGACCTGAACGCCGTAGGCAAAGGCTAGCCAGACCTGGAGATCCCGGTAGTGGCGGAATCGCAGCCGGACATCATCGGTATGTGAGAATGACGCCAAATCGTCTTCCTGTGACGACTCTCGGGGGACGAACAGACCTCAGGCAGCGTAGTGTAACGTAACAACCCGCAACTCTGCACTTTACGATGTACATTCATAAGGTTATAGTCGGCTCGGCAGGGGAACAACAGAGGACCGCGACGGGGCAACGTTCGGCGGGCTGCGCGGGACACTTCTCTCGGCAGAGGAACAGCAAATGAAGGACCTTCAAGAGATACTTCGCGAGAAAGAACAGGCCATCAAACGGCTCGAAAAAGAGATCGAGGCGATCCGCGTCGTGCTCGGCATTCTCGACGAGGAGACGCGGACGGGCGTCAGCGCGAAAGCGGAGACTCGCATGGCTCCGCCACCGCCTCCGCAGCAGCCGCCGTATCCCTCCGGTGATCGTGGGGGTTACTCGGCCGCCGCGCAAAACGGGCTTCCGCCGATTCCTGCCCCATTCAGTGTCGCGTCTCCTGCGCAACCGGAGGCGCCCATACTGGACGCCCGGAAGGGCACTACACGTAACTGGCCGTAGGGCAGAACCCGGCATTACGGCGGTAACGTTCCCTGTACGGGCCCCGTGACCTACCATCTACCACGATGGGCTGCCGACGCGAAGAACGGGTGAATCTCCGTCTGCGCACGGTCGTCAGTGGGGTCGATCGCAACGGAAGGGCTTTCCGCGAATACGCGGAGACGCTCGATTTTTCCATGCTGGGAGCGCGGCTTGCGGGCCTGCGCGCCAGGCTGGAACCCGGCGCTGTCGTGTCCCTGCTTCAAGGCGATCGCTGCGCCCGCTTCCGCGTGACCTGGATCGGCGACCCGGGGACGGCAACCGACGGACAAATCGGCCTGCGCTGCATCGAGGTCGCTCACCGCAGCAACAAGCGAATCCTTTACATAGACGATCAGGAATATGAGCTGAGCTCGCGCGCGGGACTGCTGCGCTCCGGCGGCTATGACGTCGTCACCGACAGGACAGCCGAGGCTGCCTGGCAGGAACTGATCCAGTCGCGCTTCGATCTCCTCCTGCTCGATTACCCGCTGGCTGACGCCGATGCCCTCGCCGTCGTCACGGCCGTAAAGCGGTATTGGCCCGAGATCCGCATCCTGCTCGCCACGGGCAATCCGGCGCGAGTGCCCGAATCGCTGCTCGCGCTGGTTGACGACTGCATTCACAAGGGCATCGTGCCCGCCGAGTTGCTCACTCGCGTATCGGGCCTGATTGGAGAAGCTTCGCGGCTCAACTGGCCCGTATCGCGTTCCACGCCGCGCCATGCCCTTAATGTTCCGGTTTCGCTCCGCATCTTCCGCGGCGGAGTTCCCGTCACGCTGCAAGGACGCTCCACCGACCTGAGCACCAGCGGAATGGGCATCGAAGTGGAAGAACCGGTCATGCCCGGCGAAGTGGGAACGCTCTACTTCCGGCTCCCGTCAACCAACGGCATTCAGTTCAGCCCTCGCGTGATGGTGCGCCGCAAGAACCGGACACACTGCGGCCTGGAGTTTGTGGATATAACGTCGGTGGAAGAGACCGCGATCGCATGCGCTTGCGGAACCCTGCCGCAAGCCGCTTCGCCCACCGAGGCCTGACCCCGTCAGCCGGCATCCGGCTCGGCGCGGATCATCTCCCGCTGGCCGCGCAGTTCCTCGTAACACTCGCAGACAGACTCGAGCAGCTTGCTGCGATCCGTAATGTCGATCTGCCCGCGCTTGTAGGCGATCGCTCCGGCGAGTTCAAGTTTGCGGGCCGCAGCAGTCACGGTCGTACGTTGCGCGCCCAGCATGTCGGCAATGCGCTCTTGCGTGAATGGAAGCCGTACCGATCCCAGCGTGTCACTGGCGTGCAACAACCAGCGGGCCAGGCGTTCTTCGACCGTGTGCAGCCCGTTGCACGCCACCAGTTGCGAAAGCTGTCGAACCCGCATGTGCAGGTAGCGGTTGACCAGGTCCGTAAGCACGCCGCCGCGGCGGACTTCTGCCCGCACCGTTTGCATCGGAACCCGGAGCGCCTTGATGTCCACCAGCGCCATCACGCGGAACAGCGAGCGGGGGCCGTCGATGAGCGCGGGAAACCCGATGAAACCCTCGGTGCCGACGGTGATCGCTTCCGCCGTGCGGCCATCTCTCATCAGTGCGAATGCCGATGCAAGCCCCTGGCAGATGAAGTGAATGTGCGTGACCTCCTCGCTGGCGTCAAGCACAACCGTATGAGCGGGAACTTCGACCAGCTCGGCGTCCGCCGCAAGCCGAGCCAACTCCTCACCGGGAAGACGCGCGAGAATGGCGTTGCGCGAGACGCACGCCTTGCTCGAAGCTTCAATGTTGGGATGCATGGCCCTCGCCGTGATCGTGACAGGTGCTATGGGTGATGGACGGCAACTATGTAGATGCACGTTCCCGGCGCGAGGAGTCGCTCAAAACGGTGCTGGGTGCGGGTTCCGACAATGTCGGGTACACTGCCGACATCCCGGAACCAACAGTGGGAGTATGCGCTCATCCTCGGCAGCCCGGTTTGGGTTCGCTGCAGGCCGGTCCGCTCGCCGAGGGCTCTCCCCCAAACACAAAGTGAACAATGAAGAAGGCCGTGCCGAAACGCACGGCCTTTGGATTTGCACCAGCGTTGGAGTCCCGCCCTCATCCGCACTCGATGCGGGCAGCGCTGGATCGGGAATGTCGTTCAAGGGAGCCCTGCCCTTCCGCTCTGGAGAAGGTAGTTGGCACCACAGAGGCACCGGGACACAGGGTCAGGTAATCTAGGCTACTCGATCCTTGTGCGGGCGTATCTTGGTTACGGCGCGGCGCGAGGCTTTTCGCGCCATTGCGAGTTCGTAGGCGGCCTGGAGATTCATCCAGAACTGCTCGCTTGTGCCGAAGTACTTCGCCAGACGGATTGCAACGTCGGCGCTGATGCCGCGCTTGCCAAGCGTGATCTCGCTGATGGTCTGGTTGGGCACCGCGAGAGCTTTAGCCAAGGCGTAGGCGGAGAGTTTCATGCATCCGGGCGAGATCCTGAAAGAAGAATTTCTTTGTCCCCCCGAGGAACAACATGGCATATGCACGCGAACGAGAGTCGGGCTGTGGATGGTCGAGGGACATCGCAGAGGCACACGCGACTATGGACTCGCCCGCTCGTTTTGCCAAATCGGCATACGGCACTGCCTCAAACATAAAGATTATCTTGAAGGCGATGAGAGTACCTTATGCTTTCCCGTTCACCAGGGAGACGGCGTAACCTTGACCTTAGAGAGCGCAAGCTGCGGGTACGGTCACTCGTGGAGTGGAGTTACTGCCTCGAAGGGGAATGGTACTCATCCGGAGTATGACATCCCTTCCATCGCAGGACCTCGATGGTCAGTTGTCCGAGATAGTTTTTACACCGCGTTGGACGGCAACTCGCTCACGACTTCGTCCCCCAGCGCGTTGACCACTTTCTCCAGCAGCACGACCGCGTGCGCGATCGCGGCGTTGTCGGTTCCCATGCCCTCGGGAGTCTTGGCCTTGATGCCGACGCATCCCGGCTCGACCTTCAGCAGTTCGGCAACGCGCGCCTGGAGCTTCGACGCGTGCGGGCCGATCTTCGGAGCCGCCAGGATCACCGTCGTGTCGGCGTTGAGCACGCGGTAGCCGGCGCGCTCGACGTGACGCATC
>DASPLH010000104.1:0-28807 GCA_035627675.1 Clostridia bacterium
TACTACGTCGTTTGGGCGCCGCTCGCGCGCTTCGTCCGGGAACGCCTGCTGCTCGTTCTTCTCTGTGCGGTGCTGGTCGCTTCCCCGCTGGTCCGCACGGCGAACCTGCCTTGGATTACTGCGACACACACGCTGACGCACCTGGACGGAATCGCGGTGGGATCACTGATCGCTCTCAGCCTGCGGATGTTCGCCTGGTCGCGGGCGGTCTGGCGCGGAGTAGCCATCACGGCCATCGCTGTCGGGATCGCCGCAGCCGTCCCGCTGCTCATGCGCGGCTCGGCCTTCACGGACTCGGCGCTGGCCGTGACCTTCGGCGGCTGCCTGCTGCTCGCGGTGGTAACCCGCGGCGCGGGTGAGCAGACGCTCTACACGCGAGCGTTGCAATTGAGTCCGCTTCGCTTCTACGGACGCATCAGCTACGGACTCTACATGACGCACATCATGACCTTCGTCGTGATCGGAGCCTTCGACGCCCGAATGGATCAGTACGGCACGCGCGGAGACCTGGTGGTGGTAGCCGTGCGCCTGGCTCTGTCCACGGCGGTAGCGACACTGCTTTGGTACGGGTTCGAACAGCCGATCCTGCGCCTGAAGAAGTACTTCACCGCCGAGCGTGCGAAGTCCCGCAGAGTGGTTGGAGAGGAACTGGTTTCCGCAGACTGAGGTTGAACACAAACGAAAACGGCGCCCGCGAGGCGCCGTTTGTTCTGGAGAGATGAAATCTACTTCGCAGGCTCGTTCTGGGCGACGCCGGTCTGCTGCTGCGGCTTTGGAGCAGGCATCACGTAGATGACTTCGCCGGGCTTCGCGTAGCGGAGCTGTTCGCGAGCTTCCTTTTCGATCGTGCTCGGGTCGGTCTTCAGCGCCTTGATCTGCTGCTGGATGCGTTCGTTCTCGGTCTGGATCTGCTGCACTTCCTGCTGGAGTTTGCGGAACTCCACGCGCTTTTGGTGATACGCGAGCCAGCCGTTAGCGCCGAACACGGCGATGAAACCGACATACGCCGCGACGACCGTCACGCCGATCGTGGCCAGCTTGCGACGCCAGCTGTAAGCCTTCTCCGAGATTGGACCGATGATCTGCACTTATTCGAACACCCACTGCCTGGCCGCCGCGTTCAGCTTTTGTAAACCGCTTTGGCTGCGCGCTTCCGAGTAAACACGCACGACCGGCTCGGTACCGCTCAGCCGGTAGCACACCCAGGAGCCATCCTCGAGCACCAGCTTGAGACCGTCGGTCCGCACAACCTGCGAAACCTTAAGTCCAGCAAATGCTTGCGGCTCCTGCTTCAACTTTGTAGTGAACTTCTCCTTCACCTCTGGCGTCAACCTGAAATTGTCGCGAACAGGGTAGAAGGAACCAACTTTGGCAAACAATTCCTGGAGTTGCTCGCCGAGCGTCTTGCCGCGCTTCGCCACCATCTCGCAGCAGAGCAGTCCGGCAAGGACGCCGTCTTTCTCCGGCACGTGATGGCGGATCGACAACCCCGCGCTTTCTTCGCCGCCGATGGCGATCTTGTCCTGCTTGATGAGTTCGCCGATGTACTTGAAGCCCACGGGAGTCTCGTAAAGCTGCACCTTGTGGTGATCGGCAAGCGCGTTGATGAAGTTGGTGGTGGCCACGCTCTTGGCCACGCCGTTCTTCCAGCCACGCGTTTCGACCAGGTAGTCGAACAGCAGGGCGATGACATGGTTCGGCTGAAGGAACGTGCCGTCGCGGTCGACGATGCCAAAGCGGTCGGCGTCCCCGTCGGTGGCAATGCCGACATGCGCATCGGTCTCGCGCATCTTCGCCCTTAGGTCGTCCAGCAGTTCGCCGTCGGGTTCCGGAGCGTGTCCGCCGAAGAGCACGTCGCGCGTGTCATGCACGGTGGCGCACTGCACTCCGGCATCGCGCAGCAGCTCGTCGCTGTATCCGCGGGCCGCGCCCCAGAGCGGATCGAAACACACGCGCAGGCCGGCCTTCCTGATGGCCGCGAGATCGACCACCTCGCGCATGCGCGCCAGGTAGTGCGACTTCACTTCGATGCTCTCGCGCGTGGCGCGCTGCACATCGGAAGGCGGCGCTCCGCCGTCCCGGTCGGCGGCAACGACCGCGGCCTCGATCCGCTTCGTCGCTTCGGGCAAGGCGGGCGCGCCATCGGATGTCGAGAACTTGATGCCGTTGTACTCCGAGGGATTGTGCGAGGCGGTGAAGTTGATGGCGCCGCTGGCCTTCCGGCGCATGACTTCCCACGAAATGGCCGGCGTGGGCGCGGCGTCGGAGATGACGAGCGGCTGCACGCCGTAGGACTCCAGCAGCCCCGCGGCGATTTCGACGAAGGTCTCGCCCAGGAATCTCGGGTCGCGCCCGACAACGATGCGTGCTCCATCGGCGTTCTGCGACCTCACGTATCGCGCTATTCCGGTTACCGCACGCCGCACGTTCTCAAAGGTGAACTCCTCGGCCATGATGGCCCGCCACCCGGAAGTGCCGAACTTGATCTCGGTTGCCATTGAGGTGCCTGCCTATGATGGAGTAGTACCGGACGGAAGTTGGATGCAGAACAGCACACGATCCGACGCGCACGCCGAGTCTGCATTGTAGCAGCGCCGAGCGGTTGATTGGCGGCGCGCCGTGCGTTACGTTCGATGTTCGCGTGAGGTCTCCATGTACCGTTTACTGCTCTCCACCGCATCATCCCGCGAAGAATCGCGGTCGATCGCTTCCGCGCTTGTCGAGCGCCGCCTGGCAGCGTGCGTGAACACCGTCGGCCCCATCGAATCCTGCTACCGGTGGAAGGGCGCAGTGGAAACCGCACAGGAGTTCCTGTTGCTCATCAAGACCACCGCGGAGCAAATCCCTGAGCTTCAGAAGGCGATGGTCGAGCTTCATTCGTACGAGTTGCCGGAGCTGATCGAGTTGCCGATCGAAGGCGGACTCCAGGCGTATCTCGCCTGGATCTCGGAGTCGGTAGGCGACAGCGCTGGCCTCGATCCCCAGAGGCTCCAGCGAACGTAATCCACCGTATCGCTGTCGCCCGCCCGGCCAGATAGTGGACGGTCGGCTGCTCCAGAGGGCCGGGCAAAAGGAAACACCGCGCTCAAGGCGCGGTGTCTCAGCATTGGATGCGACTAGATTGCGCCGAGTGCCCGATCCAGGTCGGCGATGATGTCGTCCACATCCTCGATTCCGACGGAGATGCGAACCATGCCGTCCGTCAGGCCGATCTTCTTGCGGCCTTCGGCGCCGATGGCGGCGTGCGTCATGGTCGCCGGATGCGAGATCAGCGTCTCGACTCCGCCGAGCGACTCGCCCAGGGTGCAGAGCTCCACACGCTTCAGGAGTTTCTTGGCGTTACCCAGCGATCCGGTCTCGAAGGTGATCATCGAACCGAAGCCCGTCATCTGCCGCCGCGCTAGTTCGTACTGCGGGTGATTGGGCAGGCCCGGATAGAAGACCTTCTTCACCTTCTTGTGGCGGCTGAGGAAGCCCGCGACAGCTCGACCGTTGACGTCGTGCTGCCTCATGCGCACTCCGAGGGTCTTCACGCCGCGCAGCACGAGCCAGCTCTCGAACGGAGACATGATGGCGCCGGCAGCTTTCTGGATGAAGGCAAGCTTTTCCGCCTGCTCCTTCCTGGTGCAGACCAGCACGCCACCGAGGCCGTCGCTGTGGCCGTTCAGGAACTTCGTCGTCGAGTGGAGCACGATGTCGGCGCCCAGGTCGATGGGCCGCTGGAAGTAGGGCGACATGAAGGTGTTGTCCACCACGACTTCGGCGCCGCGCCGGTGCGCGATGCGGGAAATCGCCGCGATGTCGCTAAGCGACATCAGCGGGTTGGTCGGCGTCTCGATGTAAACGTAGCGCGTACTCCGGCGGATGGCCGACTCGACCGCGCCGAGATCCGCAGTATCTACGTACGTGAATTCAAGACCGTAGTTGACGAGCACCTGGTTGAAGAGGCGCGGCACTCCGCCGTACACGTTGCTGGTGCAGACGACGTGATCGCCGCTCTTCATCAGCGTGCAGAGGGCCGTGACGGCGGCCATGCCGCTGGCGAACACTCGGGAGGCAATTCCGCCTTCGAGCGACGCGAGGTTGGTTTCCAGCCGGTCGCGAGTCGGGTTCGTGACGCGCGCGTACTCGTATCCGAGCCGCGGCTGGCCGATGCCGTCCTGCGCGTACGTGGAAGTCGCGTAGATGGGGACGGCGACAGCTCCCGTAAGCTGTTCGGGTTCCTGTCCGTCGTGAATGGCGCGGGTGGAGAATCCAGCAAGAGACTTTTTCTTTGCCATGGTATGTATAGGCCGCGGACGCCACTGGACGCCCGCGGCATGGAGCGATTAGCCCCGGAAGTTGAAGATATCCTTGGACAGATAACGCTCGGCCGAATCTGGGATGATGGTGGCGACGCGCTTGCCGGGGCCAAGTTCGCGCGCGATGAGCGCAGCGGCCCATACGTTGGCGCCGGAACTCGAACCACCGAGCACGCCTTCCTTCACCGCGAGTTCGCGGAGCATTGCGAAAGCGTCCTTGTCGCTCACGGCGATGACGCGGTCGGCCAGACCCATATCGCAGATTTCGGGAATGAAGCTTGCGCCGATGCCTTCGACTGCGTGATCCCCGGCCTTGCCGCCGCCGTAAACCGAGCCTTCGGTCTCGACCAGTACGGCCATGGCACCCGGACAGTGCTGCTTCACAAACCGCGCCACGCCGGTGAATGTGCCGCCGGTACCGGCGCCGATGACCACGGCATCCACCCTGCCCTGCAACTGTTCGACGATTTCGCGTCCTGTGGTTTCGTAGTGAATGTCGGGATTGCCCTGGTTGGAGAACTGCGCGGCGAACCAGTATTGATCGTTGCCGGCCGTCAGTTCCCTGGCGCGGCGGATCGCGCCTTCCATTCCCTCGGCGTTCGGAGTGCGGATGACCTTGGCGCCGAAAGCCTCCATGAGCATGACTTTTTCCCTGGAGAACTTTTCAGGGACGAAGAACTGCACCTTGTAACCCCGCTGCACGCCGACCAGCGCGAGTCCGACACCGGTGTTCCCGGCCGTTGCTTCGACGATCGTTGCGCCGGGACGGAGTGAACCGTCATTTTCGGCGCGCAGCACCATGCCGAGCGCGGCGCGGTCCTTGATGCTGAAACCAGGGTTGAATGCTTCGAGTTTCGCGTAGACCTCGGCCCCGTTCTGCGGCACGACATGACGCAGGCGAAGCATGGGAGTAGAACCGATCAGGTCCAGGATGTTATCTGTGACTCTCAAAGAAGGTGAGACGAGCTCAGCCGATCTCATGACGGGGAACCCCGTTCCGTGGAAACCCGTCCGCGCAGCTTAGGCGCAGGCACAACAAAGCCCAGGCCGCAGCCTGGGCTTCCGGGTCGGTTGCGACTTCCGATTGTACTAAACCAGCTTCAAATTTGCTGTACCTGCGAACCGCCGACCGGCAGAAGAGACCCTGTGCGGGCGGTAGCGTCCAAGAGACCGGTCTATTTCGCCGCCCTCTGTTGCTCATTGGCGTAGTAACCCGTCCGAGTACGGACCTGGAGGCGCTTGTATCCCGGCGCACGGGCTTCGACCTTGACCGTCCGGTAGCCGCCCTCGGCTTTGGCCACGGTCGGGGCGTACTGAAGGACGTACTGGTTGCGGATATCGTGCGCAACCTGCCGGCTGATATTGTCCACTTCGCTCAGGTCGTTGGGGAAGAACGAGACGCCGCCGGTCTGTTCGGCGAGGGTGCGCAGCGCGCGGCGCGCCCTCTTCTGCTTCTCACCGCCGAGAATACCGATGGAGTACACGGTGGGACCGCCATCGACGGCGATGCGCCGTATGGCCTGTTCGAGCGACTGCCGGCTGGCATTATCGTCGCCGTCGGTGACGACCAGGATGGCCTTCTTCTCGAGCTTGGCGGTCTTCATCAGGTGATCGGCCGCGGCCACGACCGCGTCGTACAGCGCGGTGCCGCCGCGCGACTCGATGCGCTCAAGCGCCTCGCGCAGCAGATCGACGTTGCCCGTGTAGTCCTGGTCGAGATAGGGCTCCTGGTTGAAGTTGACGACGAATACCTGGTCCTCCGGGTTGCTGGCCTTGATCAGGTTGAGCGCGGCCTGGTTCACCGCCGGACGCTTATCACGCATGGTGCCGGAGTTGTCGATCACGATGCCGAGAGCGACGGGAACTTCCTCGCGGCGGAACGAAGTCAGCTTCTGCGGCTCGCCGTTTTCGAAGATCTGGAAGGCATTCTGATCGAGTCCGGTGACGATCCGCTGGCGCTCATCGACCACGGTGGCATGGAGCGTAACTTCCTGCACGTTCCTCTTGATGACAAACGCGCCACCCTCTTTTGAGAGCTCCTGTCCGCGCTGCGCGGGCGGAACCTGAACGGTGCTTCCCGGCTGGTTCGCCGGGCCCGTAGCCGTTCCGGCCGGTGGCTGGGCCGCAGGTTGCGCCGCGGGAGGCGCTGCCGTAGGCGGCTCGCCCGGCTTCTCAAATTCGGGATCTGGCGCTACGAGCTCGCCCTGACTCTGCGGAGCCTGCGTGGGCTGCTGGGCCAAGGCCTTCGAGGGCACAGCGAGTTGGAACGTCCAGCAGAGTATGAGGACGAGGGGAACTAACGTCTTAATCTGTCGGAGCATAGTATCCAGTCTTAGCGTAAACGCTCAAAGGCGGCAGTCCCTTCGGTGCATTCAACTTAACTTTTATTTTCCGCCATTTGCCATCGCGTGCTGGAGTGTTTGGACGGTACCCGAGGACATATTGGTTGCGCAGCTCTATTCCAATCTTGGTGGCCACGTCGCTGAGTTCATTCGGATTGTCGATGGTAAACGTCCGTCCACCCGTGACATCGGTGATGGCCGACAGCGTCAGCGGGCCGGTCTGCTCCTCTGGGGTGGCCGGGGCGTACCCGAACATTCCAATGGCGTAAATCTGGACATCGGCCTCTTTGACCAGCGACTTGATCTCGCCTTCGGTGTAGCGGCTGTGGTTATCGCCTCCGTCCGACAGGATGAGCAGGGCCTTCTTCTGATGCTTGGCCTCTTTCATTTTGTTCAGGGCGAGATAAATGGCGTCCATCAGCGCCGTGCGGCCACGCGGCATGGCGTAGATGAGCTGCCCCTGGATCTGCTCGATCGATTGCGTGAAGTCGGAGATGACCTCCGGGCGGTCGTGGAACGCGATGAGGAAGAACTCGTCTTCCGGATTGGCGGTCTTGAAGAACTCAACGACGGCTTCCTTCGCCTTGCCAACCTTGTGCTCCATCGAGCCGCTCATGTCGAAGATGACGCCGAGCGAGATCGGGGCGTCTTCGCTGGAGAAGTGGCGGATCTCCTGCTTCTGGCCGTTGTCCATCAGGACGAAGTTGTCGCGTTCCAGGCCCGTTACCAGGCGGTTCATCGGATCCGTAATGGTCACCGGAACCAGTACAAGATCGACGTCCACGCGCATCGGCTTGGTGTGCGTCTTCAAGGACGGGTCCAGGTCCGCAGGCGACGGGGCGGTTGGCTCCGAAGTTTCCGGCGGCGGCATCACGCGCGGCTCCACATGGACTTCGTTGAAGTCGACGGGCACATCGCTTGGCGTCCTGGGCGGCGCCGGCTGGCTCTGCGGTTGCGTGATCGAGGGCGCAGCAGCCGTCGGCTGGCCGGAGGCCGGCTGTGCGGTTGCCGGCGGAGCGCTGGTCTGCGCGAGTGCGCTTGTGGCGCACGTGAGTACTGCCACCGCACACAGAGTTCGCAGTCTGAATCCGAATCGCGCCAATAGCGGGTGCTTGTGCAACGGACCGGACCCGCACCCGGTTCCACCCTCGCGGGCCATAGGGACCTCGTAAATTTCTGCCGATGCTACCACAGCTGGAGACCTTAGGCGCTACCGCTTTCGCCGCGCCGGTGTGAGCGTCTGTAGAGACGTGAGATGATCATCCGGCTCATGAAGTTTCCTTGTCTTTTCCTTCCCCGAGGTCAGGCAAACACCCGAAAGTGTGGGCGTTGCAAGCTGTTACAATCGCCCCCGTAAGTTAACTTTCGACTTCACGGCATCCATCAACCGGCGACACCCTGGCTGGCGCAGTCCAATCCCATGAAACCGAATGCGCACGGCCGCCGGGTGCGCCCGATCTGACTCTCCAACCCGAAGGCAGGGCTGGAGTTGCCATCGAGGGCTGTTCGAATGCGGAGTAAGCACGCCCTGCTCTGGGCGCTGGCAATCCTGACTGCGGTGGCGGTCATTTTGCTCGTGCCGAAGCGCGTGCGCACGGCGGAACCGCATCGCATCTCCGTCTTTTCTGCCCGAAGCAACTACTCCATCGATACGTTCGACCGCGACGGCCTCGAGTACGTCGGGTTGATCGATCTGCTCGAGCCCATGGGACGCGTCGAGGCTCGCACGGACGGCAAGCGGTGGACGCTGAGCTATACGGGCAAGAGTGCGGTGGAGTTCAAGGCCTCGGACGGCGAGCGGCACGCGACGGTGAATGGCAAAGAGCTGCGACTGCCCGCGCGGTTCGTGCTCAGCAGCGGCCGCGGCTTCATCCCAGTCTCGTCCGTGCCGGCCCTAGTCCGGAGCATGACCGGTGAGAACCTCGACTGGCGCCCCGCGTCCAAACGGCTGCTGGTGGGAAATCCCGGTATCCAGCTGAATCCGGAGTTCAAACCGAACCCGTCGCGAGTCGTTCTCACCTTCCCAATCCCAGCTAGCCCGGCGATCAGAAGCGACGGCAACTCCGTCCGGCTGACCTTCACCCGCGAGCCGGTGGTCAGCTCGGGGAGCGACAGCGCGAACTTCACCGATCCCACGATCCAGGCAGCCGCCCTGAAGGAGATTCCGGGAGGGGCGGAGTACGTCGTGCGCGGAAGCGTCCCACTGACGGCCCAGATCACCGACGGGGGACGAACCATCACCATCGGCGCAAAGCCGCAAACACAGGCGGCTACGACCCCTGCTCCTGCAAGTCCACCGCCCGCGGCGGTGGCGGCGCCGGTAGCCGAGCCTCCGAAGCCGCGCTTCCTGGTGGTGATCGACGCTGCGCACGGGGGAAGCGACCCGGGAGCGACATTGACCGAAAAGCTGATCGAGAAAGACGTGACTCTCGCGTTGGCTCGCCGCCTCGCACACGAGCTCCAGAGCCGGGGCGCGCAGGTAACGATGGCCCGCACGGCTGATACGACTCTGACGGGAGAACAGCGCGCCCTGGCCGCGAACACGGCGAGGGCGAGTGTCTACGTTACGGTGCATGCGGCACAGCTCGGCCAAGGTGTCCGGGTTTTCACCTCGGCGATGCCGCCTTCGGTTCCCCGCCCGAAGACCGCGTTCGTCGCCTGGGAGGAAGCGCAGTCGGGTTGGACGGACATGAGCAACCAGGTCGCCGGCTCCGTGGCACTCGAATGCGACAAGAGAAAGATCGCTGTAAAAGCGCTGCCGGCGAAACTGGCGCCCTTGAGTAACGTGGCCGCGGCGGCGATCGCCATCGAACTCGCGCCGCGCGACGGCGAAACGGCGACTCTCAACGCCTCCGACTATCAGCAGGACGTGGCCGCGGCGGTAGCAACCGGCATTGTGGCGCTGCGCAGCCAGCTGGAGGTGGCTCGATGATTTCGAGACGAGTGCAGATCGCCATGGTCGCGCTGGTGGCGCTGATTCTCGGGATGGGGTATTACGCGATCCGCCTCAAGCAGAAGGCCGAAGCCAGAGCGCGCGTGCTGGAAGTCGCGCCCGTGCCTCCGCCCGTCGCCGGGCCTCCTCAGCCCCTCACCGTCTTCGTGGCAAATGACCGGGAAATGACGATCCGGCAGCAGCAGGTACACGTCGCGGCGCCGGCAGAGCAGGTGGAGCGCGCACGAACCGCCTTAACCGAACTGATCCGGATTTCGAGCGAGCAGTCGGCCACACATCCGCTCGGCAGCGGCGCGGAAGTGCGCGCCGTATTCGTCGTCAACCAGAACCTTGGAGTGGTGGACCTGAACCAGGCTTTCGCCGACTCGCACCGTTCGGGGATCATGGTGGAGGAGTTGACGATCGTCTCGCTGGTCGAGACCCTGGCCGCCAACCTGCCGGGCATCACGCGGGTGAAATTCCTGGTGGAAGGCAAGGAGCGCGAAACGCTTGCCGGACACGCAGACTTGAAATCGACGTACGACGTTGCCTCGGTCGCCCAGATCGCAAGGGAGCTTCAGTGAGCCAGATGACCTCAGCAGCACGCGCAAGAATAGGCGTGTTCGATTCCGGAGTTGGTGGACTCACGGTCCTCCGCGCCATTGCGTGCCTGGCGCCCGACGCCGACTATCTTTACTTCGGCGACACAGCCCGCCTGCCCTACGGCGCGAAGTCGCGCGAAACGGTCGCGAAGTACACGGCGCAGGCGGCGCAGTTTCTGGAGCAGCAAGGAATCGACCTGCTGGTGATTGGCTGCAACACGGCCAGTGCGCTGGCGCTTTATGACGTGAAGAGCGCCGTATCCGTCCCGGTCTTCGGCGTGATCGAGCCCGGAGCCGATGCCGCCGCCGAGGTAAGCCAGAACCGCGAAGCTGTCGTATTCGCCACGGAAGCCACCATCAGCAGCCATGCGTACCAGCGCGCGCTTGCCCGTCGAGGCTTCGCCACGCACGAGAAGGCGTGTCCGTTGCTGGTGCCGCTGATCGAAGAGGCGTGGATCGACCACCAGGTTACCGAGCAGGTGGCGCGCATCTACACTATCGAGGCGCTTCGAGTTGCATCGATCAATACAGATGTACTGGTGCTGGGATGCACGCACTACCCGCTCATCAAGTCCCTCCTGCGGAGGGTCATCCCGCAGAAGATCCACATCGTTGACTCCGCCGAGTCAACCGCTCGAGCCGTAGCCGCGGAACTGAACGGACTGGGTTTCAGCACGGCCTCGACCGGCTCTCCGACCTTCCGCTTCTTCGTGACCGATGCGAGCGAGCGCTTCCGCCGGATCGCTCCTCTGTTCCTCGGCTTCGATGCAGACGGTACGGAGTGGGTGGACCTGGGCGCATAGCCGGGTCGCGCTCATGCGACTCCACATGGCCTCGTGACGCGTAACCGTGACAGCTTCTACATGCCTTGATATGCTCTGCCGTCCAACTCGACGGACGGCAACCCATGGCACCCACGGAAACCCTCAGCACCACGCCCTACGCACTCACGAACCCCATATCGCTGCTGGTCGATAAGCCGCGCGAGCAGTTCACGCGTGAAGACCTGATCCGGGTCATCGAGAAGAAGCAGATCGAGCGCATCACGCTGCACTACACGGCGCTCGACGGCAAGTACAAGGAACTCAAAGTCCCGATTGCGAACCGTTACCAGGCCGAGCGCATCCTGGCGGATGGCGAGCGCGTGGACGGCTCGTCGCTGTTCAAGGGCATGGTCGAGACCGCGCTGTCGGACCTCTACGTGGTCCCGCTGTATCGCTCGGCGTTCCTCAGTCCGTTCGACCCCGCGAGCCTCGACCTGACATGCCGATACATGACACGCGACGGCAGTCTCGCCCCGTTCGCGCTCGACAGCATCCTGCTGAAGGCGGCTGGTCTGTTCCGCGAAACCGGATACGACCTGCATGCCATGGGCGAACTCGAGTTCTTTCTGCTGAGCAAGCCGTCGCCGCTGTTCGTTGCCGCCAAGCAGCGCGGTTACCACGCCTCGGGACCGTTCATCAAGACCGGCGAGATCGTGAACGAGATGGTGCGCCACATCTCGCAGATCACAGGGGCGGTGAAGTACGCGCACAGCGAAGTGGGATACGTGGAGAGCGTGCGCAGCGATCTGGAAGAGTTGCGCGGGAGAAGCGCCGAGCAGCTTGAGGTCGAGTTCCTGCCTGCTCCCATCGATGAAGCCGCCGACAACCTGGTGCTGGCGCGCTGGCTCATCCGCAACGTGGCGTACAAGTACGGCTGTGTGGCGACTTTCACGCCGAAGCTGGAGGAAGGCATCGCCGGCAACGGCCTCCATATCCACATGGAGGCCCGCAAGAACGGGCGCAATCAAATGACGGACGACGAGGGAAGGCTCTCGCCGGTGGCGCGACACATCATCGGCGGGCTCTGCCAATACGCCGAAACATTGACGGCGTTCGGCAACACGATCTCCTCGGCGTACCTGCGCCTGGTGCCCAACCAGGAGGCTCCGACGCGAATCTGCTGGAGCGACATGAACCGCAGCGCGATGATCCGCGTGCCGCTCGGTTGGAGCAACCTGACCCACCTGGCCGGGAAGTTGAATCCGCAACAATACGAATCGTGGGAAGAGCCGGAAGGACGCCAGACGGTGGAACTGAGGTCGCCGGATGGCAGCGCGATCGTCCACCTGCTGTTGGCAGGCATCGCCATGGCAGCAGAGTGGGGGATGACCAACCCGGAAGCCCTCAAGCTCGCGGAACGTTTGTATGTGACCGGCAACATCTTCCACGACCAGAAGCTGCTCCAGACGCTGCAACCGCTGCCCAAGAGCTGCGTCGAGTCGGCACGGATACTGCTTCAGAAGCGCGGGCTGTATGAACGCGCCTCGGTCTTCCCTCCGGAGATGATCGAGTATGTCGCGAAGCTGCTGGCGGAAGAAAACGACGAGGGCATGAACCAGAAGCTGGTGGATCTCCCGGCTGACGACCGACTTTCGGAGACGCGGAAGATCATGCACAAAGACCTGCACAGGCACTAGGATCACGAAGACATGAACTCGGCAATCGCTCGAACACTCATCGTCCTCTTCGCGCTTTCGGCGCTCGCGGCGGCAGCCACACCCTGCAAGCCAGGCGTGGAACGGCGCAAGCTCAAGCAGGCAGCGCTCCAGAACCTCCAGGTGGCGAAAGTCAACAGCGGCAAGGAACTGTGGCGCCTGGAAGCCGCAAAGGTCGCCGCGCGTGAAGCGGCGTCGCTGGACTCGGCGTACAAAGGCGATCCGGAGAAGGTGCCGGTGAAACAGCTCAGGGGCGACGACAAGATGCAGGTGTTCAGCTACACGGGCGCAGACCGCACGCTGGAGATCACGGTCAAAAAGTTCGATTGGCTGCTTCCCTACTCCGGCATCTGGAAGATGATGATGTGGACCGTGAGCGACGTGAAGACGAAATGCAAGTAGGTGCTGAAGGTACTGAGGTACTGAACTGAGTCGCTGAGCTGCTGAGCTGCTAAGCTACTAAGTTGTGATCCAGTCGCGAAGTCGCGATGTCGCGAGTCGCGCATTTCGAGCGAAGTGCTTCGAAATACCAGCAGCTTAGTACCTCAGCACCTTTAGTACCTTAGTAGCTCAGCAGCTCAGTAGCTTTGTAGCTCAGCAGCTTTTTTATGACCTATCGTTCTGATAACCGCGCTCCCGACCAACTCCGCCCCATCACAATCACTCCCGATTACATTCGAACGGCCGAGGGCTCTTGCCTCATTGAGATCGGCAACACCCGCGTTATCTGCACGGCGACCATCGAAGAGAGCGTCCCCGGATGGATGCGCAACACCGGCCGTGGCTGGGTGACCAGCGAATACGGAATGTTGCCGCGTGCCACGCTGACGCGCACCGCCCGTGAGAGCGCGAAGGGCCGCGTTGGTGGCCGCACACACGAGATCCAGCGGCTGATCGGGCGTTCGATGCGCGCCGTCGTTGACCTGAAGAAACTAGGCGACCGCACGGTATGGGTGGACTGCGATGTCATCCAGGCCGACGGAGGGACGCGTACGGCTTCGATCACCGGCGGGTTCGTCGCCCTCGCGCTGGCGGTTCAGAAACTGGTCGAGGCCGGCACACTGAAGGCGCTTCCCTTGCGCGACACGGTTGCCGCGACGAGCGTCGGCATCGTAGATGGCGACGTGCTGCTCGATTTGGCTTACGAAGAAGACTCGCGCGCAGAGGTGGACATGAATTTCGTCCTCACCGGCTCGGACAAGTTCATCGAGATACAGGCCACGGCCGAGCAGATTCCGTTCACGGACGAGCAGCTGGCGAAAATGACGCAGTTCGCGCGCAAGGGCATCCACGAGTTGGTCCAGGCGCAGCGGGAGATGTTGGCCGCGAACGGCGTCAAGATTTAGCTTCCAAACCCACCCTCTCGCTTCGCGAGAAGGGTGGGGCACCCACCTGAGCCAGGCGACCTCTGTCAGTCCTGCGCTGCGCTACAATACTTGGTTCTGTATGCAGGCTGCGGATCTTTATACTTGGCAGCCTGTGTTCCCGCTGCAATCATCAAATCCACACCTGGAACCACAGGAGGTTCGCCGTGAAGCTTACGCCCGGAAAACTGGCCGGACTTAAAGCCGTATCGAACGAGCGCGGTGTCATTGCTGCCGCTGCCATGGATCAGCGCGGTTCGCTGAAGAAGGCGCTCGGCCCGAATGCCGGCGACAAGGAACTCATCGAATTCAAGACGGCGGTGACCGAGGTCCTGACGAAGCACGCCTCGGCCATCCTGCTTGACCCGGAGTGGGGCCTGGAACCGGCGAAGCGCCGCGACAAGAACTCCGGCCTGCTGCTGGCGTACGAGAAGACCGGCTACGACAAGGCGCTGCCGGGCCGCCTGCCCGACCTGCTCGATCACTGGAGCGTTCGCCGCTTGAAGGAAGCGGGCGCGGACTGCGTCAAGATCCTGCTGTACTACGCTCCGGCGGACCCGAAGAACATCAACGAGCTGAAGCATGCCTGGGTGGAGCGCATCGGCGACGAGTGCCGCGCCAACGACATCCCGTTCTTCCTCGAGATCATCGGCTACGAAGAAGGCATGGACGAGAAGGGCCTGGACTACGCGAAGAAGAAGCCCGAAATCGTGAAGGCTTACATGCGCGAGTTCAGCAAGCCGCAGTACGGCGTCGATGTCCTGAAGCTGGAAGTGCCCATCAACATGAAGTTCGTGGAAGGCACGAAGAGCTTCAAGGGACAGAAGGCCTACACGAAGGAAGAGGCGATGCAGCACTTCCGCGAATCGGCCGAAGCGACGAAACTGCCGTTCATTTACCTGTCGGCCGGCGTCAGCAACGCCGAGTTCTCCGAGACGCTGAACCTCGTGGGCGAGAGCGGCGTGAAGTACAACGGCGTGCTGTGCGGCCGCGCCACGTGGGCCGATGGCGTTCCGATCTACGCCGAGAAGGGCCTGAAGGCATTCGAGGAGTGGCTCAAGGTGGAAGGCGTGAAGAATATTCAGAACGTCAACGACGCGCTGAAGTCGGCTTCGCCGTGGTACTCGATCTACGAGGTCGAGGCCGCCGCCGTCCGCTAGAAACACTTGCGAGCAACAGAAAGCCCTGTCCTCCGGACAGGGCTTTTCGTTTTCACCGTAAGATCAACGGGCAGGTTTTGGCTCGAGAATGATCTCGCGCGCCAGGCGACTGCCCATCACTTCTCTGTAGCTTGCACGATCCTGGAAGCCACTCTCCACCTTCTGCTGGCCTCCGAAGAGTTGCAGAACCGTCTCTCGGGCCTTATCGGCGTTCGCCTCCATGGTGGCGAGGTCCTTGTACTGAGTCATGAGCACCACGTTGTAGTCTTGCGGTCCGTGGGGTTCGGTGACGAGAACTCTGTAGTCGAGAATGTACCCTGCCTTCTTGAGCGCCTCCTGTTCGCGCTTCCAATCGGTCGCGAGGTACCGGGCATATCGATCCTCCATGCCGGCCTTTACCCGGATGAGCGCGACCTCCCAGACGGGACCTTCGTGATAGGGCCTGGCCGTTGCGCCCTGTTGCGCTACTGCGGGCGCAAACAGCACAAAGCTCATGAACATCGATACAACAACGCGTGCGAATCGTCGATTCATCGGATCCTCCATTCAGCACTTTGAGGCCCTGATTTGAGGACATGAGGACATAAGGAGCAGTCGCACGGCGAAAGCAGCGCCGGAGAACCATACGGGTGACGCACAGGATTGTCAAACGGCAGGGGCTTGTTCACGCCCCGGCGACGTGCGCAGCCGCGAGTTCGCGGCGTATGTGTTCCATCTGGAACAGGTGCCGGCGCTCGTGCGACGTGACGACCCCGAAGGCGCTGAGCAGGTTCATGCGGAGCAGCGAAGCGAAGGGCGAGACGAACCGCGCGCGCGAGAGATCCAGCCCCTCGGCGCGCGCAAGCCGTTCGACGACGCGCTCCTGGCAACGCAGGAATTGCGGCAGGGTCTCCGTTGCAGGCCCTTGCAGCAGGGGCACGATCTTCTGCGGGGCTTTCGTCCGGATGCGGAACGGCGGTTCGACCATGCGGATGAACCAGCGCCCGACGAAATCCTGCCGGAAGGGCCCGCTACCCACGAGACCTCTGCGCCGCGCATCGTCAATCGACTGATCGATGGAGGTGAGATACAGCTGGTTGGCGACGTTCAAGTGAACAAGATTCTCAGCGAGCGACCAGCGTCCGGGCTGCGGGCGCCACGATAGCTGACGCTCGTCCAACCCGGCGCATAAGCGCTGAGCCGAGCGCGAAACCGCTTCCAGTTCTGTGCGGATACCCTCAAGCTCTGGCGACATGATCCACCCCGTGCGGGGATTGTCGCCGAAGCGGGGCGGATTTGGAAAGGCGGCCCTGGGCGGCCGCCTCAAAGACATCTACGAAAGTTTCTTACCTATGGCGGTACCAACGCAGGTCGCGGCGGTACTCGCGACGATCGTTGCGGAGCTCACGGCGGTCCTGGCGCAGCTCGCGCCGGTCTCGCCGGATCTCTGCGCGCTCCTGGGCTGCGCGCCAGTGGTTTCCGTTGCGCCGCGCACGCCAGTACTGCCGCTGGTCGCGGCGAAGCTCCGCGCGGTCGCGCCGCAGTTCCCGGAGATCCTGACGCAGCTCACGGTGGTCTCCGCGGAGTTCGCCATGGTTGCGGTAGTCGTGCGCCATCGCTTGCGTGCTGATGGTGAGTGCGGCTGCCGCCGCGAGTAAGACGATTCTGCCGATCTTCATCTGTGCTCTGCCTCCTCGTGCAGAAACCCGGCCAGGTCTGCTCGATAGAACACAGGTCATTGTGAGTAGTTCCGGAAAAAAGATGGGAGGGATTCCGGGCTGTTGGGTCACGCCAAGGACACGTGACGAAAGCGCAGTTAAAGATTCCTGGAATGAACGAGCGCCGGAGGCGCGAACCTTCATAGGACAAGCCGAGCGCCGGAGGCGCGAACCGTCCTATAGCCCAGCGCTTCAGCGCTGGGAACTCGAATCAGAATGAAACTGAGTCCCGGAGGGACGAACTGATCCTGGGCTCGCGCGAGAAACAGGACAGCCGTCCGTACGGGACTGGGTTTCAGGCGCTCCTGATTCCCAGCGCTAAAACGCTGGGCTAGTGAACACGCAGCGCCTCCGGCGCTGCACACGAAACCTATTCCCACTCGATGGTTCCCGGCGGCTTCGACGTGATGTCGTACACCACGCGGTTGATTCCCTTGATCTCGTTCACGATTCGGCTGGAGATCGTCTTGAGGACTTCGTGCGGCAGCGGCACCCAGTCGGCCGTCATGCCGTCTTCGGAACTCACGGCGCGGATGGCGCACGTGTAGGCGTACGTGCGCTGATCGCCCATGACTCCCACGGACATGACCGGCAGCAGCACGGCGAACGACTGCCATATTTGCTGGTAGAGACCGGCTCGCTTGATCTCCGTGACCACGATGTCATCGGCTTCCTGCAACAGCGCAATGCGCTCGGGCGTCACTTCGCCGAGAATGCGCACGGCGAGTCCCGGCCCGGGGAACGGCTGGCGTTGCAGCATGTCTTCGGGCATTCCGAGGTCGCGTCCGATGCGGCGCACTTCGTCCTTGAAGAGATCGCGGAGAGGCTCGATGAGCTTGAGCTTCATCTTCTCCGGCAGGCCTCCGACGTTGTGGTGCGATTTGATGGTCTGGGACGGGCCGCGCACGGAAACCGACTCGATCACGTCGGGGTACAGCGTTCCCTGCACGAGCCACTCGACTTTGCCGCTCATCTGCTCGACGCGATGGGACTCGGCGTCGAAGACCTCGATGAACTCGTTGCCGATGATCTTGCGCTTGCGCTCCGGGTCGGCGACGCCGGCGAGCTTCGAGAGGAAACGATCGGTGGCATCGACGGCATCGACGTTCAGTCCGAGCTTGCCGCGCAGGTTCTCCTGCACTTTGCGGAACTCGTCCTTGCGCAGCACGCCGTTGTTGACGAAGACGCAGGTAAGGCGGTCTCCGATAGCGCGCGAAACCAGCGTGGCTGCAACCGAGGAATCGACTCCGCCGCTGATGGCGCAGATGGCGCGTCCGGTCTCGCCTACGGTCTGGCGGATGCTGGCGACCGTGGTGTCAATGAAGAGCTGAGGAGTCCAGTTCTGCCGCGCACCGCAGATGCTAACCACGTAGTTCTTGAGCACCTCCGTGCCGAGCTTCGTGTGATGCACCTCAGGGTGGAACTGCACGGCGTAATAGCGGCGCTCCGCATCCTCGATGGCGGCGACGGCGTGAGGCGAGCGCGCGGTCAGGCGAAATCCGCTCGGCAGGTCGGTCGCTTCGTCGCCGTGCGACATCCAGACGGACATCGCTGGTGGCAGTCCCTCGAACAGGCGCGACGTCTCGGTGATGGAAACCTGGGCGTGTCCGTACTCGCGCTTCGAGGCCGGACGAACCTTGCCGCCGAGATTGTGCGTCATGAACTGAAGCCCGTAGCAGATGCCGAGCACCGGACGCTCCAGCGCGAGGACGCGCGCGTCCGCCTTGGGCGCGTCATCGTCGTAAACCGAGCACGGACCGCCGGAGAGGATGATGCCCCTGGGGTTGTGCGCCTTGATCTCGTCGAGCGAGGCCGTGCAGGGCAACACGACCGAAAACACGCTCAGTTCGCGGATGCGGCGGGCGATAAGCTGCGTGTATTGAGAACCGAAGTCCAGTACGACGATGGTGTCGAGGGCTGAATGTTCCACGGTCTAGAGTCGCAAATTCCGAGCCACGCTGTAAAGCAGCACCGCGCCGAAAAGCTCGTCCTAGGCTTGCGCGACCTCGGCGCCGGGCGCGGGCTGTGCCGCGGGGTTTTGTCCGTAGTCGCAGGCCACGGCGACGTAGGACCCGTAACGCGCCAGCAGCAACCAGTCCGACGCGAGGCAGTAAACCACGATGACGACCGTCGCGAGCGCTCCGATGACCGGAGTTGGAAGATCGCGGGCCAGCACCACGACGGCGAAGCCGGCCAGCGCCAGCAGCAACGCCGATCCGAAACGGGCGACGGCATTGGCCATCGAGACCGTGACCAACCTCGAGGAAGCGAACCGGGTCAGCGCGACGGCATCAACGAGGGCGTCCAAGGCCGGCCGTCGGTCGCGGATGACGAAGATGGGGGCAAGCGCGACCACGAAGTTGACCAGCGACCACACCGCAAGGGTCACAAGGAAGATCGCGAGGAAGACGAAGACGCCGACAAAGATGTTCGGCGTTGGTCCGAGCTGCATGGCCGCCGCGGCTGCAACGGTTGCGGCCGTGTACCCGATGAGCAGCAACAGCGCGACGATGACGCGCGCGAAGGTTACGGCCAGCATAGCGCCCCATCGCACTTTCGCCGTCGGCGTCCAGGGCTGAATCCGGGCAAGAATCAGGCGGGTGGTGACCGCGCGCCCGGCTGCGGTGGCGACGGACCAGAGCAGAGCCGCGACCGGGAGGAAGATGACCAAGGCCTGCGCGAGGTATGGAAGCGAATTGTAGAGCGTGCGGGCGAGCGCCTGAGAGGCCGCCATGAGGTCTCCGGAAGCGAGCTGCATCTGCTCGGCGGAGCCGAGCACAAGCGCATCTTTCACCCGGCGCGAGGTCAGCAGGAACAGTCCCATGGCGCCAACGCCAAACGACCAGCGAAACGCCAAGTCCGCGATGAGAACCGCCGGTTCACGCCGCACCACTTCGAAGCCAACGCCGATATCGCTGCTTTGCCGCATGCGGAAAGGATACAGAAGCAGTTTCGAGTTTCAAGTTTCGAGTTTCGAGGGTCAAACAAGTCGGTTTCGCGGGCGAGACGCCCGCGCCACACCCGGACGCCCGCGCCACACCCGGACGCCCGCGCCACACCCGGACGCCGTACTCAGAAGCCGATGAAGACGGGTTCGGGCGTCAGTTCGACTCCGAAGGTTTCCCTGACCCGGCATTGGACGAGGTCTTTCATGGCGAGCACGTCGGCGGCGGTGGCTCCGCCCCGATTGACCAGCGCGAGCGTGTGCTTGCGCGAGATCGCCACGGGCCCGTGCCGGAAGCCCTTGTGCAGCCCAGATTGCTCGATCAGCCATGCGGCGGGAATCTTCACCCGGCCGTCGCCGGCGGGGTACTGCGGAGGAGCGATGCCCCGATGTCCAGCGGCGGCCGCTATGCGTCCGTACTGCTCGACAGGGACGATCGGGTTCTTGAAAAACGATCCCGCGCTGCGCGAGTCCTCTTCCCCATCCTCGATCACCATGGCTTTCGCACGCCGTATGCCGAGCACGGCCTGCCGGGTTTCGTGCAGCGTGGGCCGTGCTTCTCGACCTGCGAAGTGCCTGCGCAAATCCGCGTACTCGATGTTCGGAGCCCCGCCGGGCGACAGAACAAACGAGACGCGCAGGATGATATAGCGGTCCCGATCAACTGTATTGAACCGGCTGGTGCGGTAGCTGAAGGCGCACTCGGCGTTTGTCAACTCGACGATCGAGAGGTCCGCGAGCCTCAGGGCACGAACGCGTTCGATGGTCTCCGATACGTCCTGCCCGTAAGCGCCGACGTTCTGCACGGGAGTGCCGCCAACGGTTCCCGGGATGCCGCTGAGACACTCGAGTCCCGCGCAATCCTGGCTCACGGTGCGTGCGGCGAATTCGTCCCAGTCTTCTCCGGCTTGGACGTCGAACACCCTCTTGCCTTCGCGCGCATGGTCTGTGACGCCTTTCAAGGCGATTTTGGCGACCAGTCCGGGCCAGCCCGCGTCGGATACGACCAGGTTGCTGCCTCCGCCGAGAACGAACAGAGGCAGGGTGCGCGCGCGCGCCCAGGCGACGGCTTCGCACACGTCCTCCTCGGAACGCGCCTCGAAGAAATAGCGCGCGGGACCGCCGACACCCAACGTTGTCAGAGGGCCAAGAGGCACGTTCTCGCGAAGCTGCATAGGTTCAATATACGGGAGTGCCGTGAACTACCCACCTTGGCGCGCGTTCGTCACAGCAGCTCAGTGGCGCTGCGATTGCCGGAATTCGTCGGCGAGGCGTTTCGCTTTTGCCGTTTCTCCCATCGAGGCATACAGCTGTATAAGGGCGAAGCGGGCGGCCTTGTGCGCGGGGTTGGCGGCGAGGGCTTTCTCGAAGACCGAAACAGCCGTGAAGCGATCGCCGCGCTCGAGCATTGCCTCGCCATAAGCGTAGTTCTCGTCGGCCCCATCGGGATTCAGTTCCAAAGCCTTTCGGAAGGCCGCTGCCGAGGCTTCGGCGTCACCGGCGACCCGAAGCGCCAGCCCGAGTTTGATGAAGTACTTGGAATCGCCGGGTTCCAGCTCGGTCGCGCGGCGGCAAGCATCCAGGGCAGACTTGACCTGGCCCAATCCCAGCCGCGCTGCACAAAGCTGGGTAAAGGCGGCGGCGAAGTCCGGCTTGAGTTCTGTCGTCTTCTCCAGTTCCAGGGCGGCCTTTGCGTCGTCGCCCATCTCCATGTAGACCATCCCAAGGAGAAAGCGCGTGGCAGGGTCGTTGGGATTCCTGGCCGCGCTGCGGTTCCCAAGCTCGACGGCCTGCGCGAAACGGCCCGAGCGGTAGGCGTCTTCTGCGCGAAGAAAGTCCAGCAACGGTGCGCGCTCTGTACGAAGCGCAAACAGCAGCACTACCAGCACCACGGCAGTCCCGGCGAAAATCGTTCCGCGTCGCGCAAGGTGGTGTTCGGAGTCGGCGCCCGGAGACGACGGCAGCAGGAGTCCGAGGGCGACTCCGCAGACAAGCCCGCCCAGGTGGGCGGCGTTGTCCACGCGTGCGGCGGCAGCTCCAAATGCGATGTTGTACACGACGAACAAGCCGATGCTGCTGAGATTCCCGCGCAAGGCGGCTCGCATGCGTTCGTTCTTCTGGAAGGCCAGGGCGGGCAGGAGAGCACCGGCCAGTCCGAAGATCGAGCCCGATGCGCCGACCCCTGTGCTCATCTGGTGCCACCAGAGACTGGCCAGACCTCCGGCGACACCGCAGGAGAGGTACATCAGTATTGCGCTCCTGCGTCCGAAGAGGATCTCGACCAGCATCCCGAGGTTCAGCAGCGCCCACATGTTGAACACCAGGTGCAGCAGGCCGCCATGCAGGAACTGATACGTGAAGAGCCGCCACGGCTCTCCACCGAGGCTCAGCGTGGTGGAGTTTGCCCCCAGGCGCGTCAGCACCGGCACGCCGAACTGGATAACGCTCCGCGATAGAACGACCGTGACGATGAACATCATCACGTTGACGGCGATCAGGACGAAGGTCGGAGAGTGAAGATAAGCGGTGAGTGAAGCTTTTCGCCCTTCGGAAGTGGCCGCAGGCTGACCGGCGGCCGCGCACTCGGCGCAACGCAGTTCCCCGCCTAGAGTCGGTTCGAACTGACGCCCGCATTGTGCGCACGAGGACATGATCAGCGCTCGCCTACTACCTTGGTGATGATCTGGTTGGGCCGAGCTCCGGTCGGGATCATGGTGAACAGCCGGGGCTGCGGCGTAGTCACTTTCTTGTCGCGCCGCTTGTCGAGCCGCACCACCGCCACGTCGCCCGAATGGGTGTCGGCCACCAGCAGGAAATTCTCCCGCGAGCTGAGGGCAAGCGCATCGGGACGGCTGCCAACGGGCACCGCCACGAGGAGCTTGCGGGTAGTGATGTCGAAGATCGCGACCGAGTTCGAGCCGAAATTCGCGACGTAGAGCGTGGCGTTGTCGGAACTCACCAGTGCGCGCGCCGGATTGTTGCCCGACAGCAGACTCTCACTGGTTTCGTTGGCGCTCGTGTTGATGGCCGAGAGCGTGTGCGCGTCGAAGTTCGGCACGAAAATCTCGCCGCCGTCGGGCTTCATGCCCAGGTCCACGGGAGTGGAGCCGACTTTCATGAGGGCGAGCACGGTGGCCGACTTCAGATCGACGGAAGCGATCTGCGACGCCTTGCCGCACGCGACGAACGCCTTGGAACTGTCGGGCAGGATCGCGACCGACTCCGGCGCTTCGCAGACCGGAACCGTCGCCCGGACGCGGTTGGAAGCCGCGTCGATCAAGGAGACGGAGTTCCCTCCGCGGTTGGAAACAACGACGGTGTTGCCGTCGGCGGAAACCCTGGCCATGCCCGGCTCGGAGCCGACCGGGACGGTCGCAAGCAACATCCGATTGCCAAGTTCGAAGACCGACACCGAGTTTGAACCCGAGTTCGCGACATACGCGCGTTTGCCGTCCGGCGTAACGCTGAGGAAGAACGGCTTGTGCTGGGCGGTCATGGTGGCCGTGATCCGGTTGCTGTCGGCGTCAATGACCGAGACGGTGCCCGAGTCCGTGTTGACGACGTAAATCTCGTCCTTCGCCGGATTGGCCGCGATACCCGTGGGGTTCTTGCCGGTCGCCAGCGTGGAGACCACCCGCAATTCGTTCAGATCGATGACGCTGACGGTTCCGCTCTCGCCGTTGGTCACGTACGCGAATTCGCGCGGAGGTGCGGCGGCCGTGCGTTTGCAAGCCGCTGAGCCGAACAGGGACACGAACGACAGAAGCACGGCCGCCAGCCGTGCCGAATTGTTGCGCATGAATGAGGGCTTCACCGCGACGCCGCCAGCGTGGCTGCGGCCGTCGATAGCGGTGCGGGAACGGAGCGTCCGACGAGCGCAGCGATCGGCCTTATCTGGGCCATCACTTCGTCGAACTGATCGCAGGTGAGCGACTGTGCGCCGTCCGACAGCGCCCGCTCGGGAACGGGATGCACCTCGACGATGAGGCCGTCGGCTCCCACGGCGACGGCTGCGCGCGAGAGCGGCAGCACCTTGTCGCTACGGCCCGTGCCATGACTCGGATCGACGATGACCGGGAGGTGGCAAAGCTGCTGGGCGGCAGGCACGAAGCTGAGGTCCAGAGTGTTGCGCATATGGTCGGCGAAGGTGCGCACGCCGCGCTCGCAGAGGATCACCTGCTGGTTGCCTTCGTTCAGGATGTACTCGGCCGCGAGCAGGTACTCCTCCAGGGTGGCGCTCATGCCGCGCTTCAGGAGCACGGGCTTGGTTGCGCGCCCTACCTGCTTCAGAAGCGAGTAATTCTGCATGTTCCGCGAGCCCACCTGGATTACGTCCGCGTAGCGCTCGACGAGCTCCAGCGAGGACTCGTCCATGGCCTCGGTAACGATCAGCAGCCCGAACCGTTCGCGAACTTCGACGAGAAGTTGCAGCCCGCTCTCTCCCAGTCCCTGGAAGGCGTAGGGCGAGGTGCGCGGCTTGAAAGCTCCACCGCGGAGGAAGCGCACACCTTGTGCTGCCATGCGTTCGGCGACGGCAAAGAGCTGCTCGCGGCTCTCGACCGAGCACGGACCCGCGATGACCGTCAGCTCGCTCCCACCGATCACCGCGCCGGAGCCGGGAAAACGAATGACCGTGTTATCGGGATGGAAGTCGCGACTGACCAGCTTGTAGGGCTTCGTTACGCGCACCACTTCCGCCACGCCGGGCATGCCTTCAAAGGCCGACGCGTTTACCTCGCCGGTGTTGCCCGCGATCCCAACGGCAGTCTGGCCGGCGCCGGCCACGGTATGCGGCCGGTAACCCATGAGTTCGATCTTCTGGCAAACCGCACGAACCTGCTCTTCGCCGGCCTGCGCTTGCATCACAATCAACATTGCGACTCCGGAAGCTCTAGTCTATCGCTGCTGCACGTGAGCGGCAAACGTTTGCGCTCGGCATTCGCTCCGGAGTGAATCGGCAACGAAGGGACGAAGACCGGCTTGCAAGGCCACGCCTCCGCCGGCGACAAAGCTCGATTCACAACGCGGCATGAACGAACCCCGGACATCCGATCACTTCGACGGTCGCACGTTTCGCAACCTCACGCCGCGCGCCAACGGCTGGGCGGCGCTGCTGCGCTGGATGACAACCCGGGACCAGGGCGAATGGCGGACTTGGAGCGACAGCGACCCCGGACCTCCGCCGCCGGCAGCCGTACACGGCGAAGCGTTGCGCGTCACCTGGGTGAACCACGCCACGTTCCTGCTGCAATGGCATGGGATGAACATCCTGACGGACCCGATGTGGTCGGAGCGCGCCAGCCCCGTGTCGTGGGTTGGGCCTCGACGGGTCCGTGCGCCGGGAATCCGGTTCCAGGATCTGCCCCGGATCCACGCCGTCCTGCTGAGCCACGATCACTACGACCATTTCGACGTGCCGACGCTGCTGCGCCTCTGGCAGGATCACAGGCCCCGCATCTACACCGGATACGGCAATGGGCGGCGGCTGTCCGAGTTGCATATCTGCAACGTCCGGGAGATGGATTGGTGGGACGAGATCGAGGACGCCCAGGGCGTACGCGTGACGTGCGTGCCCGCGCAGCACTTCTCCGGGCGCACGCCATTCGACCGTGACACGACGCTGTGGTGCGGGTTCGTGCTAAGCCCGCCACAACGCGCCGGCGATCCCGGCTGCGTCTATTTCGCGGGAGACACAGGGTTCGGGCCGCACTTCCACCATGTAGCGGCGCGGTTTGCACCGCTGCGACTCGCGCTGCTGCCGATCGGAGCCTATCTCCCGGAGTGGTTCATGGGAGAGGTGCATTGCAGTCCTGCACAGGCCATCCATGCGCATCGCATCCTGCGCGCGCAGACCAGCATCGCCGGACACTTCGGCACCTTCCCCATGGCGGACGACAGCGAGACCGAAGCGCCCGAGGAACTCCGGCGATTGCTTCGCTTCGAGCATCACGAAGGCGAATTCTTCATCCCCGACTTCGGACGAGCGATCGATATCGCGCCTCTCACGATTGGTAGACTCAAGACGGGGTGAAGGCAGATGCCGCGTTCAGGCCTTAAGGGTCCGGAGAAAGACGTCCTCAAGCTGATTCCGCCGCCGAACGAGCGGCCGAGGCTCACCTCGCGCCGCATAGGGATTCACACCTCTACGTCCGGCGGGGTCGAAACCGCGGCGGAACGCGCGTACCGGCTGGGCTGCAACACGTTCCAGGTCTTCTCGTCGAGTCCACGGCAGTGGAAACCATACGACCTCAGCAGTTCGCAGTGCGACGTGATGAGCGACCTGCGGTCGAAATACGATCTGAAGCCGCTGGTCATCCACGCCAACTACCTGATCAATGTGGCGGGCGCGAACGAAGAGATGCTCACCAAGTCGGTGGCCGCCTTTCGCGCAGAGACCGAGAGGGCCCTGGCCTTATGCGCCGAATACCTCGTGCTGCATCCGGGTTCGTGGCGAGGAACCAGCCGCGAAGAAGGCCTGGCGCGCGCAGCCCTGACCCTGGAGGCCGCGACCCGCGGCCTCGACCTCCCGAAATCGAAGCTGACAATCCTGATCGAAAACACGGCAGGGGCGGAGTTTTCCCTCGGCTCGAGCTTCGAGCAGGTCTCGGAGCTGGTGGAGCGCCTGCGCCCGGTAATCCCCGTCGCGGCGTGCATCGACACCTGCCACACCCATGTCAGCGGCTACGACATCGTGTCCGACGAGGGGTATGAGAAGACCCTGCAACAGCTTGAGGCGACCATTGGACTGAAGAACATCCCCGTGTGGCATTGCAACGACGCCAAGGCCGCTCGCGGATCGAAACTCGATCGCCACGAGCACATCGGGAAAGGCACGATCGGTCTCGATCCCTTCCGCCGCCTGCTGAACGACCCGAGGACGGCACATGCGGCGTTCCTGGCAGAAACTCCGGTGGACGAGCCGCTGGACGACCAGCGCAACGTCGAGGCGCTCAAGTCGTTGGTGAGCGGGTGATGGAGTCCGCGGGCGGGGACGCCCGCGCTACACGGAAACCGCACCATCGCGGGCGGGACGCCCACGCTACACCTAACCGCACCATCGCGGGCGGGGACGCCCGCGCTACACCAAAACCGCCCACGCTACACGTGCGGTTGGTAAAATCAGGGTTTCACCATTTTCGCCTTCATAAGCAGGAGCCATGGCAGCAGACAAGAAATCTGGCCACGAGGGACCAGAGCACGCCGGAGACGTTCTAGAACGTGCAGTGGACGCCGTTCGTGATTTCGCGGAAGAGATTGGCGACAACGTGCGTGGAGTCGCGCAGGAGCTCGGCATCCTCGAGCCGGACGCACCGGCCAACAGCGGCCGGCCTGCTTCGCCCGTTGCCACGACCGAAGCTCCGCGGACCGAGCGTCCCGAGGAGGTCCGCTACGAGCCGGCGATTGTCGAGCAGAAGTGGGCGGAGCGCTGGAACAGCGACCCCACGCTGTACGCGCCCGATCCGATGGACAGCGGCAAGCAGAAATACTACGTAGTCGAGATGCTGCCCTACCCCTCGGGCGCGCTGCACATGGGGCACGTGCGCAACTACTCCATCGGTGACGCGCTTGCCCGCTACATGTGGATGAACGGCTACAACGTCCTGCACCCGATGGGCTGGGACTCCTTCGGCCTTCCCGCCGAAAACGCGGCGCTGAAGAACAAGCGCCCGGCCAGGGAGTGGACGCTCTCGAACATCGCGAACATGAAGTCGCAGATGAAGCGGCTGGGCTTCGCCTACGACTGGACGCGCGAAGTTACGACCTGCCTGCCCGAGTACTACCGCTGGAACCAGTGGTTCTTCCTCAAGCTGTACGAGAAGGGCCTGGCATACAAGAAGTCGAGCAAGGTGAACTGGTGTCCCGAGTGCGCGACCGTGCTCGCGAACGAGCAGGTGGTGGGCGGCGTCTGCTGGCGTCACGAAACCACGGTGGTCGAGCAGCGCGAACTGGAGCAGTGGTTCGTGCGCACCACGAAGTACGCCGAAGAACTGTCGCGCGACCTCGACAAGCTCGAAGGCTGGCCGGAGAAGGTTCGCACCATGCAGCGCAACTGGATCGGCCGCAGCGACGGCGCCATGGTCCAGTTCAAGCTCGACGGAACGGCGGGACCGGCCGGCGACAATATTACGGTCTTCACGACGCGGATTGACACGATCTACGGCGCAACCTCGGTTCAACTCGCTCCCGAACACCCGCTGGTCGCGGACCTGATCGGCAACGATGAGGAGCTGCGCGCCGAGCGCGACGCCATGCTGGTCGACCAGAAGAAGGCGCGTGAAATCGGCGACGTGGGGGGCGTGGAGAAGAAGGGCTTCTTCACCGGGCGCTACGCGGTCAATCCGTTCAACAACGAACGCGTGCCGATCTGGGTGAGCAATTACATCCTGGTGGAATACGGCACGGGCGCGATCATGTCGGTGCCCGCGCACGACGACCGCGATTTCGAGTTCGCCAACCAGTACGACCTCGAAGTTCGCATCGTCATCCTGCCGCGTCGTGAGGGAGAAGTTCCCCAGAACGGCGAGCCCGAGACGCCTGTGCTTCCGTTCACCGGAGAGGACTCGCTGCTCATCAACTCCGGCGAGTGGAACGGACTGTCGTGCGTCGAAGCGCAGCAGAAGATGGCCGAGCATGCCGAGCGCAACGGCTTCGGCAAGGCCACCACGACGTACCGCCTGAAGGACTGGGGTATCTCGCGCCAGCGCTACTGGGGCACTCCGATCCCGATCGTCTATTGCCACAAGGACGGCACGGTGCCTGTTCCGGAAGACCAGTTGCCGGTCGTGCTGCCGGAGCACGTCGACATCACGCTTGCCGGCGGATCGCCGCTCGGACGCGTGCCGGAATTCGTGAACACGACGTGTCCGAAGTGCGGCGGCCCGGCCCGGCGCGAGACGGACACGATGGACACGTTCGTCGATTCCAGCTGGTACTTCTACCGGTACACCGGCCCGACGCCGGACAAGCCGTTCGACAGTCCGACGGC
>DASPLH010000105.1:0-6131 GCA_035627675.1 Clostridia bacterium
GCCGTAGGCTCCGACCGGCAGGCCTCCGCCGATGACCTTGCCGAGGGTGGTGAGGTCGGGCTTGATCTTGTAGAGTTCCTGCGCGCCGCCGAAGCTGACGCGGAAGCCGGTCATGACTTCGTCGCAGATGAAGACCGTGCCCTCGCGCCGGGTGATCTCCCGTACGAACTCGAGGTAGCCGGGATTCGGCGGCACACAACCCATGTTGCCCACAACAGGCTCGATGATGACGCACGCGATCTGTCCCTTGAACTTCGCGAAGACCTCTTCGAGCGCCTGCGGATCGTTGTAGCGCGTGGCCACCGTGAACTGGACGAACTCTTCGGGGACGCCCGCCGAACCGGGGATGCCGAAGGTGGCGACGCCGGAACCGGCTTTCACCAGCAGCGCATCGCTGTGTCCGTGATAGCAGCCCTCGAACTTCACGATGTACTTGCGGTTGGTGTAGGCGCGCGCCAGGCGAATGGCCGACATGGTGGCTTCGGTGCCGCTGCTTACGAAGCGAAGCTTTTCCATCGAGGGGAACGCGTCGATGACGGCTTCGGCGAGATCGGCTTCGGCCGGAGTGCTGGCTCCGAAGCTCGTGCCCTTGCGTGCGGCTTCTACGACGGAGTCGACGACCTCGGGAGCGCAATGGCCGAGCATGAGCGGTCCCCAGGAGAGCACGTAATCGATGTACGCGTTGCCGTCGGCGTCGTACATGCGCGAGCCCTCGCCGCGAACGATCATGGGCGGCTCGCCGCCAACGGCGCGGAACGCGCGTACGGGCGAGTTAACGCCGCCCGGCATGAATCGCTCGGCACGCTGCTGTAGTTCACGGGAAAGGTCGAGTTTACGAGCCATGAGATCTCCTGAAGGTAATAACTATAGCAACGGGCGAGAACTCGGGTTGTGAGGAGGGTCACAACCAGCTGCTAAGTCGCTAAGCTGCTGAGCTGCTAGGCGAGGCGGCCTCGCTTCGCTCGGACGCTTGTGAGGTACTGAGGTACTGAAGCTGCTGAGGGGCTGCGCTCGCTCGGCTGCACGCGGGCGGGACGCCCGCGCCACACAAGCTCAGCAACTCAGCAACTCAGCAACTTAGCAACTCAGTACCTCAGCAGCTTCAGTAGCTCAGTAGCTCAGTACCTCAATACCTCAATACCTTCAGTACCTCAGTACCTTCAGCACCTCAGTGCCCACCGCCTCAGTACCGCAGCAGCTCAGCAGCTCGATTTGCATCCAACCCACTCGGGATGGGTACACGGCGCAAAAGGTTGGGGGGGAAAGCTGCTCGTTCTCGGCCCGTTGAGGTGCGAGTCACGGACTGGCTCGGCTTGCAACGCGAGCTGTATGGCGAGACCTGGAACGAGAACATCCAGCGCTTCCGGTCGGATTTTGTTTACCGCGGGATGGGGGACGCGAGTTGGGACCTGCACACCAGTCTGTCGCGCTTGGGCGGCAACTTCCGCGAACTCGAGGGACACCTGCTGCGGAATTTCAAGAAGTACGCCGGGATGGCTTCAAAGCATCCCGAGTCCGAGTGGAATTGGCTGGCGCTGGCGCAGCACCACGGGTTGCCGACGCGGTTGCTGGACTGGACGTACTCGCCCTACACGGCGCTGCACTTTGCGACCGTAAACCTCGACCAGTACGACTGCGACGCGGTGATCTGGTGCGTGAACTTCGTCAAGGCGCACGCGCTGCTTCCGGCGGAGCTGAAGAGGATACTGCAGGCGGAACGCTCGAACGCATTCACGCCCGAGATGCTCGACCGGTGCGCGAAGACGCTTTACGAGCTGGAGAGGCTGGGCCGGGATTTCGTGGTGTTCTACGAGCCGCCGTCCATGGACGAGCGGATCGTCAACCAGTACGCGCTGTTCTCGATGATGTCGGACCCGGACACGCAGCTCGACGAATGGCTCTCGCGTCAGTCGCCCGAGCTGGTGCGCAGGGTGATCATCCCGAAGGAGTTGAAGTGGGAGGCGCGCGACAAGCTCGACCAGGCCAACATCACCGAGCGCGTGCTGTTCCCGGGGCTGGACGGGTTGAGCCAGTGGCTGCGCAGGCATTACACACCGCGCGACCAAGCCGAGCGCGGCGGGCGCGATTTGGACGAGCTCCGGTTGGACCCGGCGCGGCAACGGTTGCGCGGGGATTGATTCGAGCTGCCGAGGCCTCGCGCAGCTGGAGAAAGCGCCGCGCTCGGGCTGGCGAATTTGTTGGTGCTGGTAACCCAGGGCAGCACCTCAGCACCTTCACCACCTCAGGCGCTTAGACTGTAGAATCGAAGACTCCTTATGGTTCTCCCTTTCGTCCGCGAGCTGATCGCGGACGTAGAGAAGACAGCTGCTTTTGCGCGTGCGGCCTCCCACCTGAAAGGCGGCGCGGGGCGGATTCGTCTGTCCGGCCTCACTCCGACGGCCAAGGCCCTGCACTTTGCCCTGCTGCACAGGGCGGCCCTGCGACCCACACTCCTGATCGTCAATGACAACCGGACTGCGGAAGAACTGCTGCCGGTTGTGCAGAGCTTCTGCGAGCTGACCGGCGCCGCCAGTCCAGACTCTGTGGTCTACCTGCCGGCCCGCGACGTTGCGCCTTTCGAAAACATGTCTCCGCACCCGGAGATACAAGAGGCAAGAGCGAAGGCGCTGTGGCGCATTGCTTCGGGCGGAGTCTCGATCTGCATTGCTCCGTTTGCCTCGACTGCAATCCGGCTGCGCGATGCCGAGTTCTACGGAGGGCTGGCCAGGACGATCCGGCGCAACGACTGGGTTGACGTCGAGCAGCTGGTGCAGCGGTTGAACGTGGTTGGCTACACGAGCACCGACGTGGTCGAGTTGCAGGGAGAGTACGCGCAGCGCGGCGGCATTCTGGATGTGTTTCCGCCGGAGTCGGAACGCCCTGTGCGCATCGAGCTGTTTGGGGACGAAGTCGAGTCGATCCGGAAGTTCGACCCGGCGACGCAGCGCTCGGCGGCCGAGGTGGACGAAGTTGTCCTGCTGCCACTGACCGAGACACCCGTCACCGAGGAACTGCTGGGCGCGATCCATGCGCGGCTTTCGGGCCGAAGAGTTTCGGGTTCGCCGGAGGCGATGGAAGGCATCGCGCGGGAAACCGGAGCGACGGTGTTTCCGGGATGGGAGTTCTTTGCCCCGGTCGCCGGGGCGGAGAACACGATTTTCGATCTCATGCCCGGAGCATCGATACTGGTCGATGAACCGGAGCGCATCGCGCAGGACCTCGATACGTGGTGGCAGCGCATCGTTGACGCGCACGAGCGTAGCGGCATTGGGAACCTGATCCGTCCGGAGGAGCTCTACCTGGCTCCGGATGCCTGGCGAGAGCAGTTGCAAGCCATGCCGGGGGCGGATGTCGAGCAGCTGGCGATCGAGGGCGGCCCGGCGGAGCTGGTCGAATTCACGTCGCGCCCGACGATGAAGTTCCACGGCTCGGTTCCGGCGTTGATGGAGGAAGTGCGCAAGCTCACGGCGGGGGGCCAGAGGGTCCTGCTGGCGGCCGGCTCGCAGGGCGAACTGGAACGGCTGGCCGACATCTTCAACGAGTACAGCGTGCCGTACCGGCTGGGGAGCCGCGCGGCGCGGGCGGGCGGGCCGACATACGCCGACGAGGCCGGATACTTCGCCGAAGACATGTCGGTGACGACCTTGGTGAGGGCATTCGTGCCCGACGGCGTGGTCATCCCGGAAGCGCAGTTGTCGGTCTTCGGTTCGCGCGACCTGTTCGACGAGAGCGATGTTGTGGCAGCGCGTCCGGCGAGGCAGAAGTCGAAGACGGCGGCGTTCCTTTCGGACTTCCGCGACCTGGCGATCAACGACTATGTGGTGCACGTCGAGCACGGAATCGGGCAGTACCTCGGGCTGAAGGAAATCGCGCAGGCGGACGGCAGCAAGGCCGAATTCATGGTCCTGGAGTACGCGGAGGGCGCGCGGTTGTACGTGCCGCTGACGCGGCTGGACCTCGTGCAAAAGTATCGGTCGGCCGAGGGCGGAAGGCCCGTGCTGAGCAGGCTGGGCACGCAGCAGTGGGCCAAGACCAAGGCTCGAGTGAAGAAGGCCATGAAAGACATGGCCGACGAACTGCTGAAGCTCTATGCCGCGCGAAAGACTGCGCAGGGTTTCCAGTACTCGGCGGACAGCGAGTTTGTTCGCGAGTTCGAGGATGCTTTCGAGCACAACGAGACGGACGACCAGGCGACGGCGATCCAGGACATCAAGCGCGACATGGAGTCTCCGCAGCCGATGGACCGCCTGCTGTGCGGCGATGTGGGCTACGGCAAGACGGAAGTCGCGATGCGCGCGGCTTTCAAGGCCGTGAACGACGGCAAGCAGGTGGCCGTGCTCGCGCCGACGACGGTGCTGGCCTTCCAGCACTACGAGACGTTCAAGCGCAGGTTCGCGGCCTTCCCGATCACGATCGAGATGATCTCGCGCTTCCGCACGGCGAAGCAGCAGAAGGACATCGTGGAGCGGGTGGAGTCCGGGAAGATCGACATCCTGATCGGAACGCATCGCGTTCTGTCGCAGGACATCAGGTTCCCAGACCTTGGATTGGTAGTTATCGATGAAGAGCAGCGTTTCGGAGTGCGCCATAAGGAGCGCTTGAAGCAGTTGCGCAAAGAGGTGGATGTGCTGGCGATGTCGGCCACGCCGATCCCGCGCACGCTGCACATGTCGCTGGTGGGATTGCGCGACATGAGCGTGATCGAGACTCCGCCGAAAGACCGCATGGCGATCCAGACGGTGGTCGCGAAGTGGGACGAGACGCTGATCCGCTCGGCGATCGAGCAGGAACTGGACCGCGGCGGGCAGGTGTACTTCGTGCACAACCGCGTGGAGTCGATCTACGAGATCGCGGACAAGATCCGGGAACTGGTTCCGCGGGCACGCGTGCTGGTGGGGCACGGGCAGATGGGCGAGGGCGAGCTGGAGAAGATCATGCTGGCCTTCATGCGTCACGAAGCAGACATCCTGCTGGCGACAACGATCATCGAGAATGGGTTGGACATCCCGCTCTGCAACACGATGATCATCAATCGCGCCGACCGTCATGGGTTGAGCGAGTTGTACCAGCTGCGCGGGCGTGTTGGACGCAGCAACCGCCGGGCCTATGCGTACCTGCTGGTGCCGCCGGACCGCGAGCTGACGGACCTGGCGCGGCGGAGACTGGCGGCGCTGAAGGAGTTCAGCGACCTCGGCGCGGGATTCAAGATCGCGGCGCTCGACCTGGAGCTGCGCGGCGCGGGCAACATGCTGGGCGGGGAGCAGAGCGGTCACATCGACGCCATCGGGTTCGAGATGTACACCACGATGCTCGAGCAAACCGTGCGCGAGATGAAGGGCGAGCGCGTGACCGAGGCCGCCGAGACGCAATTGAACCTGGGCTTGAACATTCGCATCCCGAACGACTACATCCCGCAGGAAAATCATCGTTTGCGGATGTACAAGCGCGTGGCGGGCGTGGAGAACGAGGCGCAACTGAGCGACGTCACCGGCGAGTTGCGCGACCGCTACGGCGAGCCTCCGGCGGCGGTGCAGAACCTGTTGCAGTACGCGGCGCTGAAGCTGGTGTGCCAGCGCGTGGGAGTTTCGCAGATCGAACGGCGGCGCGACCTGGTCAGCATCCGGTTCACTGAAGCGGCGGATATCGATCCGGCAAAACTGGCGCAGTTCGTCGCCGGCAACAAGGGTGCACAGTTCACGCCGCAGGGCATGCTGAAGTTCGCGATGAAGGCCGCCCGGGCGGAGGAGATTCTGAACGGCCTGCGCGACCTGCTGACGCAGATTGCGGCGGAAGAGCTACCAGCTACCAGCGGCTAGCTGCCAGCCAGAGGTGGAAATCGAGGAGATGCGCAGTCGCAAGTCGCGCGAGCTGACGATTGCAGGGTGTCAGCTTCCAGCTGCTAGCATCCAGAGTCGCAGAAGGACATTCTTTGTGTTGTTATTAAGCCGGCAGCTTGTAGCTGGATGCTGGTAGCTAGTGAATCGAGGTTGATCGATGCAAAGATTCGCCGTCGTTCTGTTCGTGCTTGTGTCCACGGCACTGCTTGCCCAACAGCCGAAGATGCCTCAGCCGCTGGAAGCTACGGCGCGTGAGTTCATGTCGGAGTTCTTCAGCTTCCAGCCCAGTGCGGG
>DASPLH010000106.1:0-26647 GCA_035627675.1 Clostridia bacterium
GAGAAGGGCCGCATCGTCACCGAACTGGTGAACGCACGCAAGGCCGGCAACTTCGTGCTGGTCAACCGGGAAGAGGTTGACTACATCGACGTCAGCCCGAAGCAGCTCGTTTCCGTGGCCGCCTCGCTGGTTCCGTTTCTCGAGCACGACGATGCCAACCGCGCTCTCATGGGTGCGAACATGCAGCGTCAGTCCGTGCCGCTGCTCCGTGCGCAGGCGCCGATCGTCGGCACCGGCATGGAAGGCGTCACCGCCCGCGACTCCGGCGCTGTCGTACTGGCGCGCCGCTCGGGCATCGTGGACTCGGTGGACTCCGAGCGCATCATCGTGCGCGTCGAGGGCGAGCATCACCCGATGCAGCTCTCGCGTGAAGTTGGCAGCGACATCTACCAGCTCACGAAGTTCAAGCGCTCGAACCAGAACACCTGCATCAACCAGCGCCCGATCGTGAAGAAGGGCGACCGCGTTCTGAAAGGTCAGGTCATCGCCGACGGCCCCTGCACCGACAACGGCGAGTTGGCTCTCGGGCGCAACGTGCTCGTGGCCTTCATGCCGTGGCGTGGCTACAACTTCGAAGACGCGATCCTCGTCTCCGAAAAGATGGTGAAGGAGGACTACTACACCTCCATCCACATCGAGGAGTACGAACTCGAGGCTCGCGACACGAAGCTGGGTCCGGAAGAAATCACGCGCGATATTCCGAACGTCAGCGAAAGCGCTCTGCGCGATCTCGACGAGAGCGGCGTCATCCGCATCGGCGCGGGCGTGAAGGCCGGCGACATCCTCGTTGGCAAGGTCACTCCCAAGGGCGAGACGCAGCTCACTCCGGAAGAGAAGCTGCTGCGCGCCATCTTCGGCGAAAAGGCCGGCGATGTCCGCGACGCTTCGCTGACGTGCCCTCCGGGCATCGAGGGAACGATCGTTGACGTGAAGATCTTCTCCCGCAAGGGACAGGAAAAGGACGAGCGCGCCAAGCAGATCGAGGCCGAGCAGATCGGACGCCTCGAGAAGAACCTGGCCGACGAAATCCGAATCCTCACCGACGAGCGCCTGAAGCGTTTGGAAGCTCTGCTGGGCGGCAAGGAAGTCCAGGCCGACCTGCACGACGAACGTACGAACAAGCGCCTCCTGACCAAGGGCTTGATGCTCGATCGCGAGACGATCGAGATGATCTCGACCCGCAACCTGAAGCGCATCAAGTTCGCCGACAAGGACCCGCGCATCAACGAGCAGATCGACGAGATCGAGGAAATGACCTCGCGTCAGATCGACGTGCTCCGCAAGATCGTGCGCGAGAAGATCGAGAAGCTCCAGAAGGGCGATGAACTGCCGCCGGGCGTGATCAAGCTGGTGAAGGTTTACATCGCCATGAAGCGCAAGCTCTCGGTCGGCGACAAGATGGCCGGACGTCACGGTAACAAGGGCGTCATCGCGCGCATCCTGCCCGAAGAGGACATGCCGTACCTCGAAGACGGGACGCCGATGGAAATCGTCCTGAACCCGCTGGGCGTGCCTTCTCGTATGAACGTCGGTCAGATTCTCGAGACGCACCTCGGATGGGCCGGCAAGGAGATCGGCAAGAAGGTCTCCGAACTGATGGCCGAGAACAGCAGGGCCGACGCGATCCGCCGCGGCATCAAGGAGCTGTTCAAGGACATGCCGTTCGTGCCGGACGTGGACGAGTTCGATGACGAATCGTTCCTGCGGTTCGCCGACAGCCTCCAGGATCGCGCCTACTTCGCCTCGCCCGTCTTCGACGGTTCGAAGGAGAAGGAGATTAAGGCGCTGCTGGAGCGCGCGGAACTGCCTGCTTCGGGTAAGACCGTCCTGTATGACGGCATGACAGGCGAACGGTTCGAGCAGCCGGTCACGGTTGGCTACATTTACATGCTCAAGCTGTCGCACCTGGTGGACGACAAGATTCACGCGCGTTCGATCGGTCCGTACTCGCTCATCACCCAGCAGCCGCTGGGCGGCAAGGCGCAGTTCGGCGGTCAGCGCTTCGGCGAAATGGAAGTCTGGGCGCTGGAAGCTTACGGCGCGGCTTACATCCTGCAGGAGCTGCTGACGGCGAAGTCCGACGACGTTTATGGCCGCACCAAGATCTACGAGGCCATCGTGAAGGGCGAAGCGGCGATCGAGCCGGGCGTCCCCGAGTCGTTCAACGTGCTCATCCGCGAATTGCAGTCGCTGTGCCTTGACGTGGAACTGGTCAAGGTGAAGGAGCGCCAGCCGGCGCCCGCCCCGGCGACCGCGGCAGCGGACTAGCGGCAGCAGTCAGCATCCAGCACTCAGCATTCCGCCATCGGGCGGGTGCTGAGTGCGAGCCGACTCGAATATCGAGCCTCCCGGGTTCAAACCCAACCGGCGAGGCAGGAGAGTTCAAGTCCGACGTCCAACGACCGACGACTGACGACTGGGTTTCGCCAGCGGCCGCGCAGGCCGCAGTCCTGGACAGCCGTCCAGGGAGGAGGCAATTTGTACCGCTCGAGCCCGTTCGATCTCGGAAACAACATCGCGGATTTCGACGCCATCCGAATCAGCCTCGCATCACCGGAGAAGATCCGGAGCTGGTCGCACGGTGAAGTCACCAAGCCGGAGACGATCAACTACCGTACCTTCAAGCCGGAGCGCGATGGTCTGTTTTGCGCCCGCATCTTCGGTCCTGTAACGGACTGGGAGTGCTTGTGCGGCAAGTACAAGCGCATGAAGCACCGCGGCGTAATCTGCGACAAGTGCGGCGTGGAAGTAACCCTGAGCAAGGTGCGCCGCGAACGGCTTGGCCACATCGAGCTGGCCTCGCCGTGTTCGCACGTCTGGTTCTTCAAGGGTCTGCCCAGCCGTATCGGCCACATTCTCGATATCTCGCTCCGCGACCTCGAGAGCGTCCTCTACTTCGAAGCCTACGTGGTGGTCGAAGCCGGCGACGCCCCGGTCAAGGAAGGCGAGGTCATCAAGGAAGAGCAGAAGTTCCGCGAACTCGACCAGCAGTACCGCCCGGCCGGCTTCAAGGCCATGATGGGCGCCGAGGCCATCAAGGAACTCCTGAAGCGCGTTGACGTCGAGAGCATCTCGACCGACCTGCGCGAAAGGATGCGCCACGAGACTTCGCTGCAAAAGCGCCTGAAGTACGCCAAGCGGCTGAAGGTCGTCGAAGCCTTCCGCAAGAGCGGCAACAAGCCGCAGTGGATGATCCTCGACGTGATCCCGGTGATCCCGCCGGAACTGCGTCCCCTGGTTCCTCTCGACGGCGGCCGCTTCGCGACCTCGGATCTCAACGATCTGTATCGCAGGGTCATCAACCGCAACAACCGTCTGAAGAAGCTGATGGACCTGCACGCTCCCGAGGTCATCGTGCGCAACGAAAAGCGCATGCTCCAGGAAGCCGTGGACGCCCTCTTCGACAACGGCCGTCGCGGCCGCGTGCTGCGCGGAGCCAACAACCGTCCGCTCAAGTCGCTCAGCGACACGCTCAAGGGCAAGCAGGGACGCTTCCGCCAGAACCTGCTCGGCAAGCGCGTGGACTACTCGGGCCGTTCGGTCATCGTCGTCGGCCCCGAGCTGAAGCTGCACCAGTGCGGTCTGCCGAAGAAGATGGCTCTCGAACTGTTCAAGCCGTTCATCTATCACCGTCTTGAGCAGACCGGGAACTGCACGACCATCAAGCAGGCGAAGGAGATGGTGGAGCAGCAGGAGCCCATCGTGTGGGACATCCTGGAAGAGGTCATCAAGGACCATCCGGTCCTGCTGAACCGCGCTCCAACGCTGCACCGCCTCGGCATCCAAGCGTTTGAACCGGTGCTGGTCGAAGGCAAGGCCATCAAGATTCACCCGCTGGTCTGTACGGCGTTCAACGCCGACTTCGACGGCGACCAGATGGCGGTTCACATCCCGCTGTCTCCGGAAGCCCAGGTCGAAGCCAGCGTGCTGATGCTCGCCTCGCACAACATCCTGTCGCCCGCGTCGGGACAGCCGATCACCGTTCCTACGCAGGACATGGTGCTCGGCCTGTACTACCTGACCAAGGCGAAGGTGAATGCGAAGGGCGAAGGCCGCGCGTTCGCCAACATCGAAGAAGTGCTGCTTGCCCGCGAAGCCGGCGAGGTGGAGACGCTCACGCCGATCCGCCTGCGCTTTGACGGTGATGTCATCGATCTCACGACCGCCTACGACGATCAGGAGATCCTGCACACCGAGCCGGTTGCTTTCCAGCGGCAGTTCATCAACACGACCGTCGGCCGCGCGATCTTCAACGATCGTTTGCGCGCCGCCGCTCCGGAAATGCCGTACATCAACGGCCTGCTCAAGAAGAAGGGCATCGGCCAGCTGGTGAACTACTGCTACCTGCGCTTCGGCCTGGAAACGACCGTGCGCATGCTGGACGAGATCAAGGGACTCGGCTTCCTGGCCGCGACCCGTTCCGGCCTGTCGATCGGCATCGACGACATGGTCATTCCCGCCAGCAAGCCCGTCACCGTGAAAGGCGCGCAGGACGCGGTGATCGCCGTTCAGCAGCAGTACCTCGACGGCGCCATCACCAACGGCGAGCGCTACAACAAGGTCATCGAAATCTGGTCGGGCATCACCGAGCGTGTGGCCGACGAGATGTTCGGCGCCATGCAGAAGCGCGACAAGGAAGGCGAGATCAACCCGATCTACGTCATGGCCGACTCCGGCGCTCGCGGTTCGAAGCAGCAGATCCGTCAGCTCTCGGGTATGCGCGGTCTGATGGCCAAGCCGTCGGGCGAAATCATCGAGACCCCGATCACGGCGAACTTCCGCGAAGGCCTCACCGTGTTGCAGTACTTCATCTCGACGCACGGCGCCCGCAAGGGCCTGGCTGACACGGCTCTCAAGACGGCCGACTCCGGTTACCTCACCCGTCGCCTGGTGGACGTCGCACAAGACGTCATCATCACCGAGTACGACTGCGGAACCGTGGACGGCATCTACGTCGGAGCCATCGTGGAAGCCGGCGACGTCATCGAGCCGCTGCGCGACCGCATCGTCGGCCGCGTCACGCTCGAGCGCATCAAGGACTACGAAGGCAGCGTCATCGTGGACGTCAACGGCGAGATCACGGAAGACATCGCCGGCCAGATCCAGGCCGCCGGTATCGAGCGCGTCAAGATCCGCTCGGTGCTCACCTGCGAATCCAAGCGCGGCGTCTGCGTGAAGTGCTACGGCCGTAACCTCGCTTCGGGCCGCATGGTGGAGCTCGGCGAAGCTGTCGGCGTCATCGCCGCGCAGTCCATCGGCGAACCCGGCACGCAGCTCACGATGCGCACGTTCCACATCGGCGGTACGGCATCGCGAGTCAGCGAGCAGTCGCGCGTCGATGCCAAGAACGCCGGTACCGTTCGCTTCATCAACATGCAGACCGTCCGCTCGAAGGGCGGCGATCTGGTGGTGATGAACCGCAACGGCTCCATCACGGTGGTGGACGACAAGGGCCGCGAAAAGGAGCGCTACGCAGTCGTGTACGGCGCTCACGTCAAGGTCAACGAAGGCGATCAGGTTCAGCTTGGCCAGGTGATGGTCGAGTGGGATCCGTACACCTTCTCGATCCTGACCGAAATCGGCGGCACGGTGGCGTTCAAGGACCTCCAGGAAGGCCTGACGCTCCACGAAGAAGTGGACGAAGTCACCGGTCTGTCGCGCCTGGTCGTGATGGATTCGCCGGACGAAAAGCGCCAGCCTGCGATCGTGATCAAGGGCGCCAAGGGCAACAAGCGGTACCTGATGCCTTCGCGCTCGCACCTCATGGTGCAGGACGGCGACGAGGTCTTCCCGGGCGATGTGCTCGCGAAGATCCCGCGCGAAACCACCAAGACGAAGGACATCACCGGCGGTCTGCCGCGTGTGGTCGAGCTGTTCGAAGCGCGCAAGCCGCGTGAGACGGCCATCATCAGCGAGATCGACGGCACGGTGAAGTTCGGCGAAGTCAGCAAGGGCCAGCGTAAGGTGTATGTGGTGGCCGACAACGGAACCGAGCGCGAATACTCGGTGCCGCGCGGCGTCCACATCAACGTGCAGGAAGGCGAGCGCATCCGTGCCGGCGAACAGCTCATGGACGGCCCGCTCAACCCGCACGACATCCTGGCCGTGCTCGGCGAGAAGGAACTGCAGGCCTACCTGGTCAACGAAATCCAGGAAGTCTACCGTCTGCAGGGCGTGGCGATCAGCGACAAGCACATCGAAGTCATCGTTCGCCAGATGCTGCGCTGGGTGAAAATCGAGGACGTGGGCGATACGCAGTTCCTGCTGGAACAGCAGATTGACCGCTTCCGGTTCCACGAAGAGAACCAGAAGGCGATCATGAACGGCGGCAAGCCGGCCACCGGCCGTCCGTTGCTGCTCGGTATCACCAAGGCCTCGCTCTCGACCGACTCGTTCATCTCCGCTGCGTCGTTCCAGGAGACCACGCGAGTGCTCACCGAAGCCGCCATCCAGGGCTCGGTGGACCAGCTCCGCGGACTCAAGGAGAACGTCATCGTCGGACGCCTCATCCCGGCCGGAACGGGCATGGAGTACTACCGCAACGTTGCTCTGGCTCCCGAACTGGAAGCCGCCGCGAACAACGTGCAGGAAGAGATCCGCAAGGAGTACGAAGAAGCCGAGCGGGCTCTGGAACTCATGCGCCAGGAAGGCGAGAACGAACCGGAAGAACTCACCGCCGAGTAAACCTCAAGTGTGGGGCGGGCGTCTCGCCCGCCCTCGAATCTCAGCCCCGCCGAAAGGCGGGGCTTTTCTTTTGAAGGCAAAAGCGAATTAACCACGGATCTACACGGATGAACACGGATCGAATTTCATTGTGGATGTTTCTGAGAACGTTATGGTGAGCGCAGCGCCTTTGTCGTGCGCGGGGTCGAATCACCCTTTGGTTTCTGATTCGTGTGTATCCCTGAAATCCGTGGTTACGCCCAGCTGTATCCGTGTAAATCCGTGCAAATCCGTGGCTAAATATCTGTATGCACGTCCGCCCTGCCACTGACTCCGACATCCCCGCGATCGTCCGCGTCACGAACTTGGCCTACGCGGTCGAAACCTTCATCGACGGCACTCGCACCGACGAGTCCGACGTGGCCCGTCACATGTCGAGCGGACGCTTCCTGCTCGCCGAAGATGAGCAGGGGATTGCCGCGTCGGTGTACGTCGAGATCAACGGCGCTCGCGGCTACTTCGGTATGCTCTCGGTCGATCCCGTGCGGCAGGGGACCGGCCTGGGACGCGTGATGATCGAGGCCGCCGAGCGGTTCGCGCGCGAGCATGGCTGCACGCACATGGACATCACGGTCCTCAGTCTCCGGACCGAGCTGCCGCCCTTCTATCGCAAGTTCGGCTACCGCGAGATCGGCACCGAACCGTTCCTCCTCGAGGCTGGACGCCAACTGTCGGAGCCTTGTCACTGCATTCTGATGGAGAAGCCGTTGTGACCTGGGCCGACGGGTCCGGCGGCGGACACGACTAACGCTTTGCCTAATCCGTGTGCATCCGTGCAGATCCGTGATTGATCCGCCTTCCCGAGGCGCTCCAGGCCTCCAGGTACAAACGTTTCTGCCATGGGATTCCGGTTCGTCCTTTGCAGCCCGTCATTTACAATCGCGTGCGAACCTGCCGCCCAGACCAGTTTCCGCGGAAGGTGTGTCCCGTGAAGCAGCCGGTTTTCAATCCCGGTCGATTTCAAGGATGCATCGATTTCGAGACTGTGCCAGCTGCGGCCCAGACTGCTGATGCTACGCTTTTTCAAGTTGCTCAACGGCGCTTTCGTGCGCGCCTTCGAGCATGACCAGTTCGCGGTGGCAAAAGGAGCGGCCTACTCGGCCATCATCACTCTTTTTCCCGCCGTACTGCTGGCGGCATCCGTACTCGTCGCCTCACACAGCACGCTGACGTTTATCCGGGAAGTTACGTACGCGCTCGGACGTATCATGCCTCCGGGCACTGCCAGCTCTCTGATCTCGTATTTCGAAGGTGCGAGACCGCGTCCCGTGAGAATGCTCGTGACAACCTCTCTGATCACGTTGTGGACCGGATCGGGCGTGATGATCTCCTGGATGGACGGCTTCCGCCGGGCCTATGGCATGCCTAAAATCTGGGGCCTGGTCAAAGAGCGCCTCGTGTCGTTTACGCTCGTCCTGCTCGCCGGAGTGCCTATGGCATTCGCCAGCTTCCTCGTTGCGTTCGGCAAACAGATCGAGACGTGGATGATTTTTCACGGCGGCAACGAAATGGGTCCGTACATCCTCGGCGTGTGGGCGGCGTTGCGGTGGATTATCGCCATGCTCACCAGCATCGCCGTGATCGCGCTCATCTATCATCACGGGCTGCCGCGCACGCAGCCGTGGCATCGGGTCCTGCCCGGAGCCGTGCTCGCCACCGGCATGTGGTACATCTCGACCGTGATTTTCGGCAGCTATCTGCGCTACTTCGCGAACTTCAACGAAATATACGGCTCGGTCGGAACCGCCATCGCGCTGCTCGTCTGGTTGTACCTGGTCTCTTTTGTCGTACTGGTCGGAGCAGAGTTCAACGCGCTGCGGTATCCGCGATACCTCTTCGGCACCTACTCCGAAATCAAACCCGCCGCCGACTCCGTGGGGAAGCAATCTTGAGCATGAATCTCGCCGCCTGGCTCGCGTCTTCGGAGGAGGATCATCATCGCCGCCGACGCGCAAAGATCGTCTGCACGATGGGTCCTTCGACCAATACCGAGAACGCCATGCGCGCACTGATGCGGGCAGGCATGGACGTGGCGCGCCTGAACTTCTCGCACGGCACACACCAGGACCACGCAAAGGCGATCGAGCGCCTGCGCCGCGTGGCCGGCGAGGAGGGCCGCACCATCTGCATCCTGCAAGACCTCCAGGGCCCGAAGATCCGCACCGGACGTCTGCGCGACGGACAGCCCGTCATGCTGAAGCCGGGCGCTCGCGTCACCATCACCACGCGCAACGTGCTGGGCACTCCGGAAGTGCTTTCGACTACATTCCAGACGCTCCCTGCCGAGGTCCAGCCCGGTTCGCGCATCCTGCTCAGCGACGGCAAACTCGCGCTCCGCGTGCTCGAGGTCGCGGACTCGGACGTCATCTCGGAAGTCATCGACGGCGGGCTGATCGGCGAGCACCAGGGCATCAATCTTCCCGGCGCGGTCGTCACCGTGCCTTCCATGACCCCGAAGGACCACAAGGACCTTCAGTTCGGCCTGGCACACGGAGTCGATGTCGTCGCGGTTTCGTTCGTGCGCACGGCGGCTGACGTTCAGGCCGTCAAGGAGGCGATCTCTGCCGAAGGCTCCGCCGTGCCGATCATCGCGAAGCTGGAGAAGCCGCAGGCCATCGATAACCTGGAAGAGATTTTTGCCGTGGCCGACGGCGTGATGGTGGCGCGTGGAGACCTCGGCGTGGAGGTCCCGCCCGAGAAGGTGCCGATCATCCAGAAGCACGTGATCCGCCGCGCGATGGAGTGGCGCAAGCCGGTCATCACGGCGACTCAAATGCTGGAGTCGATGATCCAAAACCCGCGCCCGACCCGCGCGGAGGCCAGTGACGTGGCCAACGCGATATTCGATGGCACGGACGCCGTCATGCTCTCGGGCGAGACCGCGACCGGCAAGTATCCAGTGCAGGCCGTGGCCATGATGTCGCGCATCATTGTCGAAGCCGAGGAACACCTCGCCCGCACTCCCCACGCTCCGGTCCGCCGCGAGCGGAGACAGTTGGGCATCGCCGAGAGCATCTGCGAGTCGGCGGCGCACATGGCCGAAGACCTCAATATGGGAGCCATCGCCGTTTTCACCCAGAGCGGCAATACGGCACGTCTGATTTCCAAGTACAGACCGCGCGCGGAGGTGTATGCTTTTTCACACATTCCACCGATCTGCAACCGGCTGAACCTATACTGGGGCGTGCATCCGGTGACCGTTCCCGGACACATCACCTCTGTCGAGGAGATGGTGCGCGCCGCCGATGAGCGCTTGCAAGGCGGTGGAGTGGCGAAGGTCGACGACGTTATTGCCATTGTCGCGGGCACGCTGGCCAGCACCGGGTCGACGAATTTCATTCGACTCCACAGAGTGCGCCCGGTGAAGCCCACGACCGCGGGCACCGTGGCGAAGCCGGCCAGGAAGACGAGTCGAACCCAGGGGAAATCAAAGAAGTGACGAACGAACCGATCATTCGCTCGATGGCAGTGCTGGAGTGCCACCCGGACAAGCAGGAGGAGTTGCTGTCCATGTTGCGTGAGTTCTATACCCTGATGCAGCAGAAGGGCTACTCGCGCGACCTTCTCTACAACGACGCGAAGGAGACCAGTCGCTTCGTACACCTCCGCATCTGGAACTCCGACGAAGCACGCTCGCTGGCACAGCAAGATCCCGACGTGCACCGTTACTGGATGCAATTGCCCGAGGTCTGCACCATCACCACGATCTACGAGGACCTCGTGCCGGTCTTCTCCAGCTACAAGCTCATCTCCGAAATCTAAGTCCGGTCAAAACAAAACACGTCCTCATGCATGTGAGGACGTGTTTTGTTTCAAGCGATACGGCTGTCAATTGACCCACGGGCCGCGGCCTTCTCCCTCGCTCTTGTCGTCGTCCTTCAGCGGTCCGCGGAAGTTTCCATACTCGTCGAAGAACTCCTCGCGGCGGTGCTTGTTCATATACACCTCGAACTTCTTTGCCGCCTGGCGGCGCTTCCAGCGATAGTAGCGGTTCCGCACGCCGTAGTAGCTCTCGCTCGCGGCGACCTGCAGCCCGTGTCGCGGCAGGAACCGGAGATAGAACCATCCGAACAGTGCGCCTCCGAGGTGCGCAAAATACGCAACGCCGCCCTGTCCTCCGAGCGCTCCGAACACGGCAAGCAGGATCCAGATGGTCACCATGTACTTGGCTTTGATCAGGAACGGGAACGGGAAGATCATGATCTCGCGGTTGCCGTAGATCAGGCCGAACGCGATCAGCAGGCCGTAAACGCCGCCGGACGCGCCGATCGTCGCTGTTCCGGCAATGGAAGCGAGCACGTTGAACAGCGGCGTGCCCGGCGACGCAGCCGCCAGCGCGAGGCCGATGTAGCCCACCGCGATCGTCGTGAGGGCGGCTCCGATCACGCACCAGAAGTAGTACTCGAGGAACTTCCTGGTGCCCCACTCCATTTCAAACTGCGCGCCGAACATCCAAAGCGCGAGCATGTTGAAGAGCACGTGACCGACGCCGGAGTGGAAGAACGAATAACTGACGAGTTGCCACACCCAGCCATGCACCACAGCCGCCGGAACCAGCGCCGCAGCGAATGTGATGTAGCTGTACAGTCCCGGCGCCAGGCCTTTCATCAGCAGCATCGCCGCGAAGATGCCGACGTTAGCGATGACCAGGTACTTCACCGCCTTGGTAAAAGGAGGCAGGGCGAGCGAAAGCGTAGATGCACCACGAGCCATAGGATTCCTTATCACTGACGTTGTTCGCGAGCCGGAACCGAGACCAGGCTCGGTTCTCCACCGCGGCCGATCGCCCGCACTCCGAACACTACGTTGTCCTTCGATACCGGTATCGTCACGCTGGTCCTGACGCCCACGTTGCGCGAGTGCTCCCAGTCGGCAGCCGTGGTGTCGCGCCACACCACAGCATAACTTGAGGCCCCGGCGGAAGGTTCCCAGCTCAGCGTCGTGTCGTTTTCCAGCTTCTTGGTATCGATTCGGACTTGCGAGGGAGGCGCCGGCGCCGAGGCCAGGGTAGCCAGTGCTGCAACGTTCAGACGCGTCACCCGCGCGACGTAGTCGAAGTCAACGAACTTCGGCAGGTCACCATATTCGATGCCGTTTTCGGTCCGGACGACCTGGTGCTGGTGGGCGTAGTTCTCGCGGAATTCCGTAAACCGAACCGCCGCGAAACCCTGCTGATTGAAAGACGTATGGTCACCGCCCCGCAGGTAACGGTCCTGCCGGAACACCATCTTCGCCTGTGCAACTCCGGGCGCCGCGTACGCCCTGGCAGTTGCGGCAACATACCTCGCAAGCTGTCGGGACGGGGAGTCGCTCTCCAGCCCAAGCAGTCGCAGTTCCTGTACCGCAGACCTCTCCGCGACAGCCGTGATCGGGATTCCCTCGGAGAACACGCGCACCACCGCAGCATTCTGCCCCGGACTCCTGTCGCCGCCGATGATGTCGTTGTTCAGTACGGCCTCGATGTTCCAGTTCTCCTGCCGGGCCATCGCGGCGAAAGCGCGGCTCCCATTCAGCCCCTGCTCTTCGCCGGCGAAAAGGGCGAAGACGATTGTTGCGGGGAACTTGTGCCGGCTCAGCACGCGCGCTGCCTCCAGCACGGCGGCCGTGCCGCTCGCGTCGTCGTTCGCCCCCGGAGCGGGCGCTTCCGGGTCGGTCATGCGCTCCATCACGATCGAGTCGTAATGAGCAGTCATGATCAGCATGCGTTTCGCCGCGTCTGGATCGGTGCCGCGCAGTATGGCGTAAACGTTGCTGATGTTCGTCGGTTGCGGGATTCGTGCTCCGGGCTGCTCGGTGAAAGTTTGCACTTTCACGTCGAGGCATCCGCCGCACGCCTGCGAGTAGCGCTCCAGTTCGCCGCGTATCCAGTCGCGCGCAGCGAGCACGCCGCGCTTGCTTTCCGGAGCGAAATTCGTGGAAACCGTCAAACGCGTCTCGAAGCCAACCAACTTTTTGCCGGTTCGCGCAATCTGCTGTGCCGACACCTGAGCCAGCGCCTGCTTCACCTTCCCGCCGGCGGGTGGAGTCATCGTTTTCGTGTTGGTACCTGGAGTCTGCGAGAGGGCCGCCGAAACCAGCATCAGGACTGGTGCAGCCAGAACGTGCACGTTCAAGGAGAGCCGGCCTTTCAGAGCATGTTGAAATCCGAGTTGCGATTACCTTCCGCTACTTGACACGCCCGGAGAGGCATTCTAAATCTAAATGGCGTGCCTGCGGCCAGATGTGCGAGCACGCATCCCCTGGAGGCGATGGAATCATGGTTTTGTGTCCCGAATGTGAAAATGAAATCGATCTTGAGGAAGATGAGCTCGACGAAGGCGAAATCGTCTCCTGTGATGAATGTGGCTCTGACTTCGAGGTTGTCGGACTCGATCCGCTCGAACTCGCTGCCGTGAGCGACGACGAAGAGGACGAGGAGGTGAGCAAGGACGAGAAGGAAGAAGACGGTGACTACTGAGTCCCGGTCCTCTCGTGTGCAGGCGCGGCTGTTGGCCGCGCTTTTCCTGTTGCTGGCCTTTGGCGCCGTGTCGCTCGGCACTCCCGGGCGAGCTTATGCGCAGTCGCGCGATCGCGAGCCGCTGAAGCAATACGCCCTGATCTTCGGTACCGTATGGGACCGCAACAACAGGCCTGTGTACGGGGTTCGTATCAAGGTACGCAGATCCGATGAAAAGAAGGCTCGCTGGGAGCGTGTCTCCGACCACTCGGGCGAATTCGCCGTCCGCGTGCCGCCGGGTAAGGCAGAGTACGTCGTGTGGGCCGACATCAAGACCCGCAAGGGCTCGCCCAAGCCCCAGGAAACAGTGAAGATAGAGAATGAGGAGCGGATCGACATCGGGCTGCATCTAACAGAGTAGCCGGAATCGCGGAACCTGGCGCGGTGCCGCGCCGGTCCTGCCGGGTATTCCGGGTCCAGTACCGCTCTAGTAGAATTTCAAGGCAATCATCGGCTTGAGCCAGACTGGGGGTCACTTATGAAGAAGACTCTCGCCATCGGTGTGTTCGTGATCGTGCTCGCGGCAGTGTTTGCCGCGGCGCAACAGCAGACCCGTTCGCTGACCGGTACCGTGGTAAATGCCAGCGAACAGCCCGTAGCTAACGCCATCGTGTATCTGAAGAACACAAAGACACTGGCGATCAAGACGTTCATCGCGCAGCCTGATGGCTCGTATCGCTTCCACGCGCTGTCGCCGAACGTGGACTACGAGGTGTACGCCGAGTTGAACGGCAAGCGCAGTGAGTCGAAGACCCTGAGTTCGTTCGATTCGCGGCCGAACGCACGGATCAATCTCAAGCTCGAGTGAAGAAGTTGCCGCAGTACCAAAGGGCCGGAGCTTACCCTCCGGCCCTTTTCGCTTGTCCGCTATCGCGCAAGAAGAAGGGCCGCCATCTCTGGCGGCCCTCCCTGGTGAATCTTCGTTCCTGTTACTCGTCGCCCTGACGCTTCCATTGCAGCAGTTCGCCGATCGTCGAGGTGCCCGGGGAAGAGGACGGTCCGCGGTAGTTCTCGACTTCCGCGCGGGTCGCTTCCTCGCCAACGGCGCGGATGCTGAGACCCACCTTCTTCTCGTCCGGATTCATCTTGATGATCTTGAACTCGTATTCCTGGCCAGGCTCGAGCTGGAGCGGACCGCCATGGGCGTCCGTCGCTTCCGAGTTATGGCACAGGCCTTCGACTCCGTCCGCCACTTCGATGAACGCGCCGAAGCTCGCCAGGCGAAGCACTTTGCCGTGGATCACGTCGCCGATGCGATGCTGGTCGAAGAAGCTCTCCCACACATCCGGCTGGAGCTGCTTCACGCCGAGCGACAGGCGGCGGTTCTCCGGCTCGATCGCCAGGACAACGGCCTTCACCTTGTCACCCTTCTTCAGCACTTCCGACGGATGCTTTACGCGCTTGGTCCAGCTCAGGTTGCTGACGTGGACCAGGCCGTCGATGCCGTCTTCGATCTCGATGAACGCGCCGAAGTCGGTCAGGTTGCGGACCTTGCCTTCCACAATGGCGCCCATCGGGTACTTCTCGTGCAGCGTCTCCCACGGGTTCGACTCGAGCTGCTTGAGGCCGAGCGAAATGCGGCGTTCCTGCGGGTTCACGTTGAGCACGATGGCTTCGAGCTGATCGCCGACGTTGACCAGCTTCGACGGGTGCTTCATGCGCTTCGACCAGGTCATCTCGCTGACGTGGACCAGGCCTTCGATGCCCTGTTCGAGCTCGATGAAAGCGCCGTAGTCGGTCACGCTGATGACGCGGCCGTGCACGCGCGCGCCGATCGGGTACCGCTCCGCCGCATCGAGCCACGGGTCAGGCGTCAACTGCTTGAAGCCGAGCGAAACGCGCTGCTTGTCGCGGTCGAACTTCAGAACCTTTACCTGGATCTGATCGCCAACCTGCACGAGGTCGCGCGGATGCGTCAGGCGTCCCCAGCTCATGTCCGTGATGTGCAGCAGGCCGTCGATGCCGCCGAGATCCACGAAAGCGCCGTAGTCGGTCAGGTTCTTGATCGAGCCGGTAAGAACCGAACCTTCTTCCAGGTGCTTCAACGTCTCGTCGCGCTTCGCCGAGATCTCCTCGTCGAGGATCTGCTTGCGGCTGGCGACGATGTTCCCGCGCTTCTTGTTCAGCTTGATGATGCGGACTTCGAGTTCCTGACCCTTCAGGGCGTCGAGGTTGCGCACCGGGCGCGTATCGACCTGCGATCCGGGCAGGAACGCGCGCGCGCCCATGATGTCCACCGTCACGCCGCCCTTGATGCGGTCAATGACGCGAGCCTTGACGGACGACTTCTCGTTGTAAGCCTTCTCGATCTCGTCCCATGCGTGGAGGCGCTGTGCCTTCTGATGCGAGAGGTTGATGTAACCCTCTTCGGTGTGTCCCTTCTCGATCATGACGTCGATCGAGTCGCCCGGATTGAAGCGCACGTTGCCTTCGTGGTCCTTCACCTCGGCGATCGGGACAACGCCTTCGGACTTCAGTCCGATGTCCACGACAAGGTAGTTCTGGTTGACGCCAACGACGGTCCCTTTCAGGACGCGGTCTTCGTTGGCAGCGAGTTCGGCTTGTTCTTGCTCGAATGATTCGAGTGCGGTTGCGAAATCTTCCGTCATGGTTTCTTGGTTGGTGTGGCGAGTGGTTCCCGAAGCGGACCGCTCAGCGCTTTGATTTGGGCCCTGGTGTTGCGTCGGCTTGTTGTCTGAGGACGAGCCTGCTTCGTGAGTCTGCTCGGAGGAAGGAGAATCGTTGCGGAGTTCGTCGAAAGCCATCGGTTCGCATCAGCCCACGCGTAGAGAGACGTGTGGGGAGCCTTATTAGTACGGACTGCTGGCGAGAATCCTCTTGATATGAGAGCCCCGGTGGGGCGCAGAATATTCCAGCGGCCGGATTCTCCAGCTTGGACCCCGTGCCAGAGAACTCCTTTGACTATAGCAATCGTGGCGAAAGAGTGTCAAACCGCCAAAGCCCCGAAAACTAAACATTTGCACCGGTTTCGCACCACGAAAAACCGCCCCCCGGTGTGCTCGGGGTCACATCGCCCTGTGATTCAAGCGAACTCGCGGGCGGGCCGCGCGGCCCAAACTTCCGCACACTAAATTTTCTGGTACTCTCCCGAGCTATGGACTACATCTGGACGCCCTGGCGCTACGCGTACATCACCGGCGCGGATCACGCCCAGGAATGCGTCTTCTGCCATCTTCAGAAACTGCCCGACGAGCAGGCCCGCATCGTCTTTCGGGGCGAACACTGCTTCATCATCCTGAACGCATTCCCTTACACGTCCGGCCACGCCATGGTCATCCCCTACGCGCACCTCGATGAGTTGGCCAAGCTTCCCTCCCAAGCCTGCAACGAGATGATGCGTCTCTCGCAGCGGCTCGAGTCGGCTCTGCGCGAGCTCTACCGTCCCGACGGAGTTAACCTCGGGATGAATATCGGCAAGGCCGCCGGCGCCGGAGTCGCAGGACACATCCACATGCACGTCCTCCCGCGCTGGATAGCCGACGCGAACTTCATGAGCGTCGTCGGCGAAACCCGAGTCCTGCCCGAAGCACTGGAAACCACCTGGCAGCGGCTCACGGAGAAGTTGAGACATGCATGATCGGGCCACCTTGCCACCGGCACATCTGGCAGATGAACAGATGGCAAGCTGGCCAGGTGAACAGGTGAGATTATGTTCATAGGTCATTACGCTGTAGCTTTGGCCGCCAAGCGAGCCGTTCCGAAGACCTCGCTCGGCACGCTGACCCTGGCCGCGCAGTGGCTCGATCTGCTCTGGCCCATCCTGTTGTTGCTTGGCATTGAGCACGTCGCCATCGCGCCGGGCAACACGCGCGTCACTCCGCTGGACTTCTACGATTACCCGATCAGTCACAGCCTGTTGACCGTGCTGCTGTGGGCCGCTGGCTTCGGAGCCGTGTTCTTCGCCCTCAGGCGAAACAAGCGGGCGGCGGTGGTCTGCGCCGTGCTGGTCGCCAGCCACTGGTTTCTCGACCTGCTGGTCCATCGTCCCGACCTCCCGCTCACACCGGCGGCCACCTCGAGCAAAGTCGGCCTCGGACTCTGGAACACCCCTGCGCTCTCTGCCTTGGTCGAACTGGCCTTGTATGCCTCCGGCGTCTGGCTGTATCTCCGAACCACTCGCGCCCGAGATGCCGTCGGCCGCTGGGCGCTCTGGTCTCTGCTCGCTCTCTTGCTGCTGATCGGGGCGGGGGCATACTCCGCCACCCCGCCTCCGAGTGTTGGCTTCCTCTCCTGGCAGGCTCTCGGACAGTGGCTGTTCGTGGCATGGGCGTACTGGATCGATCGTCACCGCGAGCTGCGACCGCTGGCCTGAAGCGTGCTTTTTCCCCTGGAATCTTGTTCGCCTGGCCATCGTGCGATCGGCGCATCTGAAATCCAGCTCTCAGATGACCAGATGGCAAGATGACCCGATGGCTCGATGAATCGCTTGTTGCTTCCGATTGCGGTTTGCCCCGGCCAAAACGTCTTGCATCGAACTGATTACGCAATAGTGCTACGCCACCAGGAGAGGAGTACGCAATGGCGCACATCGGTAGTCTGCGCGAATTCAAGTTCAAGCAGGACGTTGACGATATTCGCGGAGCCAATCTGTACGGCAAGGGAAACGAGAAGCTTGGCACTGTAGAGGACGTCATCTTCGATCACGCCACCAGCCGCATTCAGTACCTGGTGGTGGACACAGGCGGGTGGCTGAAGAGCCGCAGCTTCCTGGTTCCGTCCGATCGCGTGAATGCCTACGGGGCCGACGACCGGGATTTCACCTGCAACCTCACCAGGGACGAGGTCCAGACGTTCCCTGAGTACAAGGACAGCGTCATCCGCGATGAGAGCGACTGGCAATCGTATGAGAGCCGGTACAACCAGGCGCTCTCGACGCACGGCGACGTGCTGCATCGTCCCGGAACCGATCGCCTCATCACCCCGGACGCGACCGACATGCCGCCAGCTACCGGCGAGGCCACAGCGGACTTCACGCCAACCCGCATGGCTGATCGCTTCGGCGACTCTGCGCCCGGCAGCCAGAAGATCCACACGCGTCCTTCGGGCACGGCGTCGCGCGCGGAAGAAGCGAAGTTCCCGGGCACTTCGCTGGGCGACCGCGATGCGGCGTGGACCGATCCCGGCGAGCAGGTTCGCCCGCCGGAAAATCAGCCGATGCGTCGTGCCGAAGACATGCGCGAGCGCAGCGCATCCCAAAGCCCGAGGCACGAGCACGAGATGCACGAACATGACGTGCAGCAATCCGGGGTTCCCGGCCACGACGTCGACGCCGAGGTTCGGCAGTTCAGCAAACGTGAAGACATGGGAGACGTGGATGTGCACTCGGGCACTCAGCCGAACTCGTTCTGGGACTCCATGCGCACGGGATCGGCATATGGCGACCCGCAGCGAAGGGCTGCCCCGTCCGCCGGCCGCCAGGATCCACCTTCGTACAACGAGCAGGCCGAGATCGCGGACCCCAGCGTTCACCAGAGCTACCCGTCGCACCGTTTGAGAGATTTCGAGGAGAACCTGCGGAAAAATAAAGTGGACATCACGGCAAGTTGCCGCCAATGCGGAGTTCAGAAGGACGACAAGGCAGCTTAGGGAAGTAAGAAGTGTGAAGTGTGAAGTGAGAAGTCGGATGTAGAGCGGAGAAGTCGCAGCGTAGCGAGCTGTCAGTGGCTGATGTGCGTGTTTGTCATGCTTAGCGAAGCACCCGCTGTTTCTTCTTCCATGCACGAAAAGCGGGCAGCTACCACTTCACACTTCGCACTTCACACTTCGCACTTCACACTTCACCCTTCACCCTTCACACTTCACCCTTCACACTTCGAGCATGCGTAGCAGTTCTGCTTCATCGATCACCTTGACCCCCAACTCCCGCGCCTTCTCCAGTTTCGATCCTGCTTCTTCGCCGGCCACGACATACGAGGTCTTCTTGCTTACCGATCCCGAGACCTTCCCTCCGGCGTCCTCGATCATGCGCTTCGCGTCGTCCCGCGAGTAGGTCGGCAGCGTGCCGGTCAGGACGAAGGTCATGCCCGCCAGCGATGTTCCGCGTTGCTTCACCTGGCCCGTGAACTGGAGCCCTGCGGCGCGGAGTTGTTCTACGAGGGCGACGTTCTTGGGTTCGTCGAAGAACTCGCGGATGCTGCGCGCGATGCGCGGGCCGACCTCGTTCACCTGCTGGAGTTCTTCTTCCGAAGCGGCCATCAGCCGGTCCATCGCCCCGAAATGTTCGGCGAGAAACTCCGCCGTGCGTTCGCCGACGAACCGGATGCCGAGTCCGTAGATCACGCGTTCCAGCGGCAGCTTCTTCGATTTCTCTACCTCGTCGAGGATGTTCTGCGCCGACTTCGCGCCCATACGCTCCAGCGAGAGCAGCTTCTCGCTTGTGAGACCGTAAATTTCGGCGATGTTCCGCACCAGCCCGCGGCCCGTGAGTTGGTCCACGAGCGAATCGCCCATACCCTCGATGTTCATCACGTTGCGTGAAGCGAAGTGCAGCAGCGACTCGCGCAGCTTGGCCGGGCAGTTCGCGTTCACGCAGCGATGATCGGCCTCGCCCTCTGCACGTACGACGTGGCCGCCGCACACGGGACACCGGTCCGGCATGTGAAACTCTCGCGTGCCGCGCGGATGTTCCTTGTCGCCGATGACTCGCGTCACCTTCGGGATGACGTCCCCGGATCGCTCGACCTCCACCCAGTCGCCAATCTTCAGCCCGAGGCGTTCGATTTCGTCCTGGTTGTGCAGGGTGGCTCGCGAAACGGTCGTCCCGCCGATCGGGACGGGACGCAACTCGGCCACCGGCGTGAGTTTCCCCGTGCGTCCCACCTGTATCAGGATGTTCTGCACTTGTGTCACGCCTGTGCGCGCCGCGTACTTGTAGGCAATGGCCCATCGCGGAGCCTTGCCGGTGAAACCCAGCCTCTGCCAAAGCGTCGTGCTGTTGACTTTCACCACCACGCCGTCGATTTCGTACGGCAGCTTCTCGCGTTGCTCCTCCATCTTGCTGATAAACAGCCACACGCGGTCGATGTCGTCGGCAACGATGCGATGCGAGTTCACCTTGAAGCCGGCGTGTACCAGCGAATCCAGCGCGTCGGATTGCGTTTTTACCGATGCCTGGCGCAGCAGGAAGTAGGCGTAGAAGTCGAGTCTTCGCTGGGCTGTGATGTTGGGTTCCAGTACGCGGACGGCTCCGGCCGCCGCGTTGCGCGGGTTGGCGAACTTCGACAGGCCCTGCCGCTCGCGGTCTTCATTCATGCGCTCGAATGACCTGGTCGGCATCACCACTTCTCCGCGAACCTCGAACGGAGCCGTAATCCCCGCCTTCTTCAACCGCGCGGCGTCGATTGTCAGCGGCACGGAACGCACGGTGCGCAGGTTTGCCGTTACATCCTCGCCCACGCTGCCGTCTCCTCGGGTGATGGCCGCTGCGAACCTTGCGCCGCCGTGCTCCGCAGGCTCGTATCGCAGCGCCATGCTGAGTCCGTCGAGCTTCAACTCGCACTCGTACTCCACGCCGGAGTTCCCGGCCAGTTCTTCCGCGCGCCGAGCCCAATCGCGGAGTTCCTGTTCGTTGTAGGCGTTGTCCAGCGAGAGCATGGGCGAGGAATGCGCCAGCTTCACGAAGCCTTCGCGGGGCTTGCCGCCGACGCGCTGTGTCGGGGAGTCAGGCGTTACCAGCTCGGGGTGCTCGCGCTCGATCGCCTTCAGCTCGTTGACCAGCGCGTCAAAGTCGGCGTCGCTGATCTCCGGTGCGTCCAGCACGAAGTAGCGATGTTCGTGGTGCCGGATCCTGTCGCGCAGCTCTTCGGCGCGTGGTGCGAAATCGGCGCGGACCTTTGCCATGCCGGAATTATAGAAAGGCCGGAAGCGAACTGCACTTTGCCATGTTCGCGGGCATGGGCTATAGTGCCCAGCCGGTTCCCGGCTTCCGCTGGAGATCAACCCGAGGAGAACGCAATGACCTCACGCATTCTGTGCGCATTCCTGGTAGCCCTTCTGGCCGTGGGTGCGGCGACGGCTCAGGAGACGACGAAGGACGCCAAACCTGGCGCCAGCGAGTCCGCTCCACCCCCGCCTCCGAAGCCGTCGCCGGAGATCAAGAAGTTCGCGGACACCTTTGCCGGGCGCTGGCAGTTCACGGCCAGGATGGAAGATGGCCCATTTGCCCCCGGAGGCGATAGCGGCAGCGGCATCGCCGTCATGGAGAACGGACCCGGCGGCATGTCGGTCATGAGCAGAATCGACGCCAAGTTCGCGAAAATGGGTAAATTCAACGGCTTGGGCGCCACCTACTGGGACGCCAAGGAAAAGGTCTACAAAGGTTTCTGGTGCGATAGCATGACCCCCACCTGCGAGTCGTCCGGCAGGGGTAACTGGCAGGGTGGTGACCGCTTCGTCATCGAAAACGAGATGGACATGGGCGGCCAGAAACTGGCCATGCGCGACGAGATGTTCGACATCAAGCCCGACAGCTTCAGCGAAGTCATGTACATGGGCGAGCCGGGCACTGAACTGAAGAAGTCGATGACCTTCACCTACAAGCGCATCGGCGGCCCTGCGAAGGCGGCAAAGAAGCAGAACCCCAAGTAGTAGTCAGGCCGCAGCCTTGTCGCGCCGCGGGAACCGGGGGATGTTGGGTCCAAGCACATTGGGTCCCAGCACTGGTTCCCAGCACAACGGGCGGAGGCACCGGGCTTCGGTCGGTGGAAGGCCGATAGGTGCCGGCTTTCCGCCCCGGTGGTGCACGCGGTGAACGCACCGCACAGGATGACTCCGCATGACGCCGCGCATTTGGTGAACGCATGGCGCACACGGGGAAGCCGCGCACGTTGAACGCGTGGCGCGCACGTTGAACGCCGCACAGCGTCCCGGAGGGACGCCCGTATCCTAGCCCAGCGCTTCAGCGCTGGGGATCAGATTCGCGACCGGCCAAGTCCCGGAGGGACGACCGTTGGGCGTGAGAAGCCCGAGCGCCCTCTGGCAAAGGCCGGCCTGGAAGTCTTTCGACTCGGAGGCTTGAGGAGGCGCATGGCGCCTCTCGCTCAAGATGACGGCTTTGTGGAACTCCCACATGAGTTCCGCCGTCGCTCCACCTTAGTACCACTGGCCCAGCTTCACAGCGGTAGCGGACGTTTCACGCGGTATCGGCCGAGAGTCCGGCAAAACCCGCGTGTTAACATTTCCACAGAATCCTTTCGCGAGAGAGCTGCTTGATCGAACTGGCTCCGTCGATTCTTTCGGCCGATTTTGCCCGCCTCGGAGAGCAAGCGAACGCTGCTCTCGAGGGCGGAGCTACGCTGCTGCATGTCGATGTGATGGATGGGCATTTCGTCCCCAACATCACCATCGGCCCCCCGGTCGTAGCCTCCTTGCGGAAGGCCGTGGATGTCCCATTGGACGTCCACCTGATGATCGAGAAGCCGGACCAATATATCCCCGCCTTCGTCGATGCCGGGGCTGACTGGATCAGCGTCCACCAGGAGGCTTCCGTTCATCTTCATCGCACGCTCGAGCTGATCCGCACTCGGGGCGCGAAGCCCGGCGTGGTGATCAATCCGGCGACTCCGGTGCAGGCGCTGAACGATGTGCTCGACATGGTGGACTTCGTGCTTGTCATGTCGGTGAACCCGGGCTTTGGCGGGCAGAAGTTCATCCCGCGCTCGCTCGACAAGATCCGCAAGCTGGTCACCATGCGCAACGCGCACGGACGCGACTTCCGGATCGAAGTTGACGGCGGCATTACGCTGGACACCATCGGTGAGGTGGTGCGTGCAGGCGCCGAGGTATTGGTCGCCGGTAACGCGGTATTCGGCCGCGGACACATCGCGCAGAACGCGCGCCAGCTTCTAGAGGCTGGCCGTTCTGCCATGCTGCAACAGGCATAACGAACTTCGCGGAATTTGAGGTCTCCCAGGAATGCTTCGTCGTCTTACAACGGTCTCATTGCTGGCCATGCTGTTGATTGCCGGCGTCGCCTGCAAGAACAAGAACGTCAACAATCCTCTGGCGGAGGTGGACAGCAAGCAGCCTGACAAGGTGCTGTTCGACCGCGCCATGGGGGCGATGAAGAGCCGCAAGTACGACGTGGCCCGCCTGACGCTCCAGACGCTGATCAACACCTACCCGGACTCCGAGTTCGTGGCGCGCGCCAAGCTGGCAGTTGGCGACTCTTGGTACGCCGAGGGTGGCTCGGCCGCCTTCGCGCAGGCCGAGAGCGAGTACAAGGACTTCATCACCTTCTTCCCCAACATGCCGGAAGCCTCCGAAGCGCAGATGCGCGTGGCTGACATTCACTACCGGCAGATGGAAAAGCCGGACCGCGACTACACGCACGCCAAGCGCGCCGAGGAAGAGTACCGGAACATGCTGCTCCAGTACCCCGACAGCCCTCTGACGGACAAGGCGCGCCTGAAGCTGCTCGAGGTCCAGGAAGTGCTCGCCGAGCGTGAGTACCGCATTGGCCGCTTCTACTTCCTGCGCGAGTCGTGGCCGGCCGCCATCGCTCGCCTGAAGTCCGTCACCGACGCGTATCCGCTGTTCAGCCGCGCCGATGAGGCTCTGTACATGCTCGGGCGCTCCTACGAGACCCAGGCGGAGTTGATCCGCGGCTCGCGCCTGAACGACGTTGCCAAGAACCGCCTCATCCGCGAGTATGAGGACTCCGCTGCCGTTGCGTATTCGAAGATTGTGACCCGCTATCCGGTCACGCCGCGCTTCGAAGACGCCAAGACCCGCCTTGCAGCCCTGGACCGTCCGGTGCCGAAGCCGACCGAAGAGGCCATCGCGCTCAACAGGAAGGAAGTGGAGAGCCGTGGTCAGCAAACGCGCATGGGCCGCGTAATGGGCAACTTCAAGAAGGCGCCTGAGGGCTCGCTGGTCGCGGCCACCAAGGTGGGCCAGCCGACACTGGTTGAGCCCAAGCAGTCTGACGCCGCGCAGATCGTTCGCAAAATGTCTGAAACGATCACCGGTTCCAATGCCGCCCCCAGCGGTAAGGTCACGGTCGAGACCGTGAAGGACGGCAAGGTCCCCGATAGCCAGCCGGTGCCGCGCTCCGACGCTGCTCCGGCCGAGCAACCGGCTCCGCCGCCCGAGCAGGTGAACGAAGCTGCCGCGCCTGCGGCCGCCGACGAGGCAGCCGCCACCGGAAACACGCCCCAGGCCACTCCTGCGGAGAACAACGCTTCGGCAGATAAGGCGACCGCCGACAAGAACTCCTCCAGCAGCAAAAAGAAAAAGAAGACTGGACTCCGGCGGATCGTGCCGTTCTAACGTCGGGTCGCTGCTCCAATGACTCCGTGAAATCGAAACGCCGGGCCAACCGCCCGGCGTTTTTGTTCATTTCGTCATCCTGAGCGAGGAAGCGCCCACAGTTGCGCTTCCGAGTCGAAGGACCTTGCGGCTCCACCCGCGCGAGACGAGCCCGAACCGCAGGTGAGGGCGTGTTTGCTGTTAGCCCAGGGCGTTCGTGAAGCGAAAAGCCCTGGGTAGGGGGTCGAGGCAAAAGACCTTCGCCCGAGCGCGGCGCAGTCTCCAGCCGCGCGAGGCCTGGTCGCGACCGCTCTCGCGACCGCCTGCATCGATCCGTTTGGACTTAATCAACAGAACGCCCGCCGAAAGTAACTTGGGCGGGCGTCTTCTTTGTCGTACCTTGTAGCGTGTGGCACCAGCTTCGTCTATCTACGCATTGACGCGAGTGACTGAAAGAGCTACGGTGCTAGACCAGTTCCCGCGATAGCTGTATTCCGTGAAGTATTCGGGCTGTTTTGCCCGGCGGTGATACGCAGGAGACAGCTACTTCGCCGCACACACGAGGACGCCCTGTGTCACTCAAAATCCTGCTTGCCGACGACAGCATGACCGCCCAGAACATGGGCAAGAAGATACTCACCGACGCCGGTCACGAGGTTGTCGCAGTCAGCAACGGCGCAGCCGCGCTCAAGAAGATCGCAGAGTCCAGGCCCGACCTCATCATCGTTGACATTTACATGCCCGGATACACGGGCCTTGAAGTCTGCCAGAAGAGCAAGTCCGCGCCGGCGACCGCCAACGTCCCGGTGATCCTCACGGTCGGCAAGCTCGAGCCTTACCGTCCCGAAGACGGCGCGAAGGTCAATGCCGACGGCATCATCATCAAGCCGTTTGAAGCAACGGAACTGATCGGCACCGTAGCACGCATCGCCGAGCGCCTGGCAGCGGCGCCCGCGTCCGAAAAGATTATGCTCGGAGCTCCGGCTTCGCGGCCGGTCGAAGCTCCGGCCTCGCAACCCGCTGAGCCGGTCGCGCCCGCCCTGGCCGTGGCCGCCGTCGTGGGCGTTGCCGCGGAACCTCCGGCCGCGCCGTCGTTCGAAGTCGCCGCGCCGGACGCCGCTTCGGTTCCGGCGTTTGCGCTCGACGAGCCCGTGGCTGCACCCGGCAATTCCATCGTGATCGAAACTCCGGCGCCGTCCTCCGGCAGTTCATTCGAGATCGCGGCCGCTGCGCCTGTGTTCGACTCGTTCGCTCCTGCCATGTCGGAGAGCGCGTCGGACATCCCGCTCGACTATCTCGACGCTCCAGCGGTTGGCCTTTGGACGGCTCCGGCCGTCGAGGATGCGCGCATCCACCTGGATGACGCCAAACCCGCTGTCGAAGAGCAGCCCGCCGTCGAGCAACCGGCCGTAGCGGCAGAAGAAGCACCGGCGCAACTGGATGAATTCCAGCCGGCCGCTTTCCCTGAGCCCGAAGCCCTGCACGTCGAGCCCACGCCCGCCCCGGAGGTGGAGTTCACCTGCGCGCCTGCCGTATCGGTCGAGGTCGAGCAGCTCAACGGGCTGGAGACGCACGAGCCTGCGCAAGTTGGATCTGTGGAAGAGTTTGTCGATCCGGCCCTCGTCGCCGATCCGTCGGACGTGATGGCCTTCGCCGTGAAGGTCGCGCCGGAGGTCGCCCCCGAGACTCAGCCCGAGGGAGTAGTGGTCGAGGAAGCCGCGACCATCTCGCAGCCAGAGACGGTGGAGTTCGCTGAGCCGGAGATTACGGCGCAGCCCGAAACGCAGCCCGAAGTACAGCCCGAAGCACAGCCGCAGGCGGTAGAGACCGAAGCCGTCGTAGAGATTCCGGTTCCGGCATTCGCCCCGCCCGCTGCTCCCGAACCGGCGGAGGCGGAGGTATCGACCGTCATAGCCGTTGAAGCTGCCGAGCCTACACAGCTGGAGACCGCTCCCGTAGAGGAAGCGATCGCCGCCGAGTTGACGGCCCCGCCGGCGGAAGTCCCGGTGCAGCCGGCGGAAGTCCCGGCGCAGCCAACGGAAGCCCCGGCGCCGCCAGCAGAAGTAGAGATCGAACCCACCGTCGAGTCCGCGGCTGACCCGGCCGCTGTGCAGCAATCCGAGATGGCCACCCCCGAACCCCCGGTGGCCGAGGTTATTG
>DASPLH010000107.1:0-6816 GCA_035627675.1 Clostridia bacterium
CGGCCCGCGTCGGTCAAGCCGGGATCGTTTAGCTTCCCGGTCTGCGGGTCCTTATTGACGTCTCCCGACGACTGCGCCCACTCTGTCGAATTCATCCAGGTCAGCGTCATGTAGCGCACGCCGAGCCGGTAGAAGTCGCGAAGCAGTCGTGGGTCGTTCTCGATGGCGTGTCCGCCCTCGACACCGATCAGGGCGGCGAGCCGTTTGCGCGGACCCGAGCGGGCCGCGCGGATGTCCCTGGCCGAGAACGCCATGACCATCGAATCCGGGTGCTTGCGCACGGTCTCGTAGATCGAGTCGATCATGGCGAACGCCCGGTGCGCGTACTGCCCCTTGTATTTCTCGGGATCGACCCAGACGGAGAAGAACTCCGCGCCGAGGTTCCCGGCCCGAACCTTCGCAAGGTCCCAATGGCCGGTGCCGGCGTCGTCGGCCGGGTCGAAGTTCTCGTCGATGAAGCGTCCGGTCGTGTCCGCGTGCGTGTCGATGACGATTGCGCGGTTGTGAATGGCCTTCCAGTCGGTAGATGTTGCCCCACGCTTGGGCTTGGCGGCCGGAACCTTCGGTCTTTCGGCAGATGCCTGCGCAAGTAAAGCTGTCGTGAGAAAGATTGCGGAACAGAGAACGAACAGCGATCGGATCCTCATGGTCTGGGCAGACAGTTTACAGCATCGGCCAGCAAGCGATCCTTCTTCTCGTCATCTTGAGCGAGAACTCGCAGCAGAACGCGTAGCGGATGCGAGTTCGAGTCGAAAGACCTCGCGGTTCTAGCGCTGGCATCTGCAGAGCTAATGTGGGTCCATCGATACCGTGAACCGTAGCGCTCGACTTGATGTCGGAAATGCCGCAGGTTCACATCATCGCGCTCGCTCCCCTGGCTCCCACAAAGCGAACAGCCCGGCCGAAGCCGGGCTGCGTTGAATCCATAACTGTTATTGACCGCCGACGCGCTCTGCGAGTTGCTCTTCCTCCCGGTACTCCATGTACCGCTCGGAAACCATGATGTGATAGCACGCCTGGCGGCGTTCTTCGGCGGCCTCGATGATCCCGCGCTGCTGCAGCGGCAGCAGGTACGCGTTGATCCACTTGCGCTGTTTGCGCGACATGCCCTTCTTGCCGATGTCAATCGTCAGCCCTGCCAGGTGCGAGGAGGCGGTCTCGCCTTCGATGGGCGCTGCGTTGCGATTCGTCCGGCGAAGCTTCTTCTGCTGCTCGACCGTGCGAACGGCCGAGGTCACCTGGATCGGCTTGCGGAACTCCCTGTAGTAAGCCTCCGAGAGGTCTTCCAGGAACTGCCGCGTCCAGGAACGGCAGTAGTTACGGGTGCCGAGGATGTTCTTGTTCACCGCCAGCGCCTTGGTGGGAACGATCGCGACCAGTTCGTCGCGCTCCACCAGGTCGAGCAACTCGTCGTCGTTGGCAATGCGAGTCAGCTGAAGGCGGTCGATCTCGTAGTTCTGGCGCAGCAGGGATTCGCGCGAGCCACGGAGCACAGGGTTCCATACGGCGCGACGGACACGAACCTTGCGCGTGCGCGCACCTCGGCGTGTCGAGGTCTTCGCGTGGATGGCGAAGAGATCGGTGGCTCCGAAAACGGCGAACAAGGTCACCAGGCAGATCGTGTTGCGTAAAGCGCGCAAGACTTCACTCCAGCAGCAGAAACTAAGACCCGATTCCCGGAAGGCATGCCCCGCGGGGTCCGCCGGGCTTCCCGCCCGGCGTTGGAGTTCGCGTATGCCGACTCCAAGCTGGTCATCAGGAACTCACGCGCAGTGTAACCCAGAGTTGCTGGAATGGAACTAAGTGAAATACCGAGGGGAAGCAGAAGAAGCAACCTTTCGTACATGAACTTCGGGTCACTCGCCGGCGAAGTCCTCGCCATCGGGAGGCCCCCTTCGTGCTTCGGCGCCGCGCCACGCGAACGCGGTCCGGGCCGTCGTTCGGCAGGTCACGCGGCGCAAGAAAACGGCGCGGCCGAAGCCGCGCCGTAGATGCAAACATGTAAATCTATGTCCGGAAGAAATCCAGGATCGCTTTCTTCATCACGTCCTTGCCGACCTCGGAGATGGACTTCGTCAGCGGGATGTCCTTCGGGCAGACCTCGACGCAGTTCTGGGCGTAGCCGCACTCCTGGATGCCGCCGTCTCCCATCAGGGCCGCGAGTCGTTCGTTCTTCAGCGCCTTGCCCGTCGGGTGCGTGTTGAACAGCCGCACCTGCGAAATCGTCGCCGCGCCCACGAATCCCGTGCTCTCATTGAACTGCGGACAGGCTTCCATGCAGCAGCAGCACGAAATGCAACGCGACAGTGGATACGCGCCTTCCTGCTCTTCCGGAGACATGCGCGGGCCCGGTCCGAGGTCGTACGAGCCATCCACCGGCACCCAGGACTTCGTCGCCTTGAGGTTTTCAAACAGGACGGAGCGGTCCACCGAGAGGTCGCGGATGACGGGGAATTTCGTGAAAGGCTCGAGCGCGATCGGCTGGTCCAGCTTGTCAACCAGCGCCGAGCACGCCATGCGAGCCTTGCCGTTGATCAGCATCGCGCAGGAACCGCAGATCTCTTCCAGGCAACTGCTGTCGTAGGTGATCGGCGTCGAGGCCTTGCCCTCGCGTGTGACCGGGTTCGCCGCGATCTCCATGAGGCAGGAGATCACGTTCATGCCCGGCTTCCAGGCCAGCTCAAACTCTTCCCAGTACGGCTTGGACTGTGGATCCGTCTGGCGCTTGATCTTGATGAGTACCGTCTTGTTTGCCATTGTTGTCGAGCCTTCAGCTCTCCGGCGTTCCGCCGCTTGTTGATTCCACCCTGGGTCACGCTCTCCGCAGGATCATCGCGCCCGCGAAGATCATGAGCATCCCGATTACGGTCCATCCGCTGTGCGGTCCGAGCAGGTCATAGACGACCAGCGCGGCCCCAACCAGCGACATCGCAAACGCACCCCAAAGACGCTTCACCTGATTAGCTCGTCGCGTCGTAACGGCGCGGGCGCGGCTTGATCAGCGAAACGTCCACCGCCTCGAACTCGAAGCGAGGCTCGTCCGCATCCGGCGCGAAGTAAGCCTTCGTCGTCTTCATCCAGTTGGCGTCGTCGCGCTCCGGGAAGTCCGGCTTGTAGTGCGAACCGCGCGACTCGTCGCGCATCAGCGCGCCCTGCGTGATCACCCTGGCCAGTTGCAGCATGTTGTAGAGCTGACGGGTGAAGACGAACGAAGTATTTGCCCACATCGTCTTGTCGCTGAGGTTCACGTGACGGTAACGCTCCAGCAGTTCGACCAGCTTCGCGTCCGTGGACTGCAGTTCCTTGTTGTAACGCGTCACCGTGACGTTGCGGCTCATGACGTCGCCGAGTTCGCGCCAGATCTTGAACGGATTCTCGGTGCCGTCGGAACGCATCAGCCGCCCGTTGATCTCCTCCTGGCGGCGCTTCTCGGCCTCGTAGGCGCCATTCGCGGCCGCGGCACCCGACTTCAGCAGGTTGCGCGCGTACTGCACGGCATCCGGACCGGCCACGAAGCCGCCGTAGATGCACGACACCAGCGAGTTCGCGCCCAGGCGGTTCGCGCCGTGGATCGAGTAGTCGCACTCGCCGCAGGCATACAGTCCCTGGATGTTCGTGCGCTGCTGGTCATCGACCCACAGTCCGCCCATCGTGTAGTGCATGCCGGGGAATATCTTCATCGGCGTCTCGCGAGGATCGTCGCCGACGAACTTCTCGTAGATCTCGAGGATGCCTTCCAGTTTGCGGTCGAGCGTCTTGCGGTCGATGTGCGTCAGGTCGAGATAGACCATCGGCTGGCCGTCCACGCCCAGCCCGTGCTCGTGCACGACTTTGTGGATGGCGCGCGTCGCCACGTCCCGCGGCACAAGGTTGCCGTACTTCGGATACCAGTCTTCCAGGAAGTACCAGCGTTCGCCCTCGGGAATGCTCTTCGGATCGCGCTTGTCGCCCTGCTGCTTCGGGACCCACACGCGGCCACCCTCGCCGCGGGCCGACTCCGACATCAGGCGCAGCTTGTCTTCCCCCGGAATCGACGTCGGGTGCACCTGGATCATCTCGCCGTTGGCGTAGTACGCGCCCTGCTGGTACAGCGCCGATTGCGCCGAGCCCGTGCAGACCACCGAGTTCGTGGACTTTCCGAAGATCGCGCCGATACCGCCGGTCGCCATGATCACGGCTTCGGCGGGGAAGGCCACTACTTCCATCGTGCGCAGATCCATGGCCGTGATGCCTCGGCACACGCCCTGCGAATCGATGACGGCCGACAGGAACTCCCAGCTCTCGTACTTCCTGACCTTGCCTTCGCTCTCGTAGCGGCGCACCTGCTCGTCGAGCGCGTAAAGGAGCTGCTGCCCCGTCGTCGCGCCGGCGAAAGCCGTGCGGTGGAACAGCGTGCCGCCAAACCGGCGGAAATCCAACAGGCCCTCGGGAGTGCGGTTGAAGGGAACGCCCATGCGGTCGAGCAGGTCGATGATCGCCGGCGCCATATCGCACATGGCCTTTACCGGGGCCTGGTTCGCGAGGAAGTCGCCGCCGTACACCGTGTCGTCGAAATGCTGCCAGGTGCTGTCGCCTTCGCCCTTGAGGTTCTTGGCCGCATTGATGCCGCCCTGCGCGCATACCGAGTGCGAGCGCTTCACGGCGACGATCGAGAATAGATCGACTTGGCCGCCCATTTCGGCGACCTTGATGGCCGCCGACAACCCTGCCAGTCCGCCGCCAACGATGATGATTCTAGGATTTGCTGCCATGAGTATGAATCCTTAGTCGCGCTTCAGCTTCGGAGCGTTCTCGGGAGTAGCTGTCTGCCATTCCGTAATGCTGTGCTGTTCCCATTCGGGGTTCGGGTTGCGGAAAACCCAGATCGTCGCAAGCCCGATCACGATGAAGAGGGCCGAGATAGCGACACCGGCCCACTGCATGCGCCTGCGCGCGCGCTCGCCGGTCACAATGCCCCACTTCGCGCAGAACAGGAAGATGCCGTAGCCGAAGTGCCACGACGAGGCGACTACGCCGACAACATAGGTGATGAACCCGAAAGCCTCCGTCACCTCGTGCTGAACCTTGTAGAACGATGCGTCCGAAAACTCGACCAGATCGACGCCGCTGAACCGCATCTCCCACGTGTGGTAAATGATGTAGGCAAACGCGATGATGCCCGTGTACCGCTGGAGGGTGTACATCCAGTTTGCCGTCCAGGGATACTCCTTCACGTTGTTCTCGCCGCGCCACCAGATGTAAACGCCATACAGCCCGTGGAAGGCCAGCGGGAGGAAGATTCCAAACACCTCGAGCCAGAGCCGGAAGGGAAGCCCGCTCAGGAACTTCACCTGTTGCGCGTAGGCGACGGGGCCGTTCGTGGCAAATGCGTTGGAGATGAAGTGCTCGACCAGGAACGCGCCCACAGGGATGATGCCCGACAGCGAATGCAGGCGGCGCCAGAAGAAAGAATTGCCCTGGCCGGCCCGCAACGGCGCAACACCGCGCGGGACACGGGATTCAACTTGTGCTGGTGATGCCACACGATCTCCTTGTATGGAGAAAACACTTGGAAGAACCAACGACTATATGTGTCGCAAAGTACGTGCGTCAAGAACGCACAACTCCCTCGACTCAATCCAGTACAAACGCCTCCTCCAGCAGGAGGGAACGCATATTGCATCTGTCGTGGAGCCATCTGCGAGAAAGCGGCACGCGACAACCCTCACGGCTCCCGGAAATCGAGTTCGGGAGTTCGCCTCTCGTCAAGGCCACCACTCAAAATGGGCCAGTGACGGTGGACGTGCTTCGCGGCGATTTATGAGGGAAAATGCGCGTTCGGACCGCCTCGCGAGGGGCGGTTTTCGCTGGTAGGGTGAGTCTTCCACCCTAATAGTGGAATCCAAAGAGGTGGATAGGTACAATTGCCCGTTAGTCAGTGGGGACTATGTCAGCCGGAAACGAACGCTTTAATAATCTCGCTGGAGATCCACAGAGCCCTCGCCGTATCACCCAGGTGACCTACGGCGGCGATCACGAGCAGGAAGGTCTGATCCTGACGACCCTCGACAGGGCCGTCAACTGGGTTCGCAAGAATTCAATCTGGCCGATGACCTTCGGCCTCGCCTGTTGCGCGATCGAGATGATGTCGATGGGCGCTTCGCGCTTCGATATCGCCCGCTTCGGCGCCGAGGTGTTTCGCCCGTCGCCGCGCCAGGCCGACCTGATGATCATCGCCGGCCGCGTGTCGCAGAAGATGGCGCCGGTGATCCGTCAGCTGTATCTCCAGATGCCCGAACCCAAGTGGGTCATCTCCATGGGCGCGTGCGCGACCTCTGGAGGCGTGTTCAACAACTATGCTCTCGTGCAGGGCGTAAACCAGTGGATCCCCGTGGACGTGTACGTTCCGGGATGCCCGCCGCGTCCGGAGCAGTTGATCTACGCCATCACGCTGCTCCAGGAGAAGATCCAGAACGAGAAGGGCTCCTTCAAGCGAGCCATGAACCTGACGAGCTAACCGTGTAGCGCAGGCGTCCCGATCCGGTGTGGCGCGGGCGTCCCCGCCCGCGATGTGGGTCTAGCGTGGGCGTCCGGTGTAGCGCGGGCGTCCCGCCCGCGAAATTGGTCTAGCGTTGGCGTCTGGTGTAGCGCGGGCGTCCCCGCCCGCGAGACCCCGGGTTTAGCCGAGCGTCCGCCCGCAACCCTCCTGAAAACCCGCCACCCTGCTTTCGCTTCTAACCCGAGGTCGTCCGAGGAGCTCCTTTGGTCCGCACGCAAGTCCTGCGCAGCGCCCGCGAGTTGGACAGAGCCAAGTCCCTCTGGGCAGGCGTCTGCCCG
>DASPLH010000108.1:0-12322 GCA_035627675.1 Clostridia bacterium
GCGGTTGCGTGAAGGCGTGATAGAGGGCGCCGAAGCCTCCCATGGAAATGCCCAGGAGTCCCCGCTGCGCGCGGGTGCGTGCGACACGATACTTGCGCTCGATGGCCGGAATGAACTCCGTTCCGAAGAAGTCGCCGTAGCGAAAGCGGCCGTCATGCGAGTTGATGTAAAAGGATCGATACCCGGCGGGAGTGACGATGATGAACTCGCCGATCTTCTTCTTGCGAAGCAGGTCGTCGTAGACGTTCCAGCCACCGCCGTTGACCAGCGACTGCTCGTTGTCGCCGAGTCCGTGGAGGTAGTAGACGACCGGGTAGCGTTTCGCCTTATCAACCCCGTAGCTGGGCGGCAGGATGACGCAGTAGGCGACGTCGCGCGTGAGTATCTTGCTGGCGACGGTCGAACACTCGACCCTGGACTGCTGCGCCTGGGCGGCAACGGCACTCAGCAGCAACACGGCGAGGCCGAGAACGCTGCGCCGCCTCAGCAGACGGGAGAAGACGCGAGCCCACTTACTCATAGCGCAAAGCCTGTACCGGGTCGAGTTTGGCGGCGCGGGCCGCCGGGTAGATGCCGGCCGCGATGCTGACCAGCACGGAGAAGCCGACGGCTCCCAGCACGAGCCACACGGGGACGGACCACAGCGTTTCGGCGGGCATGTTGTTTCGCGCGAGATAGATGTTGGTGCCCAGGTTGATGGCGCGGCCGATCAGCCAGCCCAGCACGACCCCCAACACACCTCCGACGACGCCCATGGCGGCCGCCTCGGCAAAGAAGATTTTCTTGACGTCAATGTCGCTTGCGCCGAGGGCCTTCATGATGCCGATCTCGCGGCGGCGTTCGAGCACGGCCATCACCAGCGTGTTCACGATGGCCAGCGAGGCCACGGCGAGCGCCAGCGATCCGAAGATCCCAAGGAACAGGTCGAGCACGGTGAAGAATCTGCGCATGTTCTTCGTTGCGTCTAGGAACGAATAGGTTCCAAACCCCATTTGCTTGATGGTGTTTTGCACCTGCTCTGCCTTCGCGGAAGAGGCCGTGCGCACCGTCAGCATGGAGTAAACGCGGGTACCGGGCGCGGCTCGCACGAGCTGCTGCGTGTCCGAAAACTGCATGAGGTTCATCTTCTCGGCCGTGGCCGTCGGGATGAACGCCCGCGCGCGGCTGATTATGCGCATTCCGCCGAAGGGCTCCTCTTCGAGTACGCCCACGATCCTGAAGGTCCGCTGCTCACGCGTAATGGAGAGCGAACCGGGTCCGCCGTTCTCGCCCATCTGCGTCTCGCGGCGCGCGAAGCGCAGCGTCAGCTCCTTGCCGATCAGGTTCTTCGGATCGGGATCGAGGCGTTTGGCGAACTCCTGCTGAACGAGGACTTCATCCACCTCGGCTGCGGAGAAGAAGTTGCCTTGCAGCTTGTCGAAACCTTCCGCGTCGCGCGCGGACGGCGGGAGACCGGCGATGAAGCTGGCGTACGGCTTGCCATTGAACTCGATTTCGGCCATCGCGCGAATCTCGGGCTGCACTTCGACCACGTTGCCGATCTTCCCGATTGCGCGGCGCGCGTTGTCGTCCAGTGCTGGCGCCTCTTCGAACTTCGGGTCCTTCTTGTCCTCGTCACGGTCGGCGTTTCGCCAATCCTGCCGCGAGGTGACGAAGATCGTCTCAAACAGTCCCGAACTCTTCAGGCGGCTGTTGGCGAACTGTTGCAGCCCGATGCCGAGCGAGAGCATGGCCACGAGCGACGCCACTCCGACGGCAATGCCCAGGGTCGTGAGGGTGTTCCGCAGACGCGAGTTGCGCACGTTGCGAAGGGCGAGTTCGACCAGGTCCTGGCGCTTCACTGCTGCACCCCCTCGACGACGTGGATCAGGCGTCCGTCGGCCATGTGGAACGCCCGCTGGGTGTACTGGTCGGCGATAGGCTGTTCGTGGGTGACCATGACGATGGTGACTCCGAGCGTCTGATTGAGTTCGCGCAGCAGTTCCATGATTTCGTGACCCGTGCGGCTGTCGAGATTGCCCGTGGGCTCGTCGGCCAGCAGGAGCGTGGGACGATTCACCAGGGCGCGGGCGATGGCTCCGCGCTGCTGCTCGCCGCCGGAAAGTTCGGAGGGACGGTGGGCGGCGCGGCCGGCCAGTCCAACGCGCGCCAGCAACTCGCGGCAACGCTCGCGGCGCTCGGAGCGGTCCACCTCGGCGAAGCGCATGGGGAGTTCCACGTTCTCCACCAGGGTCATGCTGGGGACGAGGTTGAACGACTGGAAGATCATTCCCACGGCGTGACGGCGATAGCGCGCCAGCTCTTCGGAGTTCATGGCTGCCAGATCGCGTCCGTTTACGACGATGGACCCCGAGGTCGGACGGTCGAGCCCGGCCATCAGGTTGAGCAGCGTCGATTTGCCCGAGCCTGACGGCCCGAGAAGCGCGACACACTCTCCCCTCTCGATCGAGAGCGAGACGTCGTTGACGGCGCGCACGCGGGAAGAACCCATTTGATATTCGCGAATAACGGAGCGGAGTTCGACGGCAGAATGGCCGGAAAGAACCGATTCCATATGCATGGAGTGTATCCGCCTCTCGCGGAAGTAGCGAGTCTCACACGTTGCGGTGACGTCTGTCACTTCCTGCTGTTTGACGGTCCAGCTACTATCCCGATAGCATTACAAGCGTATGACGACTCTGCTCCACCATCGCCACCATCATCACCATACGGCGGTCGTGTCGGCAGAGGCGAATGGATAGCAGCAAAGCAATCATTAGCAATCCTGGCCCGCTGACGCGAAACGCTCAGCGGGCCTTTTTCATTCCCGCAGATCGCGCGAGCGGCGGCAGAACTCGAAGGATAGGAAATGGATATCGATTTCGCGAAGATGGACGGCCTGGCTCCGGCCATCGTCCAGGACGCCGACAACGGAGAGATCCTGATGGTCGGCTTCATGAACAAGGAAGCGCTCGAGATGACGCTGGCGTCCGGGTACGTCACCTTTTACAGCCGCACGCGCAATAAACTCTGGACGAAGGGCGAGACCAGCGGCAACCGCCTGAAGGTGCTCTCGGCGGCCACGGACTGCGACCAGGACACGGTCCTCTGCAAGGTGCGCGTGGAAGGCGACGGCCTTGTCTGCCATGAGGGCACGCGGTCGTGCTTCACCAGGCCGGTGACACTGCCTGCTTCGGCCGCGGGGGTGCAGTGATGGCAAAGATCCGGCTGGGCATTCCCAAAGGCAGTCTCCAGGACGCGACCATCGCATTGTTCGCCGCCGCCGGCTTCAAGATTTACGCGAACGGCCGCTCCTACTACCCCTCGACCGATGATCCGGAACTCGAGTGCATGCTGATCCGCGCCCAGGAGATGGCTCGCTACGTCGAGCACGGGGCGCTCGATGCGGGGCTGACGGGTCTCGATTGGGTGCAGGAGACCGGCCTGGAAGTTAGAAACGTCGCCGACCTGATTTATGCCAAGCAAAGCCGCGGGAAGGTGCGCTGGGTGCTGGCGGTCCCGGAAGAGTCTCCGGTGAGGCGGGCGGAGGACCTCGAAGGCAAGATCATCGCCACCGAACTCGTGCAGGTCACGAAGCACTACTTCTCATCGAAGGGCGTCAATGTCCAGGTGGACTTCAGCTGGGGCGCCACCGAAGTGAAGCCTCCCATGCTGGCCGATGCCATCGTCGAAGTCACCGAGACCGGCAGCTCGCTGAAGGCCAACCGCCTGCGCATCGTGGACACCGTGCTGGAGTCCAACACGCAACTCATCGCCAACAAGAAGAGCTACGAAGATCCCGGCAAGCGCGAGAAGATCGACAACATTGGATTGATGCTTCTGGGCGCCATCGCCGCGCAGGGACGCGTCGGACTAATGCTCAACGTCACGCGGGACAACCTCGACAGAGTTCTCGGAGTGCTGCCCGCGCTGAACTCGCCCACCGTGAGCGCCCTGAGCGACGCGCAGTGGGTGGCGGTGAACACCATCCTTGAAGAAAGCGTCGTCCGCGACGTGATCCCCCGGCTGAAAGCTGCCGGCGGCACCGGCATCGTGGAGTATCCGCTGAACAAGGTGGTGATGTAATGCGCATCCTGGAAGGAGCCGACGCGAGAAGAGCGGTCGCAGCACTGGCCCGCCGTGAAGCCGTGCCGAATCCGAAAGTGGACAAGGTCGTCGCCAAGGTGGTCGGCGACGTCCGCCGCAACGGCGACGGCGCGTTGCGGGCCTACGCGGAGAAGCTGGACGGGCTGGCAAAGGGACAGCCGGTCCAGGTCACGCGCGCGGAGTTGCAACAGGCTGTGCGTTCCGTCTCGAAGGAGTTCATCAAAGCCGTCGAGGTCGCCGCCACGAATATCCGGCGGTTCGCCGAGTGGCAGAAGCCGAAGTCATGGATGAAGACCGTCGCTCCGGGCGTGCGCGTCGGGCAGAAGGTCGAGCCGCTGGACTCCGTCGGTTGCTACGCGCCGGGAGGACGGTATCCGCTTCCCTCTTCCGTGCTGATGACGGCCGTGCCCGCGCAGGTCGCGGGAGTGAAGCGCATCCAGGTAGCGTCGCCGCGTCCGGCGGCAGAGACCCTGGCCGCTGCGGCAATCATCGGCGTCACGGACTTCTTCCGGGTCGGCGGAGCGCAGGCCATCGCGGCGTTCGCCTACGGCACGGAGAGCGTGCCGCGCGTGGCGAAGATCGTAGGTCCGGGCAACAGTTATGTGACGGCCGCGAAGCGCATGGTCGCCTTCGACGCTTCGATCGATTTCCTGGCCGGGCCGACCGAGATCGTTTATGTGGCGCACGGCGGCGATCCACGGTACCCCGCAAGCGACCTTGTGGCGCAGGCGGAACATGATCCCGAGGCGCTGGCGGTGTTCATCACGTCGAACAGGAAGTTTGCCGTGGCGGTTGCCCGCGAGGCCATGGAGATGGCGCACGGAAACGCAATCGCATCCGAGTCGCTGCCCCGCAACGGTTTCGTGCTGATCGCCAGGAACAAGCGCGAGGCGATGGACTGGGCCAATGAGATCGGGGGCGAGCACATCACGGTGGCGGCTGAAGACGTGCAATACGTCACCAGCGCAGGTTCGATCTTCGTTGGCGATTACTCGCCGCAGTCCGTCGGCGACTACGCTTCCGGCCCCAACCACACACTGCCCACGGGCAACGTCGCGCGGAACCGCGGCGGGCTGTGCGTTCTGGACTACGTGAAAATCATCAGCGTGCAGCAATTGTCGAAGGCAGGCCTGAAGAAACTCGCGCCTACGGTGACGCTGCTGGCCGAAGCCGAAGGCCTGGTGGCGCACGCGAACAGCGTAAGGGTGAGGGTGCAATGAACCTGCGCGCACGTAAGACAGTTGAGAACCTGAAGGAGTATCACCCGCCGCTGGGTGGTCGCGAGGGACTGCGCCTGGACTTCAATGAGAACGTGGGCGGATGCTCGCCGCGCGTGCTGGCCAAGCTGCGCGGGCTCTCGCCGGAAGTCCTGAACAAGTATCCGGAGCGCTACCCGGGCGAGTGCGCGACCGCGGAGTTCCTCGGGCTGAGGCCAGAGCAGGTGCTGCTGACCAACGGCGTGGACGAGGCGATCCACCTGCTGGCCGAAACGTATCTCGAGGAAGGCGACGAGGCGGCGATCGTCGTTCCGACCTTCTCGATGTACGAGATTTACGCGCTGGCAACAACGGCCCGGGTGCTCGCCGTGCCGGCGGGACCGGACTTCTCGTTCCCCACGGCCGCGCTGCTGACCGCCGCGGGTCCGCAGACGAAGCTCATCTGCATTGCCAACCCCAACAACCCCACCGGCGCGGCGGCGGGTCGCGAACGGCTGCTGGAGATCGTGCGATCGGTTCCGCAGGCAGCGGTACTGATCGACGAGGCTTACTTCGACTTCTATGGCGAGTCGCTCGTCGATGCCATCGGCGAATTCGAGAACCTGTTCGTCGCACGCACGTTCTCGAAGGCCTACGGACTGGCGGGTTTCCGCATGGGCGCTCTGGCCGGAGCCGAGTCGCAGATGCGGTTGGTGAAGCGAGTGGCTTCTCCGTACAACGTCAACGGAGTGGCGCTGGAGTGCCTGCCGGAGGCGCTGGCCGATCGGCAGTTCGTCGCCGGCTACGCGGAGCAGGTGAAGCGTGGGCGCGCGCGGCTGGAGCAGTTCTACGCAGAGCGCGGGATTCCGTACTGGCCGAGCCATGCCAACTTCGTGCTCGCGTACTTTGGCGAGTACCGTAAGGCGTTGGTCGCCGAGTTGCGGCGGCGCGGCATCCTCGTGCGCGACCGCAACAGCGATCCGGGATGCGAGGGTTGCGTGCGCGTGACGCTCGGCACCGATGAACAGACGGAGAGACTGCTTCGCGAACTGCCGCAGGCGTTGAGCGCAATCGGCTTCGTTGCACAGAAACGCGGCAAGACGGCCGCGGCGGAGACAGGCCGATGAGAAGAGCGGCGCTCGAGCGCAATACGGCGGAGACGCAGATCAGCCTTGTGTTGGATGTTGACGGCCGGGGCAAGTACAAGATCTCGACGGGCATCCGGTTCTTCGACCACATGCTGGAACTCTTCACGCGCCATGGCGGCTTCGACCTGCAACTCACGTGCAAGGGCGACCTCGACGTTGACCAGCACCACACGGTGGAGGACGTCGGCATCGCGCTGGGCGAGGCATTCGATCGCGCGCTGGGCGATAAGCGGGGCATCCTGCGCGCCGGCTATTTCCTGATGCCGATGGATGAGACGCTGGGCATCGCCGCCGTGGATCTCAGCGGGCGGGCTGCCACCGTGGTGGACGCCAAGGTGAAGGTCCGGCTGGTTGGCGATCTCCAGGCCGAACTGGTGTACGACTTCTTCGAGGGGTTCGCGCGGGGAGCAAGAGCCAACGTTCACCTGAAGACCATGTATGGCCGGTCGAACCATCACAAGATCGAGGCGCTGTTCAAAGCGTTTGCGCGCGCGCTGCGCGTGGCGTGCAGCAAGGACAGGCGGTTGGCGAAGATGCTGCCGAGCACAAAGGGGCTGCTGTGAGAGAGCTGTCAGGTTTCAGCCGCAAGCGAGGCCGTGAGGTCTTCCGACTCGAACTCGCATCCACGGCGCTCCGCGCCGTGTTCTGCTGCGAGTTCTCGCTCAAGATGACGTTAAGGAAAACTGGATGCTGACCACCGACGGCCTACGACTGGCGACTGACAGATGACCATCACGATCATTGATTACAAAGCTGGAAATCTTGCCTCCGTGCGCAAGGCTGTGACGCACCTGGGTTACGACTCAGTGCTCACCGGCGATCCCGATGCCGTGCGAAGGGCCGAACGCATCCTGCTCCCCGGAGTGGGACACTTCAGCGCAACGCAGCGGATCGCCGACTCGGGGCTGAAAGACGCGATTTCCGACGCGATCTCCCGCGGCGTTCCCTTCCTTGGGATCTGCGTTGGAATGCAGTGGCTCTACGAGGGTTCCACGGAGTCGCCGGAGACCGAGGGACTGGGCCTGCTGCGCGGCAGAGTGGAGCGTTTCGAGAGCGGGATGAAGGTGCCGCACGTGGGATGGAATACGATGAAGCCCGCTGCAATTTCTCGATTGCTGCGCGGCATCCCCGAGCAGGGCTTCGTCTATTACACGCACTCGTATCGCTGTCCCGTGGTGGAGGGAGTTGTGGCGACGACCACGTATGGAGAAACATTCGCCGCAGCCGTCGAGAAAGGCCATGTCTTCGGCGTGCAGTTTCACCCCGAGAAGTCGAGCGAGGTCGGATTGCAGGTCTTGAAAAACTTCTTCGAGGTGAAGGCATGAGCCTGACGCGAAGGGTCATCGCTTGCCTCGACGTCGCGGCTGGCCGCGTTGTGAAGGGCGTGCAGTTCGTCGATTTGATTGACGCCGGCGATCCGGCGGAACTGGCGCACCGTCACGCCGCGGCTGGCGCCGATGAAGTCGTGCTGCTGGACATCACGGCCACGCACGAGGCCCGACCGATCCTGATCGATGTGGTCCGGCGCACCGCGCGCGAGCTTTTCATCCCGTTCACGGTCGGAGGAGGCGTTCGAAGCCTCTCCGATGCGGCGCAACTGTTCGAAGCCGGCGCCGACAAGCTGAGCATCAATTCGGCTGCCGTGGCCGACCCAACGCTGATCACGCAGATCGCCGAGCGTTTCGGATCGCAGGCAGTCATCGTTGCCATTGACGCAAGGCGCGGGGACGGCGGAGCGGAAGTGTTCGTCCAGGGGGGACGGAAACCTGCGGGCCGCAAGGCCCTCGAGTGGGCACGGGAGGCAGAGAGCCGTGGGGCCGGCGAAATCCTGCTCACTTCGATGGACCGCGACGGCACGCGGGCCGGGTTCGACTGCCCGCTGACGGCCGAGATCGCGCAGGCCGTGTCCATCCCGGTAATCGCGTCCGGCGGGGCGGGCAATGCGCAGCACTTCGCCGACGTCTTCCGGGAAGGCTGCGCCGATGCGGCGCTCGCCGCCTCGATCTTCCACTTCGGCATCCACGATCTGCGCGAACTGAAGTCCTACCTCGAAACGCAAGGTGTTCCCGTGAGGCTACCGTGCTGATTCCCTCGATTGACCTGATGGGCGGCAAGATCGTCCAGCTCGTGCAGGGTGAGAAGAAAGCCCTGGAGTTCGACAACTTCGACTACTGGATCGAGCGCTTCCTCGACTACCCGGTCGTGCAACTCATCGACCTTGACGCAGCCATGGGAAAAGGTTCGAATTCCAAGCTGGTCGAGCGAATCTGCGAACACCTGCCGTGCCAGGTCGGAGGCGGCATTCGGACGCCGGAAGCGGCCATCTCAGCCCTGCGACTCGGTGCCAAGAAGGTGATCATCGGCTCCGCCCTGCTGAAGGACGGGCGTGTCGATCTCGAGAAGGCGCAGCAGTTCGCACACGCGGCGGCCGCCGCGCGGTTGCTCTTCGCCGTGGACTCGCGCGGGGGAAAGGTCAGCATCAAGGGCTGGAAGGAATCGACCGAGCTTACGCCCGAGCAGATGATGAGGGAGACCGAACCGTACTGCGGCGGGTTCCTCTACACCCACATCGATACCGAGGGCCTGATGCAGGGCATTCCGTTCGAGGTGATCGAGCGCCTGCGCTCGGCAACCACCCGCAAACTCATCGCCGCCGGTGGAATCCGCTCGATGGAGGAAGTCGATCGGCTGCACGCGATGGGCGTCGATGCGGTGGTCGGAATGGCTCTCTATACCGGCAAGCTCGCCACGTAACCGCCTGCGTCCTCTCTGCACGTGGCGCATCCAATCGAATAGATGGTCCGGGGCAAGCACGAATCCCCCGGATTGGCTCCCTCCCGCACGTTTCTGGTACCTTTTCAGGGTGTGGGTTTCCATCGGCGGTCCGCCGGTGGGACGTCTGGGGCTTTCTAAAACCGTTAATCCGGTAAGCACTTCAATTCAATTGGGATGTTAGGAGCGTCACTTTGCAGGCTCATGCCTTCCCTTCCGCTGAAGCAGGCACGGAAACCGAACACCGCGAACGAACTTTCGATGCGTTCCGCCGCTGGGGCTATCTCCAGGCTGACCTGGACCCGCTCGGCCTCTTTCCGAAGACCGAGACTCCCGATCTGGAGGGTCTGAACGGCCCGGAGGCCGACGATGCTCGCCGGGTTTACTGCGGGACGGTCGCGGCGGAGTTCATGCACATCCCCGACCCGGTTCGCCGCCGCTGGATCATCGAGCGGCTCGAATCGCCGCAGCCCGCTGTCGATCAGCAGGCGATCCTGAAGCAACTGGTAGAGGCCGATCTGTTCGAGCAGATGCTCCAGACCCTCTACATCGGCACCAAACGATTTTCGCTGGAAGGAAATACGGCGCTCATCCCGCTGCTCGAGGCGGCTGTCTCGACCAGTGCAGACCTTGGCGCGAAGGAATGCCTGATGGCCATGAGCCATCGCGGGCGCCTCACCGTGGTAAGCCAGACCGTGGGCCGTCCGGCCGAGGATATCTACGCCGGGTTCGAAGACGTCGATCCGCGCAGCACGCTTGGCAGCGGCGACGTGAAGTATCACCAGGGCGCAACCGGGGTGCGGGAATTCAACGGCAAGAAGGTGCGCATGCATCTCGCCTCGAACCCAAGCCACCTCGAGGCCGTCGATCCGGTGGCCATGGGACGGGTGCGTGCGAAGCAGATTCGCCGCGGTGAGCACGGCAAGCAGGAAACGTTGCCGATCATCATGCACGGCGACTCGGCGTTCGCAGGACAGGGCATCTGGGCCGAGACGCTGAACATGGCGTACCTGCGCGGCTACACCGTCGGCGGCACGATCAACATCATCGTCAACAACCTGCTCGGATTCACGACCAACCCGCGCGAGTACAACTCGAGCCGCTTCGCCAGCGACCTTGCGAAGCGTTTGCCGATCCCGATCTTCCACGTCAACGCGGAGGATCCGGATGCAGTCGTCCGCATCGCCAAGCTGGCCGTCGAGTACAGGTATGAGTTCGGGTCCGATGTCGTCATAGACCTCGTCGGATACCGCCGTCACGGTCATTCGGAGATAGACGATCCGACGATCACGCAGCCGATTGTTTACGCCCGCATCAAGCAGCACCCGCCGCTGTACGAGATCTACGCCAAAAAGCTCGGCGTGGACGTGACCCAGCAGGTGCAAGAGGCGCGCTCGCGTTACCAGAAGGCGAAGCAGGACGCGCAGAAGATGACGAAGAAGCCCGCGCTGTTCACCCTCCCCAAGTACTGGGAAGGCTACGAGGGCGGTCCGTACTCGCCTGAATTCGAGGTCAAGACAGGGCTGCCGGCGGAGGAGTTGGCGCGCCTTGGCGAGCTGCTCACGCGGGCGCCGGAAGACTTCCACGTACACCCGAAGGTGCAGAACCTGCTGAAACAGCGGCTGGAAATGGCGCAGGGCAAGCGCGGCGTGGACTTCGGCATGGGCGAGGCGCTGGCGTTCGCGTCACTCGCATCGGCCGGAACGCCGATCCGCCTGACGGGCCAGGACAGCCGCCGTGGAACCTTCAATCACCGGCACTCGTGCCTCGTGGATATCGAGAACGAGCGCGAGTATGTGCCGCTGTGCCACTTGGGGCCGAATCAGGGCAGGGTCGAGATTTACAACTCGGAACTCTCGGAAGCGGCGGTGATGGGCTTCGAATACGGATTCAGCCGCGACTTCCCCGAGGCACTGACGATGTGGGAAGCGCAGTTCGGCGACTTCGCCAACGGCGCCCAGATCATCATCGACCAGTTCATCTCGGCCGGCGAGGAGAAGTGGGGACTGCTGACCGGGTTGGTGCTGCTGCTGCCGCACGGGCACGAAGGCCAGGGTCCGGAGCACTCCAGCGCACGCATGGAGCGCTTTCTCCAACTCTGCGCTCGCGACAACATGCAGGTGTGCCAGCCTTCGAACGCGGCGCAATACTTCCACCTGCTGAGGCGGCAGGCGATGCGCAAGTGGCGCAAGCCTCTCGTGGTGTTCACTCCGAAGAGCATGCTGCGGCATCCGGAAGCGGTGAGCCCGATCGCGGACTTCTCGCGTGACCGCTTCCTCAACGTCGTTGAGGATCGCTCGGTCGATGCCGGCCGCGTGAAGCGCATCCTGCTTTGCACGGGCAAGATCGGGCACGAACTCAACGTCGAGCGCAAGCGTCTGAAGAACACGGAGACGGCGATCGTGTTCATGGATCAGCTCTACCCGTTCCCGGAGAATGAACTGCTCGACGTGCTGGCACGTTACGAAAACGCGAAGGAGATCGTGTGGGTGCAGGAAGAACCGGCGAACATGGGAGCGCTCTGGTACGTCATTCCGAGGCTCCGCCGGCTGGTGGGCGAGATGCCCGTCCGGTCGATCAAGCGCGCGGCCGCGGCAAGTCCTGCGACGGGCTCGGCCAAGGCCCACGACATGGAGCAGAAGACTCTGATCACGCTCGCGTTCAGCTGAACACTTGGGGGAAATGCGAAGGCCGCTCCACGGAGGCGGCCTTCTTCTTTGACGGACGGAACTAATTCCAGTGTCACCCTGAGTTCGCCGCGATTGCGGACTCAGCTATCTATTCCTGACATTTGTAATCATGAATTCCTTCCAGCATCAACCTTGCGCAGCCGCAAATGCATAGACCCTGAACGCCAGTGAAGAGGCGTTCAGGGTGACACTTATAAGCGTGGATGTAGTCGTCAGGCTGCCATTTGCGCGAGGTCGGCGGCGACGGCTTGAGCGGCGCGGCGTCCGGAGACGAGCGCGCCGTTGCTCGACGCTGTATCGCACCAGTCTCCGGCAACGTACATTCCCGGAGCGATTTGGGGATCGATGGTTTGCAAGCCGCCATCGGCGGGCGATTTCGCCGGCAACGCCTGCGGGATTTCGTAACGCGCCAGCGTGCGCCAGCCACTCA
>DASPLH010000109.1:0-13500 GCA_035627675.1 Clostridia bacterium
GTGTTGGGCCGCGCCGAGTACTTGAAACTGAAGATTCCGTCGTACCCGACGGCGTCGAGCAGGCTTGCGGTTTCCTCGAATTCGGCCTCGGTCTCGCCCGGGAAGCCCACGATGATGTCGGAGGTGATGGAGATATCGCGACGGCACGACTTCATCCACGCGATTCGCTCAAGGTACTGCTCACGCGTGTACTCGCGATACATCGAGGCCAGCACTCGCGACGAACCGCTCTGCACCGGCAAATGCACGTGATCGCAGAGCGTGGGGACGGAGTCGATGGCGTCAACGATGTCCTTCGTGAAGTCCCGCGGATGCGAAGTTGTGAAGCGCACGCGGCGGATGCCCGGAATTTCTCCAACGGCGGCCAGCAGCTCGGCAAAGCTTTTCTTTGCCAGCGGGTCCCGGTAAGAGTTCACGTTTTGCCCGAGGAGCTGGATATCGGTGTAGCCCGCATCGGCCATGCGGCGCGCCTCGGAGAGGACGGAGTCCGATGTGCGGCTGCGCTCCTTGCCGCGCGTGTACGGCACGACGCAGTAGGCGCAGAACTTGTCGCAGCCTTCGATGATGGTGATGTACCCGCGATGAGGATTGCTGCGGGCCGTGAACTCGGTCTCGAAGGTTTCGTCCGTTTGCCGGTCGTCGAGCCCGGTGGCGCGCTGTCCACCCTCGATCTGTATGAGCATATTGGGCAGGTTGCGATAACTGGCCGAGCCGGCCACGAGGGACACATGAGGCGCGCGCTCGAAGATGTGCTGGCCTTCCTGCTGTGCGACGCAACCAATCACGGCAAACTTCTTGCCCTGCTCCTGGAGGCGCTTGAAATCGGCCAGACGGTGGAAGACCTTCTGTTCCGCCTTATCGCGGATCGAGCAGGTGTTGTAGAAAATCAGGTCGGCGTCTTCGACGCTCTCGACCTGCCGGTATCCCTGCTGAATGAGCGTGCCGATCACCTTTTCGGAGTCATGGAAGTTCATCTGACATCCGAAGGTCTCGATGAAAAACGTTTTCTGCTGCGAACTCACTACGGCGATACCCCTGCTCTGCTGTGGGCCGGCCGGGCCGGTGCCTTTGGTTCAGTATATCGGAGCACCAAGGTACGTGGGCCGCTCGGCATCTGTCATTCCACGCTGCGAAGGCTAAGCTGAGCTGTACAACTTTGTGTGAGAAGGAGCAGCCCATGGCATTCCCCAACCAGGGCGACACCGCCAAGTTCGACATTGTCCGATGGGATCGTCTGTCGGGCCGGAAAGAGGTCCTCCGCGAACAAAGCCCGGTCTGCGGGCGGTGGAAGGCCGAGGCGGCTCGCAAGTCCCTTGAGGACCGCAACCGCGATCCGAACATCGTGTATCAGGTGCAGCCCACGGGAGCCGCGACGCCACTCAGGCGCCTGGATTACAGCCGCATCGATCGAGCCAGGATCGCACCCCGATAGGCGGGGCGTCCGGAACCAAAAAGGCTGCTCGCAAGGGCAGCCTTCTCGTTTACCGCTGTCAGCGCCTGATGAGCTTGAGAAACTCGGCGTGGACGCGCGTGTCGTCGCTCAGTTCCGGGTGGAAGGTTGCCGCCATCAGATTTCCCTGCCGCACCAGCACCGCGTGGCCATCGCGCTCGGCCAGCACCTCGACGCTCGCTCCCGTGCGCTCGATCCGTGGAGCGCGAATGTAAACCTGTTCGAGCGGGCCGCCTTCCAGCCTGGTCGGTGCGCTGATGATGGCGGAATCGATCTGGCGTCCGTAGGCGTTGCGGCGGACGGTGATATCGAGCGCGCCGAGTCCGGCCTGCGGCGGGTTCTCCACGTCTTTCGCGAGCAGGATGCAGCCGGCACAGGTTCCGAACGTGGGCTTCGTTCGCACGAAGTCGGTCAGCTTCTCGAATCCCTTATCGCCGAGCAATTTCAGGAAGGCGGAGGATTCGCCGCCGGGGATAACCAGGCCCTCGACGTCGTCCAACTGCTCGGGACGCTTCACCAGCACGACGTCCGCGCCGAGCTTCTCGAGTGTTCTGCGGTGCGCGTCGAAGTCGCCTTGCAAGGCAAGCACGCCGACGCGAGCGCGTTTGGGTTCCGTTGTCTTCACAAGCTTAGGTTAGCAAAGATGGTGCGCTATGCGGCGACAAGCGAGCGCGCACTCGGAAAACGCGCTTATCGGATAATCAGCACTTCGCGGATGTTGTCGCGCCCGAGGAAAAACTTCAGCGAAGTGTAGTCGTGAAACAGGTTCTCGATGTGCCGGTTGTTGAAGACGCGCTGCAGGCGGAACTGCTGCGCGGCCTGCAGTTCGAGCGTGTCTGCGGCGGCGATGTGGTAGCGGCAGTAGGGCGCGTCCGAACCGGCGTCTTTCGTATGGAAGAAGCCGAGCAGCAGGCCCTTCGGCTTGGTCACCTTGTAGATGTGTTCGATGACCGGCTTGACGAGCGGCTCCGGCAGATAGTCGCAGGCGTCCCAGAGCAGGACAGCGTCGAACGTGTTCGGCTCGTACTTCAGGTTGTCGCGCAGGAAGGCCTCGACATCGATCGTCTTCGAGCCGGGGTCTTCCCCGGAGATCATCAGCGCCGGGTCGTTGGCGGCTACGAGGATGTCCTCGTTGTAAGCGCGGTGCCCCAGGCCGGTGATGAATTGCAGGTTCGCCGGAGAGGTAGGGCCGAGGTCGAGGACGGTCTGTCCGTCGGGACGAAGGATCCCGCGGATGAATTCATGGAAGCCGGTCGAGCGCCGCTGCACGCGTTCGCTCGCGGCCCGGCGTCCGGCCGAGGAGCCGGAGGAAGCGCCACCAAAGAGGTTACGAAAGAATCCCACGGTATCAGTCTAGCGCGTGAATCCGAGCAGGAGAACCGGCGATCGCCACAGCGTGCCAATGTGGCTCATCAGGTCCGAAGGCCACAAGCGCGAGCTTCGGCGACCGCCGTTCGGTTACTTGCGGTCGAGCAGAGAGGTCTGCGGATTTGCAGCCACGCCGCCTGTGGGTGCAGCCGCCGCGACGGCCGGCTCGCGCCTGGGCTCGGCAGGCTTCTCCACCTTCTGAATGTCGATGGCTCCCTTAAAGAAGGCGCCGTCCTCGATGACGATCCGCTGCGTGTTGATGTCGCCATTGAGGATCGCGGACTTCTTCAGTTCCACCCGCTCGGTGCCCCTGACGTTGCCGTCAACCTTGCCGTGAATGATGACGTCGCGGGCGTGGACGTTCGCGCGAACGCGTCCGTTCGGACCGATAACGAGGCTGTTGCTCCTAAGTTCGATGCTGCCCTCTACCTCGCCGTCGACGTAGAGATCTTCGCTTCCAGAAAGCTCGCCTTTGACGATGACCGACTTTCCGATATGCGCTACTTCAGCACGGAAGTTTTCCATTCTTGGGGTCTCCACGTGACGGGCCGTCGTTTGTGGCGTTGGGTTCGGAGCCGGTCTTGCTGCCGGCTGCGGAGCAGGCGGAGTATAGGCCGGCCGTTCGGGCTCTTTACGCGATTTCCACATTGGGGGACGCTCCCGTTCGTTGATGTTTGTAGGCTCAATGCGTTGAAGCGCAGCCGAGCGTTGGCGGCAGGTGCCCTCTTCGCCCGCGCGCAGAACTTCTGGGGCGTGCTGCGAAGTTGCCACTTTCGAAGGGCTTACGAAACTATAACGAACCGCAGCACAGGCGGCAACCATCGATTCGGCGGGTGGAGCGTGGATCGAACACGATCCGGCACCCCGCGTGTACAGCGATGCTCACGATTGGTATGCAGAAGTGCTTGTTGAGAACTCTGTCACATGCGAGTGGAACGCCGGGGAGACGACGGTTCGGCGTCGACGGTTTACCTTTTCAGTAACTTAACGGGCGCGTGACGCGCAAGGCGCGGACGAGATCTTTGGTCGCGGGCTTGCAATAGCGGCAGCGTCGGCCCAGCCGGCTAAACACGCGGGGGCGGAACTGAAGAACGCCAGGGGAACAACAGTTCCGGCTCGGCGCGTTTCGATCAAAGACGAGTGGGACTGCCTTTCTCCGACTGGGCCGGCATCTCCGAAGAAGCCAATCCTCCTTTGCGCAGGCCGGTTCGGGTGAGCCGGCCTTCCTTTCTGCAACATCTTGTTCCAGCATGGGTTTACGCAGGTGCAACGTGCAACAGGCTTGTACCGTCGAAGAGATGCCGTACGCATTCGGTAGGATAGAGGTATGTTGAAACCGCAGCTCACCCGAACTCTGACCATCCTTGTGGCCCTGCTGCTGTGCTCGGCGGCGGCCATTGCCAAGGCAGGCCCGCGTCCGCAGGGAGCGCAACTGCCGGGGAACCCCGGCGACCTGGTGCGCAACATCATCGAGCGAGAGCTGACGTTGACCCAGGCCGAGGGTCCGTTTACCTGGAGGGAACGGGAGCAGAAGCCGGCACGCACCCTGGTCAAGCAACTGGTCGAGACTCCCGAGGGTATCCTTTCGCGCGTGATGACCATCAACGACCGCCCGTTGAGCGCAGAAGAGCGCCGGAAGGACGATGAGCGCATCAACCGGCTGCTCGACCCGGAGAAGATGCGCGAGAAGGTGAAGGAACAGAAGCAGGACCAGGAGCGCACGACCAAGATGCTGCGCGCGCTGCCCGATGCTTTCGATTTCCAGTACGAGCGGACCGAGACCGCACCGAACGGCCACACAATCGTCCACCTGCGGTTCACGCCGAAACCGAACTTCGATCCTCCGAGCCGCGAGAGCCTGGTCTTTACCGCCATGAGCGGCGTCATGACCATCGACACGACGGCCCAGCACGTGATGAAGATCGACGGGACGCTATTCAAGGACATCTCCATCGGATGGGGCCTCATCGGCCATCTGGATCGCGGCGGGCGCTTCATCATCCAGCAGGCGGAGGTTCTACCGGGACACTGGGACCTGACGAGGCTGGTTCTGGATTTCACCGGAAAGGCGCTGATCTTCAAATCGATCAAGATCAAGCAGGAGAACACAGCCTACGACTTCAGGCCGGTACCGAGGATGAACGTCGCCGAGGCACTGGACTTCCTTCGCAAGCAGGATGCATCAACGGCGATCAACGCACAGGCCGCCTCGCCCAGGTAGCGTCGGCTGGAAGTCGAGAAGCGCAGCTCTCGAGCTGCGCTTTCTTGTGCGCGTCAGGGCCGCAGGGTTTCCTTGCGCACGGTCAGGCGGTCGATGAGGTCTTCCCTGACCTCGTAGCCGCGACCGGGCTCGTCGGCGATGGCGATGGTGCCCTGGGGCGAGACTTCGACAGCGGGCTCGATGATGTCCTCTTTCCAGTACCGCTTCGAGGCCGAGACGTCGCCGGGCAGGCGGAAGTTCGGGAGCGTGGACATGGCGATGTTGTGCGCGCGGCCTATGCCGGACTCCAGCATCCCTCCGCACCACACCGGCACGCCGTGGCGGGCGCACACGTCGTGCGTAGCGATGGCCTCGGTGAAGCCTCCGACGCGCCCGAGCTTGATGTTCACGATGCGGCAGGCCCGGAGCTGTAAAGCGGCGTCCGCGTCGCGTGCACTCAGGATCGCCTCGTCGAGACACACCGCCGTTTGCAGTTCCTTCTGAAGCTGCGCGTGGAAGTAGAAGTCGTCGTTCCAGAGCGGCTGCTCTATCATCAGAAGGCGGAACTGTTCGAAGCTCCTGAGGTGATCGAGGTCTTCGAGCCGGTACGCGGAGTTTGCGTCGCAGCTGAGGGTGATGCCGGGCCAACGCTGCCGGATGCGGCACAGGATGTCCAGGTCCCAGCCGGGTTTCACTTTCACCTTGATGCGCTGGTACCCGGCGGTGAGTTCGGTGGCGATCTTGTCGAGCAGTTGTTCGGGCGAGTCCTGGATGCCGATCGAGACTCCGCAGGCAATCTCGCGCTGCGTGCCGCCCACCAGTTGCCAAAGGGGCACGGCGCACGCCTGGGCCTCGGCGTCCCATACGGCATTTTCGACCGCGGCCTTGGCCATGCGATGCCCGCGAACGCGCTGCAACAGCGCGGGGACGTCGCGGCCTCGTTCGATGTTGCTGCCGAGCACGGCGGGCGCAAGGTATTCGCGGACGACGTACCAGGCCGTGTCGATTGACTCTTCGTTGTAGAACGGGTGCTCGCCCGCGGTACATTCGCCCCATCCCGCGACTCCCTCGCAGTGCGCCGTCACGAGGAGAATGCGGCGTTCGGTGGTGCGTCCGAAACTGGTTTCAAAGAACTGCACCAGCGGCATGCGGATCTCGCGGAGCGTGACCGCCTCGATTCTCATGCGTGCATCGCCTCGAAGTAGTTCCAGTTTTCGTTCCAACGAGTCAGCAGGAAGCGTCCGTTTCCCTTTTCGTCGCGCTCGTAGCCGAGGACGGCCAATCCCTGGCCGAAGGCAACCATGAACTGGTCGCGAATCTTGGTCTGAATCGCGGCGGCGCGGGAGCGGCTGGAGGGGTCGGACTTCAAACGGTAGATATCTTCGGGAACATCGATGACGGCCTTCGGGATCACAGGCGGCTTATCGCCAGCCTCGAGGAACCGCAGCACGCGTTCCGACTTCAACCACCACTCGGCCGTCAGCCGGTCGGTTGGCAGTCCGCCCTGGAGCGGAGACGTGGTAATTCCGTACTGGTTGACGCTGTAACGCCGGGCGATGGCGCCAAGCCGCTCGATGTTGAGATAGGCGTTCTTGATCTCCAGCGGATCGAAGGTCCACTCGATCAGTTCAAAACCCTGTCCGATGGCCAGTTCGCGCTGGAAGAGTTTGAGCGCGCGTCCAAGGCCGGTGTTGCGGTGCGTTTCGCGGACGGCGAGCATGTGCGAGTGGACGTACGAGTGTCCGCCGCGGTAGCCGGGAATCCCGTACACGAATCCGACCATCTCGTTGCCGTCGAAGGCGCCGACGGTGTGTCCGCCGATCTTCTCGCCGACGACGAACAGGCGGACGGGCACGAGTTCAGTCTCGTTGAAGTTCCATACGTCGCGTTGAAGATCCAGAGCCTGCCGGAACTCGCCCACCGAGTGGCAGGTGCGAAGCAGGATGTTGCCGAACGGTTTCTCTGCCCGATGTGACACGTCGAACCCTCGATCCAATCGTACGGCCCAGGGTCAAGACTTTGCGGTCTTGCTCTCCTGCCAGTACTGCTCCATCTCGTCGATATTGCTCTGCTGCAGCGTCTTGCCTTCGGCTCGCAGGCGTTCCTCCACGTGCTCGAAGCGGCGGCGGAACTTGCGATTGGTGCTGCGCAGCGCGGATTCGGGATCGACATTCAGGTAGCGGGCCAGATTGACAACCACGAATAGAAGGTCGCCCACCTCGTCCTGAAGCCGGTGCTGCAGGTCTTCAGGAACGCTCGAACCGCGCGCTCCGGCCACGCCTCTGCCGACGGGGACAGGACCCGGCGGCGGAATTTGCGCGACTTCCCTGCGCAGCTCGGCAGTCTCTTCCTCGAGTTTCTCGAATATGCCGTCGATCGACGGCCAGTCGAAACCGACGTGCGCGGCCTTGTTGCTGAGTTTCAGTCCCTCCATCAGAGCAGGCATGGCGGTCGAGATGCTCGAAAGGAGCGGTTTCGGCTTGGCGTCCGACTCGGCCGCTGCGCGCGACCTTTTCTCCTGCTCCTTGATCGCCTCCCAGTTCCGCAGGACTTCGGATGAGGTCTCGGCCTGCACCTCGCCGAATACGTGAGGATGCCGGCGGACGAGCTTATCGCTAAGGGTATCGAGCACATCATCGATCGAAAACCGCCGATCTTCAGCGGCCATCTCGGCGTAGAACAGCACCTGGAGGAGCAAATCGCCGAGCTCTCCGGCCAGCTCCGGCCAGTCCCGCTGCTCGATGGCCTCGATGACCTCATACGTTTCTTCGAGCGTGTACTGCTTAATGGTGTCGAAGGTCTGTTCGCGGTCCCAGGGACATCCTCCCGGAGCCCGCAGGCGATGCATGATCTGCACCGCGCGTTCGAAGCGCTCGCCGGTCGTAGGCATGGGTAGATTCTACCGAAGGCGACTCCCGGGAACGGCCCGGACGGGCGGTTATGGGGCGCGAACGTACCGGATTGCAGAAACTCGGCATCTAACCACGACATGACGGGCAGGAACACGCGTCCGCCGATGAATTCCGAGTACGACATTGTCGTGATCGGCGGCGGCATCAACGGCGTCGCGATCGCTCGCGAATGCGCGAGGGCCGGGCGAAGTGTGCTCCTGGTGGAGAAGAACGATTTCGGTTCCGGCACGACGAGCCGAACCACGCGCATCGTCCACGGCGGGCTGCGGTACCTGGAGCACGGAGAACTGTCGCTGGTCCGCGAGTCGCTGCGCGAGCGCGGACGCCTCATGCGCGAGCGTCCGCATCTCGTGCGGCCGCTGAAGTTTGTATTCGCGCTCAACGAGAATAGCCGCCATTCCGCGCTGCAACTGCGCGCCGGACTCTGGCTCTACCGGCAGCTCTCGCGCACGAGGGCACGGAATGGACACACGGCGGACGTGCTCGCCGAACTCGAGCGGCGGCTGGACTCCGGCCAACGCTGGGCGCTCTTCCAGTACGACGACGCGCAATGCGAGTACCCCGAACGGCTGGTGGCAGAGTGGTTGGTCGAGGCGCTGCATGCGGGTGCGACTGCTCGAAACCACACAGAGGTATTGGAAGTCCGCACGTCGGACGGACGCGTTCAGGGCGTTCGTGTCCGTGATCTTCTGAGCGGCGTGGAGCAGTTCGTTCGTGCCGATTGGGTCGTCAACGCCACCGGACCCTGGGCAGACCACGTCTATGCCGCCAGCGGGTTGCAACAGGCGCGGCCGATGGTCGGAGGCGTACGCGGCTCGCATATCGTCGTGCCAACCTTCGAGGGGGCGCCATCGACCGCGCTCTACTCGGAAGCGTCGGACGGCCGTCCGGTTTTTGTTATCCCCTGGAATGGCCAGGTTCTCATAGGAACGACCGAAGTCGAGGACCGCAGGAATCCGGACCTCTGCCGTCCGGCGCCGGCAGAGATCCAGTACCTGCTCAGGGCGGTCCACCGGCTGTATCCGCGGGCGCGTCTCACCACCGCGGACATCACCTATGCCTTCGCGGGCATTCGGGCTCTGCCATACACCGACACGCGAAACACGGCGGGCATCACACGCCGCCACGTGATTCGGAACCATGCCGAAGAAGGCGCGATGGGCTTCCTCTCCGTTATCGGCGGCAAGCTCACGACGGCCGCGGAAGTCGCCAGGCAGACAGCCCGGAAAGTGGGCGTCCGCTGCCCCGAACCTCAGAACGTATGGGTGGCGACCGGATCGGCGAGCGGCATCGAGTCCACCTTTGGGCAATGGTCCCAGATGGTAAGCCTGGCGACCGGGATCACCGAGCAGGCGGCGCGGGCGGTTGCAATCTGGCATGGACGCTGCGCTCTTCCGATTGCGCAAATGGCGGGAACGGACGAGCGGTTCCGAAGGCCCATCTGCGAGCACACGGACCACATCGTCGCGGAAGCGGTCAGCGCAGTGCGTTACGAGCACGCGGTGACGCTCGGGGACATGCTGTTGCGCAGGGTTCCCGTCGCGCTAAGCGGCTGCTTCGGTCAGGACTGCGCGGAACTCGCAGCCGAACGCATCGGGCGCGCGCTGGGCTGGGACGCGCGACAGATCGTGCGCGAACTCGATGCGTTCTACGCCGAACGCGAGTCGTTCCTGGTCAATGTGGAAAGGCCGGATCGCTTCCGGGCACCGGAGCTAGGAGAGAGTGCGGCATAGCAGCGCGGGATCGTCGGAGATCACCCCGTCAACGCCCAGCGCCGCCGCGCGCCGCATCTCCTCCCCGGAGTTCACGGTCCAGGTCAGCACCTTCTTGCCCGCCGCCCGGTATTCCGCCATGCGCTCGGCGCTCAACAGCGTGTAGTGGGGCATGACGTGCGTGACCGGCAGGCCGCGCCAGCGATCGCGCTTGAGCCAGCTGTCGAAGACGAGTCCCACCGGGGCCTCGGGCTCGAGCGCGTGCACCGTCGCAACCACCTCGGGCAGGAACGAAGCCACGACGAACCCCCGTCGCGGCGGATAGCGCAGGACGAGATCGAGTACGGCTGTTTCCATTCCGGCGACTTTGAGTTCGATATACAGGTAGGCGCGCTCGCAGTAGTCCTTGAGCACGTCTTCGAGGCAAGGGATGGCGGCACTTGCTGCGGCGGCCGAGCACAGCCGCCCATAGGTGGCGTCGGCTACCCGCAGCCGGTAGAGCTTCGGATCGTGGCAGATGACGTTGCGTCCGTCGGCGGTGAGGCGCACGTCGAATTCGAACCCGTGGCAGCCGGCGGCGAGAGCGTGGTCGAACGCCGCCACCGTGTTCTCAGGGGCGAAGCCGCGGCATCCGCGATGACCTAACAGCAACATCGTTGAGATCAGTCCAGGTCGAAGTCGCGGATGGGCTTGCCCGTGTCGGGAGTCTCCTTCGCGCGCTTCACCGCCTCCTGGAACTTCTTCTCCAGCAGGTCTGCCTTGTTCCTCTCGGCCTCGACCGACTGACGGAACAAGGACTCCTTGCGAGTGTCATGCTCGCGCATGGCGCGCGCCGCTTCTTCCATGTCGGCGAAAGTCTTCGGCGTCGCCTTCGGGATGTGCGAGATCACGGACTTGGTCGCCGGATCGATCTTGAGCAAAGCCTCGCAACAAGGGCACGGAACTTCAAAGCTGGGCGCGGACTTAGGCATGGCAGCATGGTAGCGCAGAACGCGTGGGGTTTGCAGGTTCGGCCCAGCCGCCACGCTCCTCGCCTGGCCTTCCCGATTCAGGAGCGCGTACCAGAGTGCCCAATACGGCATTACTTCGGTAATTCAGTGGCTTAGGCGATCTCGGCCTACCATGGAGGCGTGAGCTGACGCGCATGGCCGGGGAGTAGTTACCCGTTCTCATACATCCGGTCCCGGCCACAGGCCGGCCATTTGGTCATTCGGTACATGCGACAGCAGCACGGGAGAGGTTTCATGCGCATCAAGTGGTTGAGCATATTGCTCGTCGCAGCAGTGCTGGCACCGGCGGCCAGCGCACAGACCATCCGCATCAAGGGTTCGGCCGACCTGCTGCCCGTGATGGACCGCTGGGCGATGGCCTACGCGCGCGAGCATGCCGGCGCCAAGATCGTCGCGCTGGGCGGAGGCACGACCCTCGGCTTCACCGCCCTCGGCGCAGGCACCGCCGACCTGGTCAGCGCCGAACGCGCCGCCACCGAAGCCGACCTGCGGAAACTCAAGAGTGCTCCGATCGACGTTACGGTGGGCACGGACGCGATCCTGTTCGTCGTCAATCCAAAGAACCCGGTGAAGAGCCTCACCCTTCAGCAACTTCAAGACATCTACAGCGGCAAGATCACCAACTGGTCGGCGCTTGGCGGCGAGAGCCTCCCGATCAGCGCGATGGCGCTGGACGAGAGCAATGGACGTTCGCAACTGGTGCGAGAGCGGGTGATGCAGGGCAAGCCCTTTGGGACGATGGTGCGGCGGGCGAAATCCGAGCACGACCTGCTTGCCGGCGTATGGCAGGACCGTGGCGCAATCGCGTTCAGCGGAATGGCACTCGGCAAGGACTTCCCTCACCTGGCGATCAGCAAGGAAAAAGGTTCCGCGCCCTATGCGGCTACGGCGGACAACATCAAGGCCGGACGGTATCCGTTGACGCATCCCGTCAGGCTGTATGCGAATGCCGATCCGAGCGCAGCCGTGCGCGACTTCGTGGCCTGGACCCTCTCACCGGCGGGCCAGAACAGCGTGGCAGCAACCGGCATCGCCCCTATCTCGGCGGCTGAACGCGACCGCGCAAAGGTGAAGATCGGACGTTAGTTCGTTTGTCTTTTCTGTCTCCCATAGGCATGCGCCCGTCGCATGCCTATTTCATTTCAGGCGCGACTCCGGTCCGTTTGGCTGCCCTTCGGCGTCCGTTCGTCTATCATGCTCACGAAGAATGAGTTTGTTCCAGAACATCCCGGACCGCAGCGGCATCGATCGCACGCGACCGCTGGCCGACCGCATGCGCCCGCGCGACCTCGACGAGTTCATCGGACAGGAGCAGGTGCTTGGCCCCGGCAAGCCGCTGCGGGTGCAGATCGAGCGGGACGACATCGGCTCGCTGATCTTCTGGGGACCGCCGGGTGTCGGCAAGACGACGCTGGCGAAGATCATCGCCACTCGCACCAACGCCGAGTTCATAGAGTTCTCGGCCGTGCTCGCCGGCATCAAGGAAATCAAGCAGGTCATGTCCGACGCCGAGCGTGCCCGGCAGTACGGAACGCGCACCATCGTCTTCGTCGATGAGATCCACCGCTTCAACAAGGCGCAGCAGGATGCGTTCCTCCCACACGTCGAGCGCGGAAACATACGCCTGATCGGAGCGACGACCGAGAACCCTTCGTTCGAGGTGATCTCGGCGCTGCTCTCACGTTCGCGCGTGTACGTTCTCAACCCGCTGACGGAGGAGCAGATCAGCACGCTGCTGAGGCGCGCCCTCGAAGACGAGGAGCGCGGGCTGGGAGCGCTGAAACTCGAAGCCGACGACGACGCACTCGCCCGCGTGGCGGCCTACTCCAGCGGCGATGCGCGCAGCGCGTACAACGTGCTGGAAGTTGCGTCCACCCTGGCCGTAGAGGCAAACAAGGGAGCCTCGGGCGGCACGATCACGGCGAAGATCGTGGAAGATGCGTTGCAAAAACGCGTGTTGCGCTACGACAAGGCCGGCGAGGAGCACTACAACCTCATCTCCGCGCTGCACAAGAGCGTGCGCAACAGCGACCCCGACGCCACCCTCTACTGGCTCGCCCGGATGCTGGAGAGTGGTGAAGATCCGCTCTATATCGCTCGAAGGATTGTGCGAATGGCCGTGGAAGACATAGGCCTGGCCGATCCCCACGCACTGGAACTCGCCATGGCCGCGAAGGAGGCCGTGGACTTCATCGGGCTGCCGGAAGGCAACCTGGCGCTTGCGCAGGCTGCGGTTTATCTCTCGATTGCTCCGAAGTCGAACGCGCTGTACAAGGCGTACGGCAGAGTGCGGGCCGACGTCGAGGAAACGGCGGCAGATCCCGTGCCTCTGCACCTTCGCAACGCGCCTACGCGGCTCATGAAAGATATTGGGTACGGACGCGACTACCGCTACGCGCACGACTTCGACGAAAAGGTGACGGCCATGCAGTGCCTCCCCGACAACCTGCGCGACCGCGTTTACTATCGACCGACTTCCGAGGGCGTGGAGAAGCGCATCCAGGAGCGCCTCGCGGAAATCCGCCGGCTCAAGAAGCAGATGACCGGCGAGCAGAAGCCGCCGGCCGAAGAAAAGAAGCCCGAGTAGGCCAGACCGTCCGCGAAGAGAAAACTTGCTGCGCGCGATTGTAATCTTTCGGGCCCAGGCGTCCGTGCGGCGCGGACGGCCCCGCAAGAAGTCTGCAACTTCTACTCCGAGAGTTCCATCCTGCGCGCCCGGTGTTCCTTCAGGATGCAGTGGTCCATCACGACCACTACGCCGGCGTTGCGCGCCCTCTCGGCTGCATCTTCGTGTATCACTCCCTCCTGAAGCCACAGTGCCGGAAGCTTCAACTCGATGACTTCGTCA
>DASPLH010000110.1:0-8111 GCA_035627675.1 Clostridia bacterium
TGCCCCACATCCGCCCTCCGTTGGCGAATGTGGGGAAGTGTGGAGCTCGCGCCACACTGGACGTTGGCCCGCATGGTGTTGGTGAGGTGTAGCGCGGGTGGTGCGGTGTAGCGCGGGCGTCTCGCCCGCGTCTGTCGAAACAAAGGCTGGTGCCCCACATCCGCCCTCCGTTGGCGAATGTGGGGGAAGCTCGAAAGATGCGTCTTCTTGTTGCTCCTTACGTCTGGGTTTCTACTTCCGATATAATCAACGGTTTTCTGTCTCACGGCTGTCGTGTGTAGGACGGCTGCCGGAATTCCTGAAAGGTATTACCTCATTCATCTGACGCGGCCGGGGTGTCCGCTCGAGCTACGCTCAAGTGCATCCCGCTGCGAACGAAATCAGCAGGCCTGGCCTGCGCGAACGGATACGCATGAAAATCCACGAGTACCAGGCGAAAGCCATCCTGTCGAAGTACGGAGTGGCGGTGCCGCGCGGTGAGATGGTGACCTCGCGCGAAGAGGCAGAACGTGCCGCCAAGACCCTGATGGACGGCGGCGCCACGGGCGTCGTTGTCAAAGCTCAGATTCACGCCGGAGGCCGCGGCAAGGGCGGCGGCGTAAAGATCGCGAAGAGCGTCGAAGAAGCCGGCCAGCTGGCCGAGAAGATGCTAGGCATGACGCTCGTCACCCACCAGACCGGCCCCGAGGGCAAGGTCGTCAACCGCGTGCTGATCGAAGAGACTCTGCCGATCGACCGCGAACTCTACCTCGGCATCCTGCTCGACCGTTCCGTCTCGCGCCCGGTCTTCATGGCTTCGGCCGCCGGCGGCATGGAGATCGAAGAAGTCGCCGCCAGGAACCCCGACGCAATCGTCAAGGAGTACATCGATCCGACGATCGGGTTCCCCAACTTCCAGGCACAGAAGATTGCCTTCAAGCTCGGTCTTGCTCCCGAACTCATCAAGCCTGCCGTGCAGCTCATGCGCGCGCTCTACAGGGCCTACGAGGACACCGACAGCTCGCTGTTCGAGATCAATCCGTTCATCACCACCAAGGACGGTCGCGTCTTCGCCCTCGATGCCAAGATGAATCTGGACGACAACGCGCTCTATCGCCACAAGGACTTCAAGGAGCTGCGCGACATTACGGAAGAGGACCCGCTCGAGGTCGAGGCCAGCAAGTACGGGCTCAACTACATCAAGCTCGACGGCAACGTCGGATGCATGGTGAACGGCGCCGGCCTGGCCATGGCGACGATGGACATCATCAAGTTCGCCGGAGGCATGCCGGCCAACTTCCTTGACGTGGGCGGCGGCGCGAACGCCGAGCAGGTGACGCACGCGTTCGAGATCCTGCTGCGCGATAAACACGTGAAGGCCGTGCTCATCAACATCTTCGGCGGCATCCTGCGCGTGGACACGCTCGCCAACGGCGTAGTCGAAGCCGCCAGGAAAACCAACATCCAGTTGCCGATCGTCCTGCGGCTGGAGGGAACCAACGTGGAGCTGGGCCGCGAGATCCTCAAGAACAGCGGCCTGAACTTCATCGTGGCCGAAACCATGAAGGACGCGGCGGAGAAGGTCGTAGCCGCGGCGGGAGGCCGGTAATGAGCATCCTTGTTGACCAGAACACTCGATTGATCGTCCAGGGCCTCACCGGCCGCGAAGGCACGTTTCACGCCAAGGCTTGCGCCGGCTACGGCACGAAGGTAGTCGGAGGTGTCACTCCCGGCAAGGGCGGCACCACGCATGAGGGCTGGCCGGTGTTCAACACCGTGCAGGAAGCGAAGGAGAAGGCGGGCGCGAATGCCACCGTCATCTTCGTCCCGCCGCCGTTCGCCGCCGACGCCATCCTCGAAGCGGTTGACGCCGAACTGCCGCTGGTCGTCTGCATCACCGAGGGCATTCCCGCGCGCGACATGGTTTCCGTGTGGCGTTACATGGAAGGCAAGAAGACGCGCCTGATCGGTCCCAATTGTCCGGGCATCATTTCGCCCGGCAAGTGCAAGATCGGAATCATGCCCGGCCACATCCACCGTCCCGGCAACGTCGGCATCGTTTCGCGCTCCGGCACGCTGACGTATGAGGCGGTGTACCAGTTGACGCAGCGCGGCATCGGACAGTCCACCGCCATCGGGATCGGAGGCGACCCGATCATCGGCACGAATTTCGTGGACGCGCTCGCCCTCTTCCAGCAGGACCCCGAGACCGAAGCCATCATCATGATCGGCGAGATCGGCGGCACCGCCGAGGAAACCGCGGCCGAGTTCATCAAGGCCCATGTCACCAAGCCCGTGGTCAGCTTCATCGCCGGACAGACGGCGCCTCCGGGACGCCGCATGGGCCACGCCGGCGCCATCATCAGCGGAGGCAAGGGAACGGCGGCCGAGAAGTTCAAGGCGCTGGAAGACGCCGGCGTCCACGTGGTGAAGTCGCCCGCGCTGATGGGTGAAACACTGGTGGAAGCTATGGGCGCGAAGGCAGCGAAACGATAGTTTCAAGTTTCAGGTTTCGAGTTTCGAGCAGCGATGCTCACTTGAAACTTGAAACGCGAAACTGGAAACTAGATCTCTGAAGTACGCAGAAAGGCACACTTAACTTTTCATGAAGACATTGCAACGCACGCTTGCCATCGTCAAACCCGACGCCGTACAGAAGGGCGCCGCCGGTGACATCATCGCCACCATCGAGCAGAACGGGTTCCGGATCATCGGGATCAAGATGCTGCACCTGAACCGCGCGCAGGCCGAAGGCTTCTACGCGGTTCACGTCGGGAAGCCGTTTTTCGACTCGCTGACGACCTTCATGACCGAAGGTCCGGTGGTGGTGATGGCGCTCGAGAAGGCCGAGGCCATCGCCGACTGGCGCAAGCTGATGGGCGCCACCAATCCGGAGAAGGCCGAAGCCGGCACCATCCGCAAGAAGCACGCCGAGAGCATCGAGCGCAACGCGGTGCACGGCAGCGACGCGGAAGATACTGCGCGCTTCGAGTTGAGCTTCTTCTTCGCCGGGCACGAACTGGCAAAGTAGTTCGACATCAACGCAAAACAGAACGCCACGGATCGTCTCCGTGGCGTTCGTGTTTTCAGCTCATTGATGTGTTGCCGCGAAGCTCTTCCAGAACTCGGCTGAGCGCTCGGCGATCTGCTGTTCGGTCAGGTCTTCCTTGTGGGTCATGATCGCCCAGATATGGCCGAAGGGATCGACGACCTGCGACATGCGGTCTCCCCAGAACATGTCCGCCGGTTCCATGCTGCCTTGCGCCCCGGCCGCCACGGCCTGTTTGTGCAGGGCGTCGCAGTCCTCGACGTAGAGCGTGACGGACTGTGTAGTTCCTCCCAGCGTCTTGGGAGACTTGGCCGAGCATTCGCCAGGGAACTCATCGTTCAGGAACAGGATCGAGTCGCCGATCTTCAGTTCCGAATGCGCCACCCCCTGCCCTCCTGGACCGGGCATGAAGAATCTCAGTTCTGCGCCGAAGGCCTTCTTGTAAAACTCGATTGCGGCCTTAGCATCGTGCACAGCCAACGACGGCGTCATCGTGTGGAATCCTGGCGGGACCGGATTTACCTTCGACATGGAATCCTCCTCGGAAAAGCCCCGCGCCTGCCCGTGCCGGGACTCAGGCCGGGAATTATACGAAGACGCGCTGCACCATGGGCCGGGCACGCAAAAGAAAAAGGCGGACCGGAAAGGCCCGCCCAGTGTTCGTTCCGTCTGCCTAGCTGCCCACGAGCGGGCTCACAGGGCGAAACAGGTGTTTCTGGCGCTCGACGACGTGATGATCGACGCCGTTCTTGATGTACTTGCTGAAGTGCTCGGAGTTCCAGTGAAGGTGCAGCGCCGCTTCGTCCGCATACTCTTCGTAGAAGGCGAAGCTGGACGGATCCTCGGTGGACTGGTGTCCGACGTACTGGATGCACCCCGGCTCCTTCCGCGTGTTCTCTTCCATGGCGCGGATCAACCGCTTCACTTCTTCTTCCGAGCCCGTTTTCACCTTCATGTGAACGATCAACGCAACCATCGCATCTCCTAGCTACCAGCTACTAGCTACCAGCTGCCAGCTACCAGCAAAACACGGCGTGCCCCCGCCCCTGCCGTCATGTCGAGCGAGGGCTTCAGCCCGAGTCGAGACACCTTGCGTCCCCAGGAGCAACCAAGGTGTGGCTCCGCTCCGCCTGCCTGCGCTCCGGTCGCCATGACGAATACCGGCTGTGCGTTGCACCATCCTGCTGGCCGCCGGCAGCTGGCAACTGGCGACTGGCAGCTATCTACCGCTTCAAAGCCGACACGAACTCATCGACCCAAATGGTTTGATCGCGGTCAGGACCGGTCGAGACCATGCAGATCTTCGCGCCCGATTCCCGCTGGACGAAGCGCAGATATTCCTGTGCCTTGGCCGGCAGCTTGTCGTGCTCGGTGATGCCAACGGTCGGCGTGTGCCATCCCGGCAGCGTTTCGTAGATCGGCTTGATCTTGCGGAAGCCCGCATCCTGCGCTGGGATTTCATCGGTGCGCCTGCCGTCGATGTCGTAAGCTACGCAGACCGGAATCTCTTTCAGGTCGTCCAGCACGTCGAGCTTCGTGACTACCAGCCACTCGGTGCCGTTGATCATGTTGGAGTAGCGCAGCAGCGGCAGATCGACCCATCCGCAGCGCCGCGGGCGCCCGGTGACGGCCCCGAACTCGTTGCCCTTCTTCCGGATCACATCGCCCATCTCGTCGTGAATCTCGGACGGGAACGGTCCCTCGCCGACTCGCGTGCAGTATGCCTTCGTCACGCCGATTACGCTTGAAATCGAGGTCGGACCGACTCCGGTGCCAGTCACGGCTCCGCCGCTCGTGGCGCTCGACGAGGTCACGAACGGATACGTTCCGTGGTCGATGTCCAGCATCGTGCCCTGGGCGCCCTCGAACATCACCCGCTTGCCGTCGCGAATTGCCTTATTGAGAAGCGTGCAGGTTTCTGCGACGAACGGCGCGATCTTCTCCGCGATGGCGGAGTATTCCTCGTACATCTTGTCCCCGTCCATCGGATCGCTGTTGAAGAGCGCGTGCGCGATCGTGTTCTTTTCGCGGACAGCGTTGTCAATGTGCTTGCGCAGCAATTGCTGGTCGAGCAGGTCGGCGACCCGCAGGCCGCGGCGCGCCATCTTGTCTTCGTAGGTCGGACCGATGCCCCGCGAAGTGGTGCCGATCTTGACGCGCCCCGGAGCGTTCTCCGAGCCCAGCTCGATCATGCGGTGGTAGGGAAGAATCACGTGCGCGCGGCTGGAGACGAACAGGTTGCCGTCCACGGGGATGCCCGTCTCGCGCAGCGCATTGACTTCTTTCATGAAGGCAAACGGGTCGAGCACCACGCCGTTGCCGATCACCGACTTGCAGCCGGGGCGAAGGATACCGCACGGAATCAACTGGAGGACGAACTTCTTGCCCTTGATCGTGACCGTGTGTCCGGCGTTGTGGCCGCCAGCGTAGCGGGCTACGAGGTCGAAATTGTCCGATAGTACGTCAACGATCTTGCCCTTGCCCTCGTCGCCCCATTGGGCGCCGACGACGACCGCAGTCTGTAGCTTTGCCAACTCTTACACTCCACGCACGACAGCCATGAGGCTGCCGGGGATTCCTGGCTGGATCGAGGTGCAGCTCAGGTTCGCACACAGACGCCCAATATTGGGTGCAGATGATGGAGAAGATGTTCCAGGACAGAACTGTGTACGTGGAATTCTATCGTGCGCGGCTGCCGCGGAGCAATGATGACCGCGTGCACCTCGACGGTGGCCCACCTTCGCGGAGCCGTAGGCGCTGCTAAGGTGGGGAAGTTCCCGACCCATCGATCGCACTGCTGAGCGCGACGAGCGCCGCAGGCGCGCCACAGATATAGCCCAGCACGTCAGTGCTGGGAAACGAGGCCGTACATGGAGGAGTCCCGCAGGGACGGCACAGCCTCACTACGTGGAGTCGGCGGAGCTAATGTGGGGAAGGCCCGGCCTGTTCCGATACACTGAACCCATGCCCGAACTGCCGGAAGTGGAGACGATCGCGCGTGGACTCCACAAGCGCGTCGGCGGCGACGTGATCGAGAGCGTTTGGATTGGCGACAAGTCGAACCTGCTGAAATCGCCGGCAGCCGACATCGCCCGGACGCTTGAGGGGGCCAGGGTGGTCGCCTTTCGCCGCGTGGGGAAGCACATGGTGGCCGACCTCGCCGAGCGTGACGGGACTCCGCGCGCGCAGTGGGTCATCCACTTGGGGATGACCGGCCGCATGCTCGTCTGCGATGGGCAGTCGGAACAGGCCAGGCACACGCACCTGATCGCCACGCTCGAATCGGGACGCGAACTGCGCTTCGTCGATCCCAGGCGGTTCGGCAAACTCCAGGTGCTTCCGTCAGAGGCCTTCCAGGCTGCCGGAAGCGAGCCAATCGGCGCCGATCGAGAGAAGTTCATTGCCCTCTTCAAGGGGCGCAAGACGCCAATCAAGAGCGCGCTGCTCAATCAGAAGCTCCTCAGCGGTATCGGCAACATCTACGCGGACGAATCGCTCTTCCGGGCGGGAGTGCGGCCGCGCCGTCGTGCGGCGTCCCTTGCCAGGGCGGAGCTGCTGAAGCTCCACGCCGCGATCCAGGAGGTCCTGGCCGAGGCCATCGAGGCTGGGGGCTCATCGGTCTCCGATTATGTGGACGCAACGGGGGACGCAGGCTACTTCCAGCTTCAGCACAGGGTCTATCAGCGTGAGGGCGAGCCGTGCCTGGTCTGCGGGACGGCGATCAAGCGGGTGGTGATCGCCGGACGCAGTAGCCACTATTGCCCCATGTGCCAGCGCTGAGCGAGATTGCCGATTTTGAGTTCAACCCGAACCAATCACTTGACCATCCCACTCTCGACTTTTACTTTCTATCGGATACCGGGAGCCTCATGTCTTCTTACGCAATCGGAGTGGATCTGGGCGGCACGAACCTGCGCATCGCCGCGGTGGATGAGCACGGCACGCTGCTCGAAAAGACAACGCTGGGAACGCAGGTGTCGCGGGGCCGCGACTACGTCATTGGAGAGATGGCGGAGGCAATCCGGGAGCTCTCACGCAAGCTGAAGCACGTTGGCGACCTGAAAGGCATTGGGATCGGCGTCCCCGGAATCATCGACATGGGCACCGGCATGTTGCGCGAGTCGCCGAACCTGCCCGGCTGGAACGACTATCCCGTACATTCCGAGATTGAGCGCCGGCTCTCCACGCCTGTCATCCTCGAAAATGACGCAAACGTGGCCGCTCTGGGCGAGAAGTGGCTCGGCGCCGCGCGTGGCTTCGACAGCATGGCCATGCTCACCCTCGGCACCGGCGTCGGCGGCGGGTTGGTGTTCAACGGACACATTTGGCACGGCATGAACGGAATGGCCGGGGAACTCGGCCACATCGCCGTCTATCCCGATGGCCATCCCTGCGGCTGCGGCAGCCGCGGATGCGTCGAGCAGTACGCCTCGGCAACGGCCATCGTGCGCATGGCCGGCGAGATGGTCGAGCGCGGAGAAGCTCCGGAGCTGAAGGATGCGATGGAGTCCCGCGACAGGGAATTCGACTCGCGGATCCTCTACCAGATGGCTCTCGAGGGCGACCATGCCGCCCGCGAGGTTTACCGCCGCGTGGGAGTCGCGCTGGGAATCGTCATCGGCGACCTGGTGAACGCGCTCAACCTCCCGATGATCGTCATCGGAGGCGGCGTCTCCAATGGCTGGGACGCATTTGCGCCCGCCATGATGGAAGAGGTTCGCAAGCGCTCGTTCGTCTACGCCGCCACCGCGCCGGACCCGAACAAGGAATCGCGCCAGCCGCGGACGACAATCATCACCCGGGCGCTGCTTGGGAGCGACGCCGGCCTCTTCGGAGCCGCAAGGCTTCCATTGTTGCGAGCCGCAGTCTAGTGTGAAGTGGGAAGTGCGGACTGCGAATGTGAAGTGCGGACTGCGAATGTGAAGTGTGAAGTGCGATGTGAAGTGCGAAGTGTGAAGTGTGAAGTGCGCCAACTGCAGACGAGCGCCACAGGCGCGCCACAGATATAGCCCAGCACGTCAGTGCTGGGAATGCAGATCGTACCGCGACGAGTCCCACAGGGACGCCACGAATGATTCCAAAT
>DASPLH010000111.1:0-2605 GCA_035627675.1 Clostridia bacterium
CGCCGCTCCCGGCACCTACCGCATCAACGGACAGCTGAAGTACCAGGCGTGCAACGATCGCCAGTGCTTCCCTCCAAAGACGGCTCCGGTTGCGTTGGACGTCAAGGTTGCGAAGCGCGCGCGCCAAAGATAGACGGCTCACCTGCGACACTAGCAAGAACCAGCCACTCGGCTGGTTTTTTGTTTCTGCGCTATGCTTCCTCGGCATGTGGAAGAAGCTGGCGCTGCTGCTTGCCCTCTCCGTTGCCACCGTCGCGCTCCAGGAACCTGCGCCGCAGGTGTTCCGCATTACTCCTGCCCGCCCCATCGCGGAGCTTCGCGCCGAAGCGCTCAAAGCCTCTCCACCGGCCGAGGCCGGCACGTTTCGCAAGCCAGAGCTGGTTGAGTTGATTACGCTCGATCCCACAATCAAGCTCGACGTCCGCTACGCCGGCCCCGACAACTTCCTCGGCACGCCCGTCTACGAGCAGGCGCGCGCGTTCCTTCAGCGTCCGGCGGCAGAGGCCCTCATGCGGGCGCATCGCAAGCTCCGCGAGAAGGGCTACGGACTGCTGATCCACGACGGCTACCGTCCGTGGTTCGTGACAAAGATCTTCTGGGACGCGACCCCGCCGGACAAACGCGAGTTCGTGGCGAATCCTGACGAAGGCTCGCGCCACAACCGCGGATGTGCCGTTGACCTGACGCTCTATGAGCTGACGACCGGGCGCGCCGTCGAGATGCCGAGCCTCTACGACGAGATGACTCCGCGCGCGTACCCCGAGTACAAGGGGGGCACGGCCGAGCAGCGGCGGCACCGCGAACTACTGCGCGAGGCCATGGAGAGCGAAGGCTTCCAGCAGATCGAGAACGAGTGGTGGCACTTCGACTACAAGGACTGGAAGCAGTACCCGATCCTGAATGTCAGGTTCGAGGAGTTGATGAAGACCGCGGGACTGCGCGGCGGGCAGCTGTACCACCGCTCAGGAGGCACAATCATGGCACCGACGGCGCACTGTCCTGACCCGGCGCTGACGTCGAGTGTGCGCGCTGTCGGCGGCGTGCTTCTGTGGCTCGTGGTCACTCCCGACGGCAGGCCGTCGCTCCTGAAGGTGGCGCGTCCGGGCGCTTCGGACGCGCAGAACAAGGCGGCACTGCAAGCTGCAATGGCGTGCAGCTATCAGCCGGGGGGCACGAAGTTTCAATTGCTTCCCGTGTCTCTAAACCTCACCTACAACCCGCGCTAGACGCGAGCTGCCCCACATTCGCCAACTGCTGGCGGATGTGGGCCACCAATCGAGGTGCGTCAATTCACGAAACCCACTTGAACGAGCGGCGTAAGTTCTCAGCCGTGAGTTCTGAGCCCGGCACGTGAGTGCCGGGAATATGTGGGTTGTGGCGGCGAGTCCGTCTGGACGGTACGCGAAGTGGAGAAAGGGGTGTCGTCCTCCGGACTCGTGTGTGCATGCGTCTCTGCCCCGGCACTCACGTGCCGGGCTCTATTAGCTTCTCGCCCAGTGCCCTGGAGCGATCTCCTTCAGCGGAAGCGCCGATGCATTCGCCTTGGCTGCCTCGTCGATGGTCGCCAGGCGGCGATCTCGGTCGGTTTGCAGCGTGGGCACCGAGTTGAGCAGGCCGCGCGTGTAAGGATGCGCCGGAGACTGGAAGACAGCGGCCGAAGGGCCCGACTCGACGATGTTGCCGCCGTACATCACAGCCATGCGGTCGCTCACCTGCGACACCACTGCGAGGTCGTGCGAGATGAAGAGCATGGCGAGGTTGTGCTTGCGGCGAAGCTCCGCCAGCAGTTCGAGAATCTGAGCCTGCACGGTGACGTCCAGCGCCGTCGTGGGTTCGTCGGCGATCAGCAGAGACGGACGGTTCACCAGCGCCATGGCGATCATCACGCGCTGGCGCTGACCGCCCGAAAGCTGGTGCGGGTAGTCGCGAGCGCGACGGTCGGGATCCGGAATGGCGACTTCGCGCAGCGCCTCCACCGCTCGCCTCCAGGCCTCGGCCTTCGAGACCCCGCCGTGAGCTAGCGCCGCCTCCGCCACCTGCTCGCCGATGCGCATGACCGGGTTGAGTGCGGTCATCGGCTCCTGGAAGATCATCGTGATGCGAGACCCGCGCAAATCGCGCATTTCGCGCTCGTCGAGCGAGAGCAGGTCGCGATCCTCGAAGCGAATCTCGCCGGAGATGCGGGCCTGCGGCGGCAGCAGTCGAAGCACCGCGAGCGAAGTGACGCTCTTGCCCGACCCTGACTCGCCGACCAGTCCCAGCGACTCGCCGCGATCAATGTGGAAGCTGATGTCACGGACGGCCGTGACCGTGCCAGTCGCGGTTGGGAATTGCACCGTCAGATTGCGAACGTCGAGCATGGGCATGGATAAGCTGCTGAGCTACTAAGCTGCTAAGCTACTGAGCTTCTGAGCTGCTGATGTGTCGGCCCACATCTGCTCGCCGGGAGCAGATGTGGGCCATTCAGAAGGTTTCTAACCTCCGAAACCTCTCTTGCTACTGCCCAAGGATCAGCGGCAGTCCATTCTTGCCGCCGCCGATGACGACGACTTTCGCGTTCGGGCTCTTGGCCAGCGTCTCGGTTGCCTCGATGCCTTTCCATTCC
>DASPLH010000112.1:0-21618 GCA_035627675.1 Clostridia bacterium
GCGGCTGCCACGCCGGTTCCGGCGCCCGCTCCGACGGCGGAGCCGATGAGCGCGCCCTTGCCTCCGCCGGCGAGTCCGCCGATGAGGGCTCCGGCGGCAGCGCCGCCGCCGATCTTGGTGATGTTGCTCTTCTTGTGGCTCTTGCCCTTGAATCCACGGGCTCCGGTGGCGACGGTTCTACCGTCCACTGAGGTGAGGCGCACGCTGAGGATGCCGGGAGACTTCAGGCGTCCGCTGGACTTCGCGCTGACCACCTTGCCGCGAACAGGGGCTCCGGCGCGCGCGAGGACCTTGCCGCGGACAACCACATCCTGCACGAGGACGCCATCCCAGGTCTGTCCGGCAGTGGCCGTTCCCGAGCTGAGCGACTGGTTGATGCGTACGGTGTAGCGCGTGCCGGCCGGGAACTCCGCAGCCAGGGCCGTAGCAGCAAGCAGCAGTGCGATGGCCCACACGCTCAAAAGCTTCCTGAGTGTCATACTTTCTCCTCGTCGATGATGGAACAGTGCCAATCCAGAGATGCTGAATTCTGGGCAATACGATAAACCCTGCGGGGAAAAGTTGCAGAAACGAATGGGCATGTCCTCCACCCGGGGATTCAAGGCTTTGCCGCTGACGCCGCTTGGGCGCGCATTTTACGAGCGCGACCCGCGCGAGGTCGGCCGCGACCTGCTGGGAAAACTACTGGTGCGGCGCGAGGGCCGGCGCGTGATGGCCGGCCGCATTGTGGAAGTCGAGGCCTACATGGGGAACGACGATCCGGCGGCGCACTCGGCGGCCGGGCGCACGGCTCGCAACGAGGTGCTGTTCGGGCCCGCGGGACACGCCTACGTGTACCTGATCTACGGCAACCACTACTGCGTGAACGTCTCGTGCATGCCGGAGGGAGACGCGGGTTGCGTTCTGCTGAGGGCCCTGGAACCTGTCTCCGGAGTGGAGGCGATGGCGCGGGCACGCGGACTCGAATTGCCGGAAGAGCCGCGAATTTCGGCGCTGCGAAACATCGCCGGCGGGCCGGGGAGGCTTGCGGAAGCCTTGGGGATCACGCGTCCGCGAGATAACGGCAAGGACTTCACCTCGCCTGGCTCCGATCTGGCGATCGTGGATGATGGCTTCCGGCCGCAGAGGATCGCCGCCACACCAAGGATCGGGATCACAAAGGCCGTGGATCACGAGTTCCGGTATGTGATCGCGGGTAATGCGTTCGTCAGTGGGAAAAGAAGGGTGAAGTGTGAAGGGTGAGGTGTGAAGGGTGAAGTGAGGCGGCGTGATCGATTTGCATGAACCAAGCGAATGATGAGATCAGCGAAATGGACCGGAAGGTCCTTCGACTCGAACTCGCATCCGCGACTTGCGTCGCATTCTTTGCGAGTTCTCGCTCAGGATGACGTAGTCGTCTTTGGGCGCTGACTCAGCCCATCAAGATTTTCGCGCCTAGCTGCCCGTAACATCACAGGATTAGAGTTCACAGCTGGAACTTCGCACTTCACACTTCTCACTTCTCACTTCCCTCCGGTCAGGTATTTCTCCAACGGGATTTCGAAGTACATCAGCTCGTTGCCCTGTCCGTCGCGGACTCCGGTGATGTAGAGGTGTGCGCCAGCCATTGGGTTTCGCAGGTCTCCGACATCGAAGAATATGAACCCCGCCTGAGTGCCGTGCGGCTCGACGGCCCGGGCGCGGAACTGCGCTGCCTCGATTTCGGCGGAGACCTCTTTCGATACTGCCCGCTTCGGCTTCTTGGGAAGCGGCAGCGGGATGCGCTGCGCGCCGCGCGCGTCGTCCTGAATCCTCCTGGTCGTGGTGAGGCGGCGGTACAGGTCGTCCTCGGTTGCGGGACTGGCCTTGGCACGATCGCGCGTCACGAGTTGGAGCTTCATCGATGCCAGCGAGACGGGCTGGTCGCCATCGTTGGTGATGACCAGGAACATTGGCACGAGGTCGTTCTCGAGGTACTCGCCACGGAAGATGGCGGCCTTGTCGGCCATGTCGTAGGGATCGACGGCGATGGTCACCTTCTCGGCGGGGTGCGCGTCGTGCGCGGGGTACTGCGACGCGGGCTGGGGTCTCGGCATGACGAAGTCTTTCGCCGCAGAGGCGAGCATGACAGTCACGAGGACAAGAGCGAGCGTGACAAACGAGCTTCGGGCGGTCCGCATGGCCCAGCATTATCACGCAGCCGGCACAGGGGTGTCAGTACAATGGGCGCAGTGTACTGGCTCTACAGCATGGCTCTGGGCATTGCGCTCCTGGTGAGCGGGCCGTGGTGGCTCGTCCAGCTGCTGCGCCACGGGAAATACCGGGCGGGACTGGCGGAACGGCTGGGACGCGTGCCGGAGCGCCTACTGCGCGGGGACCGTGGTCCGGTCATCTGGATCCACGCGGTTTCCGTAGGCGAGGCGCTGGCCATCAGCCGCCTGGTTGAGGAACTGCGGCGCCGGCTGCCGGAACACCGTGTGGTGGTTTCCACCACAACACAGACCGGGCAGAAACTCGCGGCCGAGCGCTTCGGCGCCGAAAACGTCTTCTACTTCCCTATCGATTTCGCCTTTGCCGTCCGGCCGTACCTGACGGCGTTGCGTCCGTCGCTGGTAGTGCTGGCCGAGACCGAGTTCTGGCCGAACTTCATACGACTGGCACGTGAGTCCGGGGCGAAGCTGATGGTGACGAACGCTCGCATCTCGGACCGCTCGCTGCCGAGGTACAGGAGATTCCGCGGTGTGCTGGCGCGGGTGTTGGCAAATATCGACGTGTTCCTCGCCCAAAGCGGGCAGGACGTGGCGCGATTGCGCGAGATTGGCGCACCGGCGGAGCGAGTCAAGTTCGCGGGGAACCTGAAGTTCGACGTGACGCCTCCGGCGGAGGCCGGGTTCGTGGACGAGCTGCGGGCGGCGCTGAAGACTAGCGCGGCGGGGCCGACGATTGTGGCCGGCAGCACGGTGGCCGGAGAAGAACCGCTCGTGCTGGAGGCGTTCGCCAAAGTGCTGGCCCAATGTCCGGCGGCGGCGCTTGTGCTGGCTCCGCGACACAGGGAGCGGTTCGAAGAAGCGGCAGAGGCCGTGTCACGCGCGGGGTTGCCGACGGTGCGGCGTTCGGCGTGGGAGCCTGCGAAGCCGCTTGCCGGGACGGTGCTGCTGCTGGACACGATTGGCGAACTGGCGTCAGTGTACGGAGTGGCGGACCTGGCGTTCGTCGGCGGCAGTCTTGTGCAGCGCGGCGGACACAACATCCTGGAACCGGCGCATTTCGGCGTTGCGACCGTGGTTGGGCCACACACGGAAAACTTTCGCGACATCGTTGCGTTATTCACGCGGGAGAACGCGGTGGTGGTCACACCGTCGGAGCGGTTGAGCGACACGCTCATTGGGCTGCTGCGAGACCCGGCCACCCTGGCGCAGTACGGTCAGCGCGCAAGGCGAGTGCTGGAGACGCAGCGTGGCGCCACCTCGCGAACGGTGGATGCGATCGCCGAGCTGGTGGAGAGTGGAAGGACTACCCCACCCTCTGCTTCGCAGAAGGGTGGGGCACCCGGTGGAGTGCCTGTGGACGGTCGCTCATGAATCCGATCTCGGCGCTGTTCGGACTTGGAGTGGCTTCGCGGAACGCGCTCTACGACCGCGAGTTGATCGGCCGGCAGAGGCTCAAGGCCCCGGTGGTGAGCATCGGCAATATCTCGGTCGGCGGCACGGGCAAGACTCCGTTTGCCATCGCTCTCGGCCAACTGTTGCTGGAACGCAGCGTTCGGCTGGATGTGCTCTCTCGCGGATATCGCCGGAGGTCCGAGGGAGTGCAGATTGCGGGTAGCGATGCAGACCCCGATGTTGTTGGCGATGAGCCTGCGCTGATCGCCTCGCGGCTTGGAGTCCCCGTAATCGTGGCGGCAAGACGCGCCGAGGGCGGACGCGCCGCCGAAGAGAAGTTTGGCTCGCAACTGCACCTGCTCGACGACGGATTCCAGCACCGGCAACTCGCGCGGCAGTTCGACATCGTTTTGCTCTCGCCTTCGGACATGGAAGACCGGCTGCTTCCCTTTGGACGCCTGCGCGAGCCCGTGGCCTCATTGCGGCGGGCGGACGCCGTTGTGGTGGACGAGAGTTTCACGCCGCGGCTGCCGGACTTCGCCGGCAAGCTGTGGCGCACGAGGCGGAAGCTGGTGATTGGCAGTGCGCCGAAGCGCCCGGTGGTGTTCTGCGGCATCGCCAAGCCACAACAGTTCTTCCAAATGGTTTCCCACGCGGGCGTCGCGCCGGCCACGACCGTGACCTTCCGCGACCATCACCGCTATACCGAAAACGACCTGCAGGAACTGCGGCGCAAGGCCACGCAGACCGGTGCGGACGGCTTCCTCACGACGGAAAAGGACGCGGTGAAACTGCGGCGATTGCCTGCGCTGGCGGGACTGTCTGTGGTGCGGCTCGAGGTGGAGCTTCTGGAGGCGGCGCCGGCGGTCGAGCACCTGATGGCGACCCTGGGCCAGCGTTGTCCTGGGTGGTTCCGCGGCTGACGCCATCGGATTCCGTTTCGCGGTGCTCGTGAGACAATTTCGCTGTTCCCGACGGAGATTTTGAACGCCCATGACGATCGACAGCCGAGAGCGCGAACGACTGCGGAAAGTCGTGCAATCGTTTCGCAACGTAACCGTACTGGTGCTGGCTGACATGGTCGCCGACGAGTTCATCCACGGCGAGATTTCGCGCGTATCGCGCGAAGCGCCCGTGCTCATCTTGAAGCACCGCGAGCGCAAGGTCGTTCCGGGCGGCGGCGGCAACGCCGTGATGAACCTTGCCGACCTGAAGGCGACCGTGCTGCCGGTAGGCATCGTGGGCGACGACGAACAGGGCAAACTGCTGATCGATGCTTTCAAGGCGAAGAAGATTTCCACGAGCGGCATCTTCCGGCTGAAGAACCACACGACAACCACCAAGACGCGAATCCTGGCATATATGCCGCATTCGGCGCGGCAGCAGGTGGTGCGCGTGGACCGCGAGCCGGAGCCGATTCCCGAGGTCCACCCCGCGCTGCTGGAGCTGATCAACTCGGCGCGGGAGTTTGGGAAGGCGTCGGACGCGGTGCTGATCTCCGACTACGGCTACGGCAGCGCCACGCCGCGTCTGCTGACCTTCATACGGTCCGACGGCTCGCTCGGCAACGTCCCCGTGACGCTCGATTCGCGTTACCGGATGATGGACTACACGGGCGTGACGGCGGCGACACCGAACGAGTCCGAGGTCGAAGAAGCGTTGAAGATCAAGATCGGTCACGACCGCGCCAAGCTGATCGAGGCCGGCAACCGCCTGGTGAACGAGATGAAGCTCGAGTCGCTGGTTATCACGCGCGGCAGCGACGGCATGGCTGCCTTCAACGGCACGGGCGATCCGGTGGAGATTCCGATCTTCGGCACCGATGAGGTTGCGGATGTCACGGGCGCGGGCGACACGGTGATTGCGACGTTCACGGCCGCACTGGCCGCAGGGGCCGACACGATCACGGCGGCAAAGCTGGCGAACATCGCGGGCGGATTGGTTGTGATGAAGCGTGGCACGGCCACCATAAGCCAGGCGGAGCTGCTGGCAGCCATCGACAAGTACGCGGGCGCCGAGGGTGACGAGTGAGCGGAGAGTTCGCATCGAAGGTGCAGGAGCGCGAGCAACTGCGACGCACGGTTGAACAGTGGCGAGCGCAGGGCGAGCAGGTCATCCTGTCGAACGGATGCTTCGACCTGCTGCACGTGGGTCACATCCGCTACCTGCACGGCGCGAAGCGACTGGGCGGCAAGCTGGTGGTGGCCATCAACTCCGATGAGAGCGTGCGCAGGCTCAAGGGCCCGGCGCGTCCGCTGATGCCGGAGCAGGAGCGCGCCGAGATCATTGCAGCGTTGGCCGACGTGGACGCCGTCGTGATCTTCTCCGAGCCGGACGTGCGGGCGCTGATCCGCGAGCTGCGTCCCAACGTGCAGGCCAAGGGAACGGACTACACGGCGGAGGGCGTCCCGGAGCGCGACGAAATGATCGCCTGCGGCGGGCGCGTGGAGATCGTCGGCGACCCGAAAGACCACTCGACCACGGCATTCCTCCAACAACTCGACAAGGCGCGCTAGTGGCAGACAACCGTCACAACGCAGACGGGACGGGGCACGCGCGATACCTCATCGTCCGGCTCGGCGCGATGGGCGACGTGATCCACGGCCTGGCCGCGGCGCAGGCGCTACGTGCGGCCGTTCCCGGTTGCGAGATCGGGTGGGTGATCGAAGAGCGTTGGGCGGAGTTGCTGTGCGCTCCGGGGTCTGCGCGCGAGGGACCGGTTGGGCCGGAGCGTCCGGTGGCCGATGCCGTGTACACGGTGAACACGCGGGCCTGGCGGAAGCAACTGTTCTCGGCTGCAACGTGGCGCGACATAGGAACGCTGGTTGCGCGGCTGAGGGATCGCCGCTTCGACGTCGCGATTGATATTCAGGGAGCGATCAAGTCGGCCGGCATTGCCGCACTCTCTCGCGCCGAGCACGTGCACGGATTCGAGCAGCCGCGCGAACGCATTGCGACGATGTTCTATTCGCACCGGCACCCAGCGAGCGGCAGGCATGTTGTCGAACAGAATCTGTCGCTGATCGAGTCGGTCACGCACAGGCCCGCGGAGCGCATCGAGTTTCCGCTGCCGGTCGATGCGACGTCGGAGCAGTGGGCGGACGAATTTGTGTCGCGGCTCAACTCTGCGGCGGTGGCGATCCTCAACCCCGGAGCTGGTTGGGGTGCGAAGCGATGGCCGGGGGCGAATTACGGGCGCGTGGCGGCTTCACTCGCCGCCCGTGGCGTCACTCCGCTGATAAACTTTGGTCCAGGCGAAGAAAACATCGCGGCCGAGGTCGAGCGCGCTTCCGGCGGCAGCGCACGCGGGTTGCGATGCACCGTCTCGCAACTGATGGCCCTGACGCGGCGGGCCGCATTGTTCGTCGGAGGCGATACGGGGCCGATGCATTTGGCGGCCGCCGCCGGAGTGCCGGTGGTCGCGCTGTTTGGCCCCACCGATCCGGCGCGCAACGGGCCGTATGGTTCGCCTTCCGTGGTGTTGCGCAACCGGCAGAGCGCAACCAGTTACAAGCACGTGGACCGCGTGGACGAAGGGCTGCACTCGATCACCGTGAATGAGGCAGTCGAGGCCTGTGAAAGGCTCCTGGAGAGTCGTTGAGTTCAGAGAAGAATCAATCGGGATGGCAGAAGGTCGCGAAGCGGATTCGCGTTCCATTGGGCTTTGTATTTGCAGCGCTGTACCTGTGGCTGGCGCGTCCTACATGGACGTCGATCGCCGCGGGAGCGGTGATCGCGGCCGTCGGAGTGGGAATTCGCGGGTTTGCCTCAGGCTACGTGAAGAAGAATGAGGAACTGACGACGACCGGTCCGTACGCGCACACGCGCAACCCGCTGTATCTCGGCTCGGTCGTGATCGGCATCGGGTTCGCGGTCGCGGCGCTGAGTTGGTGGGTGGTGGTTACGATCGTCGTGCTGTACGCGGCGATCTACGTCCCGGTGATCCGCGGCGAGGAAGAATTCCTGAGCGCCAAATTCCCGCAGTTCGCACAGTATGCGGCATCAGTTCCCCGCTTGCTGCCGCGCGTCACTCCGGCGCAGATAGGTTCTGCGGGTGAACGAGGAAGGTTCTCGCCGGAGCTTTACATGAAACACCGCGAGTACAATGCGATCATCGGTGCGGCGGTGGTGCTTGGCGCTCTCGTGGCCAAGCTGATGTGGGTGTCTCGCTAACGGCATGGTGAATCGTCTGGTGTCCCTCGCGACAGTCGTACTGGCGTCAACGCTCGCAGTGTCTTCGGCGACCGCTCCCGGAGGTCAACAACCGGCTGCTCCGGCGCAACGCCCCACGCAGCCGGCACAGATGCAACGTCCGGCACCTCACGCGCCCGCGGCAGCACAGCAGCCGACGCAATCCCCGGCAGGCGTGATCAGCGCGGCACCGGAGTCGGTCCTCCGGCCGGTGCCCGACAGCTACCGGTACCAGAACGGCCAGACGCTGCACTACTCGGCGGAATGGCGGCTGTTCAGCGCGGGAACGGCAACGCTGCGCATGGATGCGGCTTCAGCCACGGAACAGAAAGTAACGGCCACTGCCGACTCGACCGGCGTGGTGGCGCTGCTGTACCGGGTGCAGGACCGGTTCGAGAGCTGGTTTGACCGTCGCACGTTCTGCTCGAGCCGGATCAACAAGCATTCGGAAGAGGGCATTCGTAAGCGCGACACGCAGATCCGGTTTGACCAACTGCGGAAGAAGGCCGTGCTCGACGAGCGGAACCTGCGTAACGGCGAGACCAAGCACACCGAGCAGGACATCCCGGGATGCGTGGCCGACGTGCTGTCGGGGATCTACTACGTTGCGTCGCTGCCGCTGCAACCGGGCAGCACGTACGTGTTCCCGGTCAACGACGGGGGCAAGACCTACGACGTCAGGGCCTATGTCGAGGGCCGCGAGGAGATCAAGACCGACGCGGGTACGTTCCGCACCGTTCGCGTGCAGCCCTCGGCGGAGGCGGGCGTTCTGAAGAGCCGTGGAAAGATCTGGATCTGGTACACGGATGACGCGGCGCACATCCCTGTGCAGATGCGCGCCCGCATGTTCTGGGGTACGTTGACGTTCAAGCTCGTGCGGATCGACCGGCAGTAGGCCACTCCGCGGCCTACTGCAACCTGTACCGCTCGTTCAGCAGGCGTTGCAGCCTGGGCTTGTAGATCAGGTTGTAGGCAAGTTCCTTGTCGGGGAACATGGCCAGCGCCGCCCGGCGCGCGTCCGCTGCCATCTGCGAGGCTTCCTCGAGCGTGAGATGCGGGTCCTGGCTGATGACGGACATCACCATGTTCATCATGATTTGCAATCGGCGGATCTTTCGGGCTTCTTCCAGCAACTCCAACCGTTCCGCCTCAGATTGCGGTTGCTGAGGTTGAGGTACTTGTTCCGATAATCCCATCTCATTCCCCTAAACCAACTTCAACGTTCGTGGCGTGCAATCGCCGCCGGGCCTGCAAGGAGGCCTAATGCGGCCGTTGGGCCTAAAGGCCAAAATGCCAGCCCTCGCGGAACCCTGAAGTTCTCGCGTCCGGGCTGGCCTTGAGACCTGCGCTGTTCCTCGCCTTGCACGAAGTTGGATGAATACCGCCCGACGTCTGTTGCGGCAAAACGGCGGGTGCCCTGAAATTTCGGCGGTCCGCACGGCTCGAATGGGCAATCCGGTTTCACGGCCGGCACGCGTTCGTCGCGGCGAGGACTATCCTTGGACCCATCGTTTGTTTCACGCATCGAACGAAATGGGAGGACTCATGGCACGAGAACCGAACGACGTCCTGGAGAAAGTATTCGACACGGATCAGGAATCCGAGGCGATGGTGGTGAAGGGACTGCTGGAAAGCGCGGGTATCGACGCCATACTCTCCTCGCTCGACGCGCCCCAGGACGTGCTGCCCGGGGTTGGAGGAGTAGTCGTGCAGGTCCGTCCGGAACAGGCCGAAGAAGCGCGCCGCGTGATCGAGGAGTACCGCACCAGCGCGTCCACCGATCCCGAATTCACCGAGGAACCGACGGCGTAACCGTGCGCCCATCCAGGTAGAACGTCACAGGACCAAACAGGTCTGTGCGATAGACCCGTACGTGCGCCTCGGCGAGACGCGCCAGCACCTCGGGGCGGGGATGCCGGAAGGGATTGCGCGTTCCGGCCGAGATCACGGCCCAGCGGGGGCGAACCGTGGCGAGGAACTCCGGCGAAGTGGAGTTCTTGCTGCCGTGATGCGCCACCTTGAGCAGGTCAGCCTCGGCCTGCCGCGATGAGAACCCATCTTCCACCTTCGACGCGATATCACCGGGCAGGAGCGCGGAGTTCTGCCCGTAGCTGACGCGCAGTACCATCGACGCGTTGTCGGCCTGCCGCGGCTTGATTTCGACATCGGCTTCAGGCGAGAGCACCTGGAAGCGCGCTCCTCCCCAGGCGAACTCCTGGCGCGCCGCTCGAGGCTTCAACTCGACAGCGTATTGGCGGCAGAGGGAGAGAATCCGGTCGAAGGCTTCCGACGGCAGGTGCGGTCCGAACCAGATCTCACGCGGACGGAAGTTGGCGATGACGGCGGCCATGCCGCCCATGTGGTCGGAGTGCGGGTGGCTGAGGGCAACCGCATCGAGGCGGCGGATTCCCCTCGACCAGAGATAGGGCGAGACCACGTCTTCTCCCACGTCGAACTCGGAGCGGCTGAAGCCGAGCATGCCGCCGGCATCGAGCAGCAGGGTCTTCCCTTCCGGCGTCACGATCAGCAGGGACTCCGCCTGGCCTACATCGATGGCCGTCAATTCCAGGACTCCCGGGCGGCGCTGAACCGGCGGCTCCGAACGGGCGAGCCACAGGGCTGCGCAACCAAGCAGGATCAGTCCGGTGGCGCAGAGCCATCGCGAACGGCGAACGAGCAGCATGGCGGTGGCAAGCGCGGCGGCGAAGACGACGCAGACGGCCAGCGCGGGCGTGGCGAACCGTACATCGGCGGTCCTGGGACCGAGTTGATGCACCGTCCCGGTGATTCCCGCCAGTGCCCAACCGGCAACCGCGGCCGCGGGCACTGCGAACTGCGAGGTGATGTACGACATTGCAATGGCGGCAACACAGGCCGGCATGAGGATTCCCGTGAGTGGCACGACGGCGAGGTTGGCCACGAAGCTGGCAGCGGGCAGGCGGTGGAAGTACCACACCATGGCCAAGGCGAGCGAGACCTGCATCAGCACGGAGATGATGACCAGTTCGAACGCGCTGAGCGCGGAACGCGGAATCCAGGTGGCAGCGAAGAAGGCGAGACGGCGGCCCACGAGTGGCTGGAGGCGGGACGCAATCAGCCGCAGGTCCAGACGCCACTGCGCTATTCGCGGCTCGAATGCCTGGTCGTATCCCGCGAGCGAAAGCCGGCGGAGCGCGCCGAGATAGGGCTGCGACGTGCGCTCGAGCAGCGGGATTCCAATCCCCGCAATGGCCGCGACCGACAGGAACGTCAGCTGGAAACTTGGGTCGAAGAGCGCGCGGGGTTCCCAGACGAGCAGCGCCAGGGCGGCAGTGCCGATGGCGTTCAACGCCGCGCCGTCGCGATAGAGAAGGCGCGTGGCCTGGTAGATCGACAACATCAGCACGGAGCGCAGGATAGGCGCTCCGAGATCGGTGATCGTGGCGTAGCCGCAGGCGAGCAGGACGGTGATGAGTGTCGCCCATTCTTTCCCTGCGCGGAGCCGCCGCAGAACCCAGAAGACGACGACCGCGAGTATCGCCACGTTCATGCCCGAGACAACCAGCACGTGATAGGTCCCGCTGCGCTGGAACTCCAGACGGGTATCGCGCGAAATCCCGTTGGCGTCGCCGACGATCATCGCCGAGATCAGGGCAGCGCTGGCCGGAGGCCAGAGACGCTCGATCTCTCGCAGAACGCTGCGGCGCACGGTGGCGCGCCAGTGCCCGAGGCTCGTGCCTCCGCGCCCGGGAAGCGCCTCGACGAGTTCGGCCTTCGCGGACCCGAGCACGTGGATATTCTTCGACCCGAGATAGGCGGCGTAATCGAAGCCGCCAGGGTTCTTGTAATTCACGGGACGGTGCAGCCTGGCGGTGACGCGCAGGCGGTCGCCGTAGAGGTGCTGTCTGAGCTTGCCGGCGACGCCGGAAGGCTCGCTGCCGGAGTCATCGTCGTCGGCTTCACCGCGCTGACGCGGAGCGTAGAGCGTGACGCGCGCGCCGCCGCTTACGGGTGCCGCCCCGGTCTCCGTGGCCACCTCTTCAACGGCAAGGTCGATCGATTCGGAGGGCGGCTGCCCGTCTCGCACGACGCCGTCGCGCATCAGGTACCCGGTGACGACCACCGGTTGGTCATTGGCAAACGCCATGACCGTGGCCGCCGGAACCGGCCGGCAATCGCGAGACTGCGAGACAAAAGCGCCCGTGCAGGCGAAGCCCACCAACAGAGCGGCGTACGAGGCGTGCGGGATGCGCCGGCGGCTGGCGGCTGCGATTGCCACGAGGAATGCGCCAGCGACAAGCCAGAACCAGATTGGATGATAGAGATAACGCGCGACGACGATGCCGGTGCCGAACGCTGTGGCGGCCGCGAACATTGGCACGCGCGCTACGTACGTCGTGCTACCGGGCTTGGCACCTGGCCCCATGGGTCGATCGTCAGTTCTTCACAACTGCACTTCCCTATATTCATATTCGCGCCGCGGTTGGCACCGCCAATCGGAGGGCGCTGCACTTCCCATGTTCGCCTACGGCGGGCGGACGTGGGGCACCGAAGCCGTGGGCTAGATGCGGTCGAGGTCTTCGCGGCCGATGCCGACGTTCCATGGCAGGAGTTCGTACTGTGCCATGCCGGCTGTGTAATACGGGTCGCCGTCGCGCACGCGGTCCAGTGCGTCCTGCACATTGCCGTCAGGGAGACGCAGCAGCAGCGCGCCGCCGCTGCGCGGGTCGAGCGGCCCGGAGGCAACGAGCACTCCCGAGACCTTCAGCTCCTTGAGATAAGCGCGATGAGATTCAGTGACGGTCATGACTTCTTCGAGCGGACGGCGATAGCGAATGATGGCGAGTGCGTACATGGATCCTCTTTCTGCTCGCGTGAATCGTCCGGCAGCACAGGAGCGCGTTCCATCCGTGCGCCTTCGCACCGTTTACCGCACCAGGTGGAAGACGCTTTCCATGTGGAACGTCTGCGGGAACAGATCGAAAAGATGAGCCTGTTCGACGCGGAAGCCAGATTGTAGCAAGACGCGCAGATCGCGCGACAGCGTGGAGGGATCGCACGACACGTACGTTATGCGAGGCACGCGAAGGCCCGCCAGTGCCCGGGTGGTGCGCTCGCCCAGTCCGCTGCGAGGCGGATCGACGACGACGAGATCGGCCTGTAGCTTTGCGGACTGCCGCAGAAAGTCCTCGGTAGATTTGCGGATGGCCTTCACGTTCTGCGGAGCGTTGTGCCGGAGGTCTGCCGACGAATACTGGGACGGCTCGACGGCCGTCACGCTCCGGAAACGCTTTGCGAGCGGGATGCTGAACAGTCCGGTGCCGGCATAGAGGTCCATCGCGTGATCGCCTTGTCCCTCGCCTGCTACGACGCGAAGCAGTTCGTCCGTCAAGTGGCGGTTGGTCTGGAAGAACGACCCGGCCGAAACGCGGAAGCTCCCTTCGGCAGTCGCGTACATCAAAGCGCTGTCGCCGTAGGCGATGCCGTCTCCGGTGCGCGAGCTTACGAGCGGACCGCGTTCGCTCTCGTCGTCGCTGCCTCGGGCGCTCTCGAAGACGACCACGCCCGCGGTCTCCTGCACGCGCTGCATGAAGTGGTCGGCGAAATCCGCGTAGCGCTCGGCGGCGATCTTGCGCTCGACGTAAACCTCGAGCAGGAGCGCCGTGTCGTCGTGATTCGCGAAGTACTGCACCTCGCGCGCATCGGGCGGAATGAGTCCCTGCTCTCCGAGATCCCAGATGGCGGAAAGTGCGCGGTTGATCAACGGAGAGCTGATGGGACACTCGCGAACCGCCAGCAGTTCGTGGGAGCCGTGGCGGAAGTATCCGACGGCAAACGCCTGCGATTGCAGCTTCATGCGCGTGCGGTTGCGGTAATTCCACGGCTCGGAAGCGTGCAGTCGGAGGTCAACGTCGAGGTCGTACTTCGCCGTCCGCGACAGCGTCTCGCGCAGGATCGCCGCTTTAATGCGCAACTGCTCTTCGTAGCCGGTGTGCTGGTAGTGGCATCCGCCGCAGCGCGCGAAGTAGGGGCAGCGAGGCTCGGTGCGAAGCGGCGATGCGGCGAGGATCTGTTCGAGACGGGCGCGGGCGAAGCCCGGCTTCTGCTCGGTAGGCGCGACCTCGACGCGCTCACCTTCGAGCACGAAGGGGACGAAGACGGCTTTCGAGCGGCCGTCGGCGTCGGCGGGCATGCGGCCCAGGCCGTCGCCGCCGTAGATCAGTTTGTCGATTGTGATTTCCAAAAGATGGGCTCCCGCCCGAACTACATGTAGAACAGGCTCAAACGCGGCAAAGCGTAGCGTTCGAGCAACTTCTTGTTGGTGTACTGCTTGAGCAGAGTGTCGATCTGCGGCCCGCTCATCTTGCCGCGATACGGTGCGAGTTCGCGGTCGGCCTGTGCGCGGATGGCCACGAGTTCGTCGTCGGAAGTTGCGGCCAGCAGCGCGGCGAGAAGCTTGTCTTCCATGACGGTCATGCGGCGCTCGAGGTCTTCGAGGTCCGGCACCTGCGGCGCAGCCGCGATCTCCGAGGCCAACCTTCGGAGTGTCTCGGCGTGAGCAGCTGCCACGGGCGCGGCCGAGGCTGGAACGCGGGCCCTGGCGAACGATTCGGCGTTGCGCGCCAGGTAGTCCGACAGGCGCCTGGCCGAGACACCGGTATCGTGAACCTCGCGCGTGGTGCCAACCGCGGCCTCTTTCATGTCTTCGGCGGCGGCGAGCACTTCCTGCGAACAATAGGCCAGCGAGTTGACCTTGCGCGTCTTGGCGGGCCGGCGGTCGTACTTATCGAAAGCCGAGTCGATGCCGCGCAGGACGGCCTCGAGCGGCACGCCCGCTTCTTTCCAGGACTCGATGAGAGCCCAGTCGAGCGTCGAGAGCAGCAGGAGCGTTCCACGACGCTGCTGGAAGCGCTCTTCGATCTCGGTGAAGTAGTTGAATTCGTTTTGCACGGCTGAGAACAGAATAGACGAACGCCTCAGGGGCGGACCTATCAATCGCACTAGAATGCACGGCTAAAGCCGTGCTCCCCTCGGTGGGCACTTTGAGAGCGTAAGAACTGCCCCACCTTAGTTCCGCCTGCGGCTCCGCGAAGGTGGGCCACCCTCAAGCCGCGTTGCACTCGCCTAGTCGCGCTTGGCTTCGGCGCCGGTGCGGTGCGCGTCCACGCGCTTGCGCTGGTGGGCCGAGTTGCGGTCCCAGATGAGACGCATGCCTTCGAGTGTCAGCAGATCGTCGACGGCCGTGATGTACTTCGACCCGCTGGCAATCAACTGCGCCAGCCCTCCGGTGGCGACGATCTTCGACGCGCCTACCTCGGCCTGTAAGCGCTCGAGGATGCCATCCACGAGGCCGACGTACCCGAAATACAGTCCCGCTTGCACGCTGCCGACCGTATTGGTTCCGATGATGCGCGTGGTCTTGCGAATGTCCACCCTGGGCAGGCGCGCGGTGCGCGTGAACAGCGCTTCGGCTGAGATTCCGACGCCGGGAGCGATGACGCCTCCCATGTACTCGCCCTTGGCGCTGATGACGTCGAAGGTGGTGGCAGTTCCGAAATCGACGACGATGCACGGGCCGCCGTGCTTCTCGAACGCTCCCACGCTGTTGACGATGCGGTCGGCTCCGACCTCGGCGGGATTGTCGTAGTGCACGGGCATTCCGGTCTTCACGCCGGGCTCGATGAAGAGCGGCTTGACGTGAAAGTAGCGCTCGCAGACGGCGCGCAGGGTCGAGTCCATCGGCGGCACGACGGAGGAGACGACGATGCCGCGAATTCCGGCGAAGTCGATTCCGCTCATCGCGAAAAGATTGCGGAAGAGGACGCCATATTCGTCCACGGTCTGCGTGCGCGCGCTGGTGACGCGCCAGTGGGCCAGCAGTTCGCCGCTGCCGGTGTCGCCCTGTTCGGTGGTCTGGTAGACGCCCAGCACCGTGTTCGTGTTTCCAACGTCAAGCACAAGAAGCATGGGTAAACTCGTGTTCCCGCTGCGCCGTCAGGAGCGGCACTTGCGGACTCCGCCGCTTAGAACCGTGCGCACGCCGCCTGCGGTCTGCACGCGGAGAAATCCACGTTCGTCGAGACCGGCGGTGGTTCCGTTGTAGCCGCCATCCTCGTCCACGTGCACGGCGGCACCGCTGGCGTACGAGGAGCGCTCGGTGAAGCGCCGGAGGACCGATGCGCGGGCATTGGCCGGGTCCTCCAGAAGTGCGCGGTACTCGCCGTCTAGCGATTTTAGCAGAGCCGCGGCGACGTCCACGCGCGACCACCGCCGCCCGGTTTCAAGGGCGATCGATGTCGCAATGGGCCTCAGTTCGTCGGCGAATGTGGACTGGTTGACGTTGATGCCCACGCCCACGACGACGTGGCGCACGCGCGTGGCCTCGGCATTCAGTTCCGTGAGGATGCCGCAGAACTTGCGGTCTCCGAAGAGCACGTCATTGGGCCAGCGGAGATCGGGAGACGCGCCGGTCACGTCTTCGACGGCGCTCGCCACCGCCAGCCCGGCGATCAGCGACATGACGAGCACGTCGGCGGGAGCCAGCGGCGGACGCAGCACGGCCGAACAGTAGATGCCTACGGAAGGATCGGAACTCCAGGCGTGGCCTCCGCGGCCACGTCCGGCGGTCTGCTCTTCGGCGAAGAACACGGCACCGTCGGGCTCGCCGGCCAGTGCGGCCTGCATCGCCAGCGTGTTGGTGGAGCCGACGCGGAAATAGTGGCGCAGATGGCGCGCAAACACCGTGCCCTGCACCAGCGGACGGATCAGTTCGGGAAGAAGCAGGTCGGGGACGGTTTCGAGACGATATCCGGTGGACGGGTGGCCGGCGATGTCCACGCCGAGCCCGCGCAGTTGCTCGACGAGGCGCCAGACCTCGGAGCGGCCGACACCGAGTTCGTCGGCGATCTTGGTTCCGCTGACGACGAGCATGGGATTGTCGGCCAGCAGACGCACGATATGCCCAAGACGCGCGTCCGTGCGGTTGAGTTGGTCATGCATGGGAACACGACATTATGGAAGTGCGCGCGGAAAATAGCTACCAGCTTCCAGCTGCCAGATGACGGCTTGAAACTTGCAGCGCGGAGCGGCGCGCGCCGCGCTCGGGGCGGGAGGTCCTTCGACTCGGAAGCGCATCCGCGGCTGCGCCGCGTTCTGCTGCGCTTCCTCGCTCAGGATGACGGTACGGGCGCTACTTCCCTGCTCCGGCGGCGGCGGAGGGTTCTGCTGCGGCTGCCAGGTTCAGTTCGATCTTCACCTCTTTGCCAACCGTTGTGCCCGTCTTGTCGTACTCGATGTGGTAATCGTAGCGGTCGATCTTTGTGGCGGCTTCGACTCCCATACGCTTCTTGCCCCTGGCGTCGGCCGTGACGAAGGTGAACGGCACTTCGATCTGCCTGGTTACATCCTTGATCGTGAGGTTGCCGATGGCGACGTACTGCTCGCCGCGCTTTTCGATCCTGGTGCTCTGGAATCGGATCTCCGGGTATTTGGCTACGTCGAAGAAGTCCGCGCTGCGGAGATGATTGTCGCGGCGGTCGTTATCGGTGTTGATGCTGGCGGCCTTCACCAGGGCTGTGACCCAAGATTTGGCGATGTCGTTCTCGTCGAGATGGATGGTGCCGGAGAGGTCGGCGAAGCGTCCGCGGACGGTGCTCACCAGCAGGTGCTTGACGGCGAAATTGGCGGATGAGTGAGCCGGGTCGATCTTGAAGTCCTCGGCTGCTATCGCGCCCGGAACGAGTAATGCCACGGCAAGCACGGCGACAACGATGTGTTTACGCATACGATCCATCACCCCGAGTTTTGATCCACGCTGAAAGTTCAACGTTGAAGTATTGGACGCAGGGCGATCCAGAGAAGATGCGAAATCTTCTCAGGCCGGACGGATTCTCATGCTGAGGTCCACGGCGCGCGCCGAGTGCGTCAGGGCGCCGACCGAGATGAAGTCCACGCCGGCCTCGGCGTAGGAACGCACATTCTCGAGCGTGATGCCGCCGCTGGCTTCCAGCGGGATGCGGCGCGAGTGGTTCTGCACGCGCTCCTCGGCCTGGCGCACCTGGACGGGAGTCATGTTGTCGAGCAGGATGGCTTCGGCTCCGCAGGCCAGCGCAGCCTCGAGTTCTTCCATCGAGCGGACTTCGACTTCGATGGGCTGTGTGCCGCGACGGTTCTGGAGGGCGCGTTCGAGCGCCTGCTGGATGCCACCGGCGAGATCGACGTGGTTGTTCTTGATCAGGATGCCGTCGCTGAGGTCGAGGCGGTGATTGGTGCCTCCGCCGCAGCGGACAGAGTACTTGTCGAGATGACGCAGGCCGGGGACGGTCTTGCGCGTATCGAGGATCCGCGTGCGGGTGCCGGCGATCGCTTCGACGTACTTGCGCGTCTCGGTGGCGATGCCGCTCATGCGCTGCAACACGTTGAGGATGACGCGTTCGCAGCTGAGCACCACGCGGGCGTTGTGGGTGAGGACCGCAACCTGCTGTCCCTTGTGGAGGCGCACGCCGTCAAAAATCTCGGGGTGCATGACGACCTCGGGATGCGAGGTCACGGTGCGGTCGAGCGTGGCGAACACCTCGAGCGTGCGCTGGATGACGCCGACACCGGCGAGGATGCAGTCCTGCTTCGCGATGACCGTAGCTCGCGCGCGCTGGTGCGGGTCGATACAGGCATAGCTGGTCGCGTCGCGGGTGGCGCGATCTTCGGTCAACGCGTTTTCCAACACTGCCGTGGTACGCCGGCTTGTCCAGTCCATAGTCCGCCTTACTTGGCGCTCAGCTCGGTGAGAGCCGTGCGCGCCTTCTCCAGCAGGATTTTGATTTCGCCTTCGCGCCGCCGGATCCCCTCGACCACGTGCGCCGGGGCCTTGGAGAGGAACGCCTCGTTGCCGAGTTGCCGCTGGGCGTTGCCCTGCTCGCGCTCGAGCTTCTCGATGTCTTTGCCGATGCGTTCGAGCTCGGCGGCGACGTCAATCTTCTGCTCGTAAACGACGCGAACGTCGAAGCGCGCCGTGCTGCGCGAGTTGGAAGCCTTGGCCAGCGACTCCCCGACGAATGTCGCCGAGTTCACATTTGCCAGCCGCGCGAGGGCCTCGCGGTTCTGCTCGACCAGGTTGCGCACGGGATCGTCGGCGAAGATCTCGATGTCGAGCTTCGCCTTCGGCTCCACCTTGAGTTCGGCGCGGACGTTGCGAACGCTGACGATCAGGTCCTGGAGAATCGCCATGCCGGTTTCGGCCTCGACCGACATCTGCGAGGCATCCGCCTGCGGGTACGCGGCGAGCGCGATCGAGCGCCTCGGAGGCTTGCCGTCATAAACGGCGTGCCAGATTTCCTCGGTGATGAAGGGCATGAACGGCGAGAGCAGCCGCAGCGCGCCTTCGAAGAGGCTGACGATGTTTTCGACCGCGATGCGGGCGGTGTTGCCGCCGGCCATCATGCGCGGCTTGACCAGCTCGATGTACCAGTCGCAGAACTCGCCCCAGAAGAAGTGATAGACGACGTGCGCGGCTTCGTGAAACCGGTATCCCGACAGCGCGTCGTGGACTTCCTGCGAGACGCGGTTGAAGCGCGAGAGTATCCAGCGGTCTTCCAGGTCGGCGGTGTGAAAGCGCGGAAGTCCCACTTCGCCCGGCTTGGGCGCAATCTTCGCGAAGTCGGCGAGCGACCACACGCCGTCCTGCTGCGCGCGATCGACATTCATGAAGATGAAGCGCGCGGCGTTCCAGATCTTGTTGGCGAAGGCGCGGTAGCTCTCGGTGCGCGTTTCGCTGAAGGCGATGTTGGTGCCGGGCGCTGCCATGGCGGCCAGCGTGAAGCGGACCGCGTCTGTGCCGAAACGCTCGATGGTCTCGATGGGATCGACGACGTTGCCCTTGGTCTTCGACATCTTCTGGCCTTCGGCGTCGTTGACCAGCGAGTGGATGTAAACCTCGCGGAAGGGCACGCTCTCGCGCAGACGAGCTTCGACATCTCCTGCCAGCGGCGTGGGACGATGCGGCTCGTTCATGAAGTGGCAGCCCATCATCGTCATGCGCGCCACCCAGAAGAACAGGATATCGAAGCCGGTGATGAGCAGCGAGGTCGGGTAGTAGCGCGCGAGGTCCGGGGACGTGTTCGGCCACTCCATGGCCGAGAACGGCAGCAGTCCGGACGAGAACCAGGTGTCGAGCACATCTTCGTCCTGCGTGAGGCGCGTGCTGCCGCACTTGCAGGCCTTCGGCTCTTCGCGGGCGACGGTGATCTCGTTGCAGTCGCCGCAATACCAGGCCGGGATGCGGTGTCCCCACCACAACTGGCGCGAGATGCACCAGTCGTGGATGTTCTGCATCCACTGGAGGTAGATCGTCTTGTAGTTCTCGGGCGTGAACTTGACGTAGCCCTTTTCGACCACCGCGATGGCAGCCTCGGCCATCGACATCCCGCCGTGCCCCGGCTTCTTGTTCACCGCCACAAACCACTGCATCGAGACCCGTGGCTCGACCACGGTCTTGCAGCGCTGGCACTTGCCGATGGCAAGCTGGTGGTCCTTGATGCCGGCGAGGTAACCCTGCTCCTGCAGGTCCTGGACGATGCGCTCGCGGGCCTCGAAGCGGTCGTGTCCGGCGTACGGCCCGGCATTTTCGTTCATGCGGGCGTACTCGTCCATGACGGTGATCTGCGGCAGGTTGTGGCGCAGGCCGGCGGCGAAGTCGTTGGGATCGTGCGCGGGGGTGACCTTCACGGCCCCGGTGCCGAACTCGGGATTTGCCAGCTCATCGAGAATGATCGGTATCTCTCGATTCATCAGCGGCAAGCGGATCTTTTTTCCGTGAAGATGCGTGTAGCGCTGGTCGCGCGGGTTCACCGCGACGGCGGTGTCGCCCAGCATGGTCTCGGGACGCGTAGTGGCCACGACGACATATTCATCGCTTCCCGCAACCGGGTAGCGGATTTCCCAAAGCTTGCCCTGCGTCTCTTCGTGGACGACTTCGAGGTCGGAGATGGCAGTGCCGCAGCGCGGACACCAGTTGACGATGTAGTTGCCGCGATAGACCAGTCCCTCTTCATGCAGGCGGACGAAGGCCTCGCGCACGGCGCGCGAGAGGTTCTCGTCCATGGTGAAGTACTCGCGTCCCCAATCGACGGATGCGCCGAGACGCCGCATCTGCTCGAGGATGGCGCCGCCGTACTGCTCTTTCCACTCCCAGACGCGCTTGAGGAAGTCCTGGCGTCCGAGATCGCGGCGCTTCTTGCCTTCGGTGGCAAGCTGGCGCTCGACCATCATCTGCGTGGCGATGCCGGCGTGATCGGTGCCGGGCAGCCAGAGCGTCTCGAAGCCGCGCATGCGGTGCCAGCGGACGATGATGTCCATCTCCGTCTGGTTGAGCATGTGTCCCATGTGCAGGCGTCCGGTGACGTTGGGCGGCGGCAGCAACAGGGTAAAGACCGGCTGGCCGGAGTCGGGGGTCTTTGAGGCTTCGGCGGTGAAGAGTTGTTCGCGAACCCAATACTCGGCCCATCGCGTCTCGATAGCAGCCGGGTCGTAGGCTTTCGGAAGCTCGTGCGGCATAGATGAAGTAGTCCCTGTAGAGCGGAACGCTGGATAAACCTTGAGTTTAGCAAACGTCGCGCAGGACAGGAGAACTACCCCGCCTTGGCTTAGCGAAGGTGGGGCACCTGCTGGTCGTCAGTCGTCGGTCGTCGGCTGCGCCGCGTCGTACAAAGTTACTCGCCGTCGCGCGAGAGCTCTTTGGCGATGTCCGAGATCATCTGCTCTTTGTAGCGGTCGAAAATGCAGTGCACGACTGAGGCAATGCGCTCGCTGTTGACCGCGGCGGTTGACGGCGGCTGCGCCACCTGTTCCGCCGACTGCGTGGCTTCGGCGGCAA